>NZ_LUJK01000030.1 GCF_001601825.1 Limnobacter sp. CACIAM 66H1 | reverse complement strand
CTGGAACGCACACGCGCCATGTTCAAGCGACAAGGTTTGGCAGACTACACCCGCACATCCATCGAAATCATTGGCAGTGAAACCGATTTGGGCCCACATGCACAGGTGCAGTTGGGTCACGAAGCCATGATGCGCATCGCAATTACGCACAGCGACAAAAAAGCTGCAGCAATTTTCTCTCGTGAAATTGCCCCGGCAGGCACCAGCTATGCGCCTGGGACCAGCGGCAACTTTGGCATGGGACGCCCCAATGTAACCCCCTTGGTAAAAATGTTCAGCTGCTTTGTGCCCAAACACATGCAAACCGCAGTGGTGAAGTTGGGCGGAGAAAGCATTGGATACCAAGAGCCAGAACATCCCAAACCCAGCGCCGATATCCCTCACAGTGCCGAAAAGTCATTGGACAACATCTCGATACCCGGTGAGTTGTTGGGCAAACCCTTGATTGAAATCGCGCATGGCCGAAGCGGTGACAAAGGGGATACCAGCAACGTCGGTATCGTGGCCAGAAAGCCTGAATATTGGCCATTGTTGCGGCATTTACTGCGCCCCGAGAACGTAAAAAACTACCTGGCGCACCTGGTAAAAGGTGAGGTTCACACTTTCGAGTTACCTCAAGTTCAAGCCTTTAATCTCGTTATGAAAGAAGCACTGGACGGCGGGGGAATGACCTCCATGAGAAATGATCCACTGGGCAAGGGCATGGCCCAAGTGCTGCTGAACATGAAAATTACCGAATAATCTTCACCTGTTTGAAGGGGTACACCACGTTGGGCGGACCCCCTAGCTAGTTATCTTTTTCCTACACGGTGTCTCCGTTAGTGAAAGTGTGAGGCGAGATCCAGAGAGCGCCTACTACACCCAACAAACAGGAGAACACCATGCAAGTTAAACAGATCGCAATCGTTGCAGCCATCGCTTCCTCTTTCGCAATGCCCATGACAGCCAAGGCTTCTGACATTGCCACCTTGAACGGCTGGGGCGCTTTGTTCGCCGCTGCGCACTCAGGCCAGCAGGCTTCTGCCCAAGGTCAGGCACAAGGTGAAATCAAGGTCAGCCTGTTCCAGCGCCAGCAACCACCTGCCGCGCAACCTGCACCAGAAGCCTCGCCAGAACCAACACCAGTGGCTGAACCAACCCCCACAAACGAACCTGCACCCACTGCTGAAGCCCCCGAAATGGAACAACCTGAAGCAGGTGATCAAACCGCTGCGGCAGATGATAGCGTGGGTGAATCTGCCGAAGCAGGTCAAGACAACGCTGGCCAGGCCATGGCGAGCGCCAACGCAAGCCTGAGCGCCACGGTGACCTTGAGCGGTGAGCAACTGGGCCAGGTGTTGAATACAGTCGATGGCGTTTACCAGACAGCAGGCACCGTGGTTGAAGGTGTCACCGGTGGTGTCTTGGGCACCGTGCAAAATGTGGCCAACATGACCTCCGGCGCAAATGTGGCTGCCGACATGGCCAGCACAGGTTCACTGGATATTGCAGGCTTGGCCACGGCCAACATGGCTGGTAATTTGAGCGCCACTGCCAGCATGATGAATGCCGGCCAGTTGGGTGCGATTACTGCGATGACCTCCAGCTTGATCCAGAATGTGATTGCTGCACGCCCAGCTTCACTGACAGGTTTGCTGCGTTAATCGCAAAAACTCAGCAACAAAAAACCCTTGCTGGCGGTTATCCAAACCAGCAAGGGTTTTTGCTTTGCGCAGCGAACATCAAGCGTGCTGCGACAAAAAGAAGGCCACTACTTTGTCAGAAAGCGTGTCCAGGTTATCGCCCCTCTTGGGTTTGTACCAAGTCACCATGAAGTTCATGGCACCCAACACCATCAAGCGTGCAAACTTGGTGTCACCACCCAGAAAACCGGCATTGTGCAAGCCGTTCACAGCATTTTGCCAAATGGCATCGTATTCATCTTTAGTGGCAATCAGCCTGCGCTGGTGCACCTCGTCCAGGCAACGCCAGTTGTATAGCATCACCGGAATGAAGTCGTTGCCGTCCTCGAGGATAATGCTGAGGTGTACTTTCACCAGGGCGCGAAACTGCGCGTCGGCTGGCAAGTTCGGTTTGACGACAGCACGGGTTTTTTTCAAGCCCCTGGCGCAAGCCTTCCTCAACCACCGCCACCAGAATGTCTTGCTTGCTGGCAAAGTGATAAAAGGGGCTGCCGCACTGCATACCAACCGCATTGGCAATCGCCCGCATGCTGGCTCCGTCATATCCCTTGTCGCGAAACAGCTTGGCAGCAGCGCGAATAATATCGCCACGCCGCCCGTCATCGTGTTTTTGTTCTTTCAATACTCTAGCCACAACCCAGTCCTTTTTTATGTTGTCAGGTCTCGCACCATCCACTGGTGGGGTATTCCCACCTCCATGTGGGAATCACCACACGGTGCAAATCCATGTCGACTGTAAAATTCCATCGCCTGCTGTTGCGCACTCAGGCGCACCTGCGGCAAACTTTTTTCTTTCGCCACCGCCAGCAAAGCCAGCAACATGGCACTACCGATTCCCTGGCTTCTGAATTCAGGGAGTACAGCCATTCGGCCAATTTTGCCTTCAGGCAACAACCTTGCCGTGCCCACGGGCTTGTCGCCTAACCAGGCAAGAACATGCGTAGAAACCGAGTCGTGTTCATCCCATTCTTCGGATTCATCAATGCCCTGCTCTTGAACAAAAACAGAACGGCGAATGGAACTGGCCCACTCGCCGTTGATCAACCAACTGGAACAGTCAATCCGAATCAACGAATCGATCAGCCCAATGCAGCAAATTCAGCGTCCACGGCTTCCAGCATTTCCTGGGTAATCAAACCACCGGAAAAATTGGCCACAACAGCCAATGGGAAACCTTTGCCCATGCCGATTTGCGGGTGTGTAGAAATGCCGGGCATGTGTTTTTCCAAAATTGCTGCGGTTTGGGGGTTGTCCAGCAAATCGCCCAGTTTGGATTGGGTTGAGAAAGCCATGTAAATCGTCTCCTAGAATTTTAAATGAACCCACAATTCAAACAAACGCTTGAATTATTTCCTCATTCTAGACCAAGAATCGATCAGCTGTAACGCTTTTTCAGTGCAGCCACTGCCTCGGTGTAAATCTTGTCGAGATCCTTGGGGTCCGAAATGGAAATTTGGAGGTTCCGTACAATGCCATCTTTCAGGCTATACAACCAGCCGTGAACCGTGAGGTCTTGTCCACGCTCCCACGCATCCTCAATCAAAGTGCTCTCGCACAGGTGTTTCACCTGTTCAATTACGTTTAACTCGCACAGTTGATCGTGGCATTTCTGTTCAAGGGCAGCATCGCAGGTTACCAGCCCATGCCTGCGTGCCAACTGATGAATTGGACGCACCCACGCGTCAGCCAAACCCACCCTGTCACCCCGCATCGCCATGCGCACGCCCGAGCAGCCATAATGACCACACACAATAATGTGTTTGACCTTTAAAAACTCAACAGCAAACTGCGTGGCCGATTGCCCATTCAAATCGCCATGAAACACCTGGTTGGCCACGTTGCGGTGTACAAAAACTTCACCGGGTAACAAATTGACAATGGTATTGGCGGGCACTCGGCTGTCAGAACAACCAATCCAGAAGTACTCCGGGGATTGCTGATTCTCGAGGCGTTTAAAAAATTCGGGGTCTTTGTCCACTTGAGCCGCAGCCCAGGTTCGGTTGGCATCTAGAAGGTGTGAAAGATCTTTGGACACGGTGCTCGCCTGTTGAAATCAAGACCCTTATTTTACTGCAGCGCAGCATGGTGTACCACTGGGGAGAGCCCGGGGTGACACTTTTGCGCCACCCCGCTCCATTGGCAGAAATTCCGGACCGGGTTTTACTCGACCTGCGACACGTAGCTGACCGACAGAACATCGTCGGGACTGGCCGTGCTGCGGCCTTTGGTGTAACCAAACTGCAGGGCTGAAGTGGTGTCCAGCGCATACACTGCTGAAATTGCCCGTTCCTTGCGCTTCTCAGTACCCGCAAGCAGCTCATCCCGCTGAGAGGTGGTCAGATTGACAAACAAAGAATCGCCCAATGGGAAATTCACGCCCACGGTGGCGTAGTTGCCATTGAGCAAGGGGAGCTCTGGGGTATCACCGTAGTACTGGCGACCCAGCACTGCGGTCAGTCCGAATCCATTGTTAAAGCGATAGGCCAGGTCAGTCTGAATGCCGTAGTCTGTCTTGCCTGTGCCAAGCCCCCGGTCTTCATTGCCAGTAGCAATTTTCACCAAGCCTGTTGCCGACATGGCAAAGCCCTTGGTTTGAATGCCGCCGATAATATCGGTAGTGTATGTGGCCACCATATCACCCAAGCCTTGCTCACTGCGACGAGCCGGGCCGTTGGTGCCCGCCACTGTACCCGCAACCAGGGTACCAGGACCTTCCAGTGAAATGTAGGGCACAAACAGGGAAGCACGATACCCCTCGCCTACCAGGGTTGCACCCAGGGTGAAGGATCGGGCCTTGATTTCCTGTGGTTGACCAAACTTGCCCGACAAACTGTCGAAGCTGTAGGTCATGAGCAAGCCCGGAGGGGCTGCAATTGCTGTGGTGCCGGCTGCTGTCAAAGTGCAGGCCAATGCGAGTCGAATAAAAGATTGCCCCATTAACTGTCTCCTTTTTTTGAAACAGTATAGGGGCAAAAGCACAGCTGCTGGAATACTTCAAAAGGTGGTTGGGAAAGTACCTACAAAATTCAGGTATTACATGGCATTACTTGCACTCTCCGCCTTGCGTTTGTTGTAGCGCTCCTTCATTTTCTCTTTCCATTCGGCACGAATTACTTTCGCCTTCTCGCGCTGTTCGGGTGTCAGTACTTTGTAGATCTCGTGCTGGGTACGCAGCATGCTCAATTTGGTGGCACGTTCCTGTTCCTGTTGCTGGGCAATCAGTCGCTCCGCTTTGGCGGCATCGAATGTGTCTTGCTCAACAATCGACTTCATTTCTTCGCGGTGTGCGCGGCGATCACTCATGGCTGCTTTCATTTCGGTCCTTTGCTTGTCCATAATCTGTTTCACCTGCGCCTGCTGAGCCTCGGTCAAATCAAGCTGCTTCAACATGCCCATGCCACCATGCTTGTGGTGGTGACGCATTTCCGAATGCTGCTTTTTGCCACCTTCCTCGTGATGACCTGCGTACGCACTCATGGGAATCGCCATGGCCATCGCGGTGACAGCAATCATTTTCTGGATGGTCAGTCTGGATACATTCATTTGTCTACTCCTTGTGTAATGGACAACTGCATTGTGCAAAACCGGCTTGTAAACGAGGATGTAGGCTGTGTAAAGATGGGTAAAAGCGATTGCAAACAATTGCGCATCTACCCAGGCTGCCGAGTAATATTGAAGCCATGACGAAAATACTTCATATCGACGACGACATTGAACTGGGCGAAATGCTGTGCGAGTACCTGCGCGGTGAAGGCTTTGAAGCAGAGCATTGTGCCAACCCAATCGAGGGTTTGAAAAAACTGGCGGACGATCAATACCAGCTGGTGGTGCTCGATGTCATGATGCCGCAGCAAAGTGGGCTTGAAACCCTGAAACAGATTCGGCTGAAGTACAACACCCCAGTGTTGATGCTGACTGCACGGGGCGACAACATTGACCGCATTGTGGGGTTAGAGTTGGGTGCCGACGACTACGTGCCCAAACCTTGCCTGCCCCGTGAAATTGTGGCCCGTGTCCGTGCAATTTTGCGGCGCGCCAATGATTCCAACAACGCACCGAAGCAAGCACTTCAGTTGGGCCCACTGGAGGTGCAGCCCGCCAAACGCAAGGTGCTGTTAAACGGCAACGAGGTAGAACTGACAAGCGCCGAGTTCAACTTGCTGGAGGTTTTGGCCAGCCATGCAGGCCAGGTGGTCAGCAAGGCGGTGCTGAGCGAACAGGGTCTGGGGCGCCCGCTGGAGCGGTTTGACCGCAGCATTGATGTGCACTTGAGCAGCCTGCGCAACAAACTGAATCTGAACGATGAGCGCCTACCCTTGACCTTGCACACCATTCGCGGGCAGGGCTATCAGCTCAGTCTCGATTAGCCAGGGCTACATTCATGGGCAAGTTGTTCTGGAAATTCTTCTTTGGTTTTTGGTTGTGCCTGATCGCTGCGGCTGTGGCCACCGGGACCGCGTTGTACCTGATGCGAGAAAAACCCGCCAGCAGCGACATTGCTGAAGGTCCACGTGCCCAATTCATGCTTGAAACCATTCAGGAAGTACTTGAAGGCAAAGGGCCAAATGCCTTGCGTGACCTGTTGGACCGTAACCGCCAGCGAACTGGCAACGCCATACCGGTGTTTGCGGTGTCAAGCGAAGGCCAGGAGATATTAAGCCGTGAGGTGCCTGAGAATATTCAGCAACGGATTACTGCCTTGTTCAACAACAATGAGCCAACCGAGCAGGGTATCTTGAGAGTCACCGCGCAAGATCAGTCGCAATGGATTCTTTTCATTCCACGCAATCGTCGCCATCCAGAACCATCAAATACGGTCAATCCCAACACTGGAGAACCTGAACAAACTCACAGTGAAAAGCGCAAGCAACGCGAAGCGCTCGAGCCGCCACTTCCACCCATCCCCGGCGCAGGTTTGTTTGCCGCGTTTTTGGCCAGTCTGTTATTTGCAGGGGTATTGGCTTATACATTCAGCAGGCCGTTGAACACTTTGAAAAATGCGTTCAGGGAAGCGGGCAAGGGTCGATTGGGTGTGCGTATTTCAAACGGCCACAAAACCGGCAAAAAACGCAGCGATGAAATTGGGGAATTACTCAGTGGTTTTGACCACATGGCTGAGGAAATTGAAACCCGCATTGAACAACAGAAAGCCCTGCTGCATGATGTGTCGCATGAACTTCGCTCTCCATTGGCACGCCTGAATCTGGCCGTAGGCCTCGCCCGCCAAAACCCGTCCCAGCTGGATACCAGCTTGAGCCGCATTGAAACCGAGGCAGAAAGACTGGACAACCTGATCGGACAACTGCTGAATCTGTCCCGACTCGACTCCAGGCAAAACCCGGAAAGCAACCGCGAACACAATGTGATTGAATTGCTGTTGGCCGTGGTGGATGACGCACAATTTGAGGCAGAACAACAGAACAAACAAGTGGTGTTCAACAGCCGGGTAAAACGATGGAGTTTGAATTGCGATGCCGAAAGCCTGCAAGGCGCATTCGACAATATCATTCGCAATGCGATCAAGCACACACCTGCCAACACAACCGTGAGCATCGATTGTTCGCTTCAGGAGAAACAGTTGCGCATTGAAATCAAGGATCAAGGGCCGGGCGTGCCCGCCGCGCTGCTGCCCAAACTGTTCACTCCATTTTTCAAGCATGGAGAACACTCAGGCCATGGTCTGGGTTTGGCAATCGCCAAGAAGTCGATTCAGCGTGTGAATGGGGTGCTTGACGCACGAAACTGCGCGCCAAACGGTTTGCTGGTGTGCATTGAATTGCCGGGCAAGGGCACTTAGGGCGTCACACCCGCGATCCAGCCTTCCACAGGGTCAATCAGCTTGGGCAAACCGAAATTGGAATCAGCACGTTTTGCAGCCCACCCAGCGACCAAGCAACACAACACTGCATCCAGGTGATCGGCTTTGACATCGTCAAGCAACTTCGCACGCAAATAAGGCCGCACTTGCACCTTGATGCCAAACAACATGCCCTCCTCCAGGGCACACAACAACTCGGAACGGGCCATTCGGCGATCCGCAGTGTCTTTTTTCGGGTCGTCGCTTTTGTAACTGGCCCGGTTCAACACCTTGCGAGCCAGGTAGCCGGGGTAGGCCTCCAGGGCCACGCGGGTAGGGTCACCACGTTGCATGCCTGGGATATGAACGCCTGATTTCATCAACAACGGTGCACCCGCATGCAGCATATAGGCCACCGGCGGGTTCACCCACTTCATCGAAGGCGAGGAGCCCGCAGGGCCATCGCACTCACGGTGCGCAAACTTGTGCCCGGCAGGCCTTGCATCACACCAGGCTTTGAAGGTGGCGCGAATTTGCTCACGGCTTAGCGCACTGTAGTAACTGATCAGATTTTCCCAGGCCTTGAAGTCGGTACGCCCGGCACCTGGCCACTTCAAGCCTTCGACCAGTTTGCGCGACAAACCAAACGGCATGTCAATCGCCGCCACAAACCCCAACTGTTCCAAAGGCCCTGCTGCGCGCTCGAATTTTCCAAACGCCTGCGGCCCTTCTTTCAACAGGGTTTCAAACTCGCCCAGCGTGGTCAGCGACATCAGTTCATCAACCGCCAGCACTGTGCCTTGCCAGTGGCCCACAGCCACAGCAATCGGCTTTTTCTTGGTGGGGCTGCTGGAAAAATCAATGCCGAGCAAGCGACTGTTCTCAGGATTCAAACTGCATTCTCCGGGGGCAACAAAGCTTCGAGCACGGCAAGGTGATCGGCTTCATGCAAAGGTTTATCGTGGCGAATGCGCAGCATACGTGGAAAACGAACGGCCACCCCACTTTTATGACGAGTGGAGCGGGAAATTGCTTCGAATCCAAGTTCGAAAACCAGCACTGGTACCACAGTGCGAACCGGCCCAAACTTGTCAACAGTGTGTTTGCGAATGACTCGATCCACTTCCTTGAATTCTTCATCGGTCAGGCCAGAGTAAGCCTTGGCAAATGGCACCAAACGGGGCAAACCACGGGCCACGGTGTCTTCCACTTTCTCACCGTTCGCAATTGCCTGTGCCACCTCTTGCGCTTGCGCCTCAGAAGCGGGTGGTGTTTCCCACACGGCAAAGGTGTAATCGGTGTACAGGCTTGCGCGGCGGCCATGGCCCCGCTGGGCATACACCAACACGCAATCCACGGTCATTGGATCAATTTTCCATTTCCACCACAAGCCATCGGCTTTGGTACGCCCAACTCCGTATTTGGACTCCAGGTGCTTCAGCATGAAACCCTCCACACCTCGCCCACGGCTTTCTTCGCGCAACAGCTTCAATGCATCCCAGTGGGGCGCTTTCACACTTTGCGACAACAACAAACGCGGCATGGCATTCACGGCACTTTGTTCATGGTGTGAAGCATAAAATTTCTCCAGTGCAGTTCGGCGCTCACGCTGAGGAAGGTTTACCAGGTTGCCACCATGAAGCCGAAGCAGGTCGTAAGCCAAAAAAACAACCGGCGCATCAGCCATTAATTTTTTGCTAACCACTTTGCGATTCAAACGCCCTTGCAAAGCATTGAAACCCGCCGGCGCATCGCCTTGCCACACCAAAATTTCACCGTCCAGAATGCTGCCCTCGGGCCAATCTGAAAACGCGGCCTGCAACTCGGGAAATTGTTCACTGACCAACTCTTCACCGCGCGACCACACCCACACCTGCCCACCCTCTTTCACCACCTGAGCGCGAATGCCGTCGTACTTCCATTCAACCAGCCAATCATCAAGTGGGCCCAACTCTTCAGGCTCCTCTTGCAAGGGATGGGCCAGAAAAAACGGCAAGGGCTGACCCAAACGGCCGGGGTCTTGCCCTGTGCTGCTGTTTTCGGGCACAGCCAACAATGCGCTGAACTGCTCTGCTGTGGGTTGGTTGCTTGCATCGGCAAACCCCATCATGCGAGTGGCCACCAGTTTGGCATCCAGCCCAACCAGTTCAGCCAAGGCACGGATCACCAACAGCTTGGACACCCCCACTCGAAATCCGCCGCCCACCAGTTTCACAAACAGAAATCGCTCCGTGGCGGTCAGTTCATTCCAGCAAGTTTGCACAGCCGCAATGCGATCTTCGTCGGGCAGATTGCGCAGGGGCAGAATTCGGTGTTGCATCCACCAGGCCAAGCCTTCCGACTGGCTGGGCACTGTAGAGGAGGTCGGCAATACATGCGCGATTGTCTCTGCCAAATCGCCCACCGCCTGATAACTTTCCTCAAACAACCAATCGGGCAAGCCACTCACTTGCAGGGCTACCTCGCGCAGTGTGCGCGTGGGCACAGTGCGCTTGGGCTTGCCGCCGGACAAGAAGTACACTGCCCAAGCAGCGTCCTCAGCGGGCGCATGTTCAAAGTAATGCTTTAAGGCCTGCACCTTGTGCAAAGTTGAGGTAGAGCCATCCAGTTCAGCGAACAATTCTGCAAACTGCTTCATGCTGCGGGCTCCTGTTCGCCTTCTCCTTCGCCGCCATACTCAGTCACGAAGGCACGTGCATTCAATCCCTGCTCTTGCAGCCAGCGCACCATCACCTGAACATAGCCGTGAGTCACGATCACCTGTTCTGCACCAGTAGCCCCGATGGCACGCATCAGCCCGGGCCAGTCTGCATGGTCAGACATCACAAAACCCCGGTCTACATTGCTGCGTCTGCGACCGCCACGCAACTGCATCCAGCCCGAGGCAAACGCATCGGAGTACGCATTGCCAAATCGCTTCATCCAGGCTGCGCCTTGGGCAGCAGGCGGTGCAATGGCAAGGCAGGTTTTGTAAGTGGATTTATCGAGCACCTCGCTCACGGTCAACGTTTCTGGCAACTTCACACCCGCATCGCGATAGGCCTTGTTCAGGCCTTCGCAAGCACTGTGGCACACAATCGGGCCAATGCTTGAATCGACACCTGCCAGTATTCGTTGTGCCTTGCCAAATGAATAGCCGTACAACACGCTGGCTTTACCTTGTGCTGCATTGGCAGCCCACCAGGCATTGATCTCGGCGTAAATTTCAGCATCGCTGCGCCAGCGGTAAATGGGCAAACCAAAGGTAGACTCTGTAATGAAGGTGTGGCACTTCACCGGTTCGAATGCATCGCAAGTTAAATCGGGAGCCACCTTGTAATCACCGCTGGCCACCCACACCTGGCCTTGATACTCCAGCCGAATTTGACAAGACCCCAACACATGACCCGCCGGGTGCAGAGAAATTTTCACGCCGTTGTGAACGGTGCTTGCACCGTAGGGCAAGGTGTCGAGGGAAATATTTCCCAAACGCGTGCGTAGCACGCCCTCACCGGGCGCAGCACACAGGTAATGGTTGTGGCCAACACGGGCATGGTCAGCATGCGCATGGGTAATGATTGCGCGGTCTACCTTGCGCCACGGGTCGATGTAAAAATCGCCCGGCGGACAATACAAACCTTCGGGACGACTTACCACCAAATCCATGCCGCACAACCTTCAAGAACAAGTACTAATACCGGCTGCCAAAACCACCCAAAAAAACAGCCAGAAGCATTAATTTATAACACAGCCAACTGAACACCCTTTCTTTCAAAGGTCGCTGTGCGTGTTCATGGGCTTGAATTTCGCGGCTGTCTTTCTGAATGGATTTTTGTAGCTCTTCGCGCAGCGCACTCGCAAACTCGCGGTTATACACAATCACATTCGCTTCACGAGCAAACAGGCAACTCAAGGGGTCCAGGTTGGACGAACCCACAGTGGCCCAATTGGAATCCACCACCGCCACTTTGGCATGCAAAAAACTGGGCAAGTATTCATAAATATCAACGCCGGCCGCCAACAAACTGGAATACAAACTTTGCGTGGCGTAATGCTGAAAGCGATACTCCACCCGACCTTGCAACAACAGTTGAACATGCACGCCGCGCGCACGCGCAGCCAACAAGGCTTTGCGTATTTTTCGACCAGGCAGAAAATAAGCATTGCTCAGGATGACCGTGCACTGCGCGTTTCCAATGGCCTGCACATAGGCGCGCTCAATTCGCCTGCGCAAGCGAAAATTATCGCGTACCGCCAATTGTGCTTTCACCTTGCCGGCCTGTTTGGGTTTGGGCATTGCGCGCTGGCGGGCCATGGCCTCTTGCAACTGTTCAACCCTTTCCTTCCACCAAGCCGAACTAAAAGTATCAGTCACCCGGCCACCCGGGCCAATTTGCAGCCACAGCCACTCCATGTTGTGCCACACATCTTGCACCACTGGGCCCTTCAACTGCACCGCGAAGTCGTATCGGGGCCCAAGCGATTGTTGATCAAGCAAATCAGTATTCACCGTCATGGCTTGCTCGCGCATTCCACCTGAAGCGCCCCAAATCGGCTCCCTTTTCCGTCGCGCTCGCTCGGTTGCCTTCAGCAACTCATCGCGTTCTCCCTCGTGATTCCAGTCATCAATCAGGTTAATGCCACCCACAAAAGCAATGTCGTGATCGACGGCAATGATTTTCCGGTGCATGCGGCGAAGCCGTTTCGGGTTCAGCTTGAACAACACCCCCTCAGGTCGAAACACCCGAACATGCACGCCATGTTGCTGCAACGCAGGCAGCCAGGTCCGCACACCCTCTTGTCCACCAAAACCATCCAGCACCAGGCGCACTTCAACACCGCGTGCTGCAGCCCGGCACATCGCCTCACAAAATGCTTGGCCAATTGGGTCGTTTGCAAAAATATAAGTTTCAATGCGCACGGCATGCCGGGCCTGCTCAATGGCGTCCAACGCTCGGGGAAACAGTTGCTCGCCACCCACCAGCAACTCCACGGCATTGCCTTCCCGCTCGGGTGCCGCAGCAGGCAACAGGTTTAAGACCATGCGCACTCCAGATCGACCACGAATGGCGCATGGTCAGACAACTTGGCCCAAGCAGGCCCGTGAAGCACCGTGGCCTCATGAACCTTAAAACCACGGGCAAATACGCGGTCAAGCCCCAGTACGGGAAACCGGCTCGGGAAACTACCCACACGGGCCAGGCGATTTTTTTTGTCCAGTGGCATGACTTCGTCGGCTTGCAAGCCCTGCTGCAAAATTGGCCCCAGGCGGCGCTGCCAGTCGTTGAAATCGCCCGCAACCACCAAGGGCATGCCAGCAGGCACATGCGTCCCCACATGCTCAATCAGTTTGCTGGCTTGCCGTACACGGCTGCGATACAGCAAACCAAAATGAGCCACCATGGCATGAATGGGGCCTGCTGGAGTCTTTACGCAGCAATGCAGCAAACCTCGTTGCTCTAGCCTGTGATCCGATACGTCCTGATTCAGCATCCACTCAATTTCATATCGCGACAACAAGGCGTTGCCATGGTGCCCGTGCGAATACACCGCATTCATGCCATAGGCTGTGAAGTATTGTTGGCTGGCATGACCCAACAGGTCATCAATCGCGGAAGGTGACTGGGCCAGAAACTCGTGCTGCCCACCCTCGGGCCAATGTTCAAACTTGCCGGCATGGCGGTCGTGTCTACCTTGCACCTCCTGCAGAAACACCAGGTCTGCATTCATGGCGTGAATTTGTTCGCGCAGGGCATGAATCGTCAAAGCGGGCTTGCGCAGGCCCATCACCCCTTTGTGAATGTTGTAGGTCGCAATTCGAAGTCGCATTACATGCAATACCTAGAAAATAGATCGGTAAATTACCAAGTCAATTCAAGTCATGTCACAAACACTGGGTATTGCTCCCCAATTAGGGTTACCCCTATACTCAAATCGTAAATATTGAACCTTCTAAAGCAGTTTAAAACCGTTTCCAGCAGCAGCTATATACCGTATATGAAAAAAGGGGCCCATTGCGGCCCCTTTGTATTTTCAAGCCAGCCCAGCCTGAAGCTTTAAGTTCAAATCAAGAATGGCTTGTGCATTGTTGGGTGAAAAACAGCGGTCCGCTGCCTCCTGTGCACTTAACCAGGCATATCCGACATGTTCATTGGCAGCCAGCTGGGGAACAAACTCTGCAGGCACACAAACCAGGAACCAGTGCTCCGTATTGTGGGTAACGCCTTGCGGGTAGCGATGACGCCAATGTTCGAATATTTCATACTGCAAACTGTGTGGCCACGGCCTGAGTATGCCGGGTTGCAACAATTCATCAGGTTTGGCATCCAGCACAGTGGGTAACTGCACAGGCGTGGCCGCAAAACCGGTTTCCTCGGCCAGCTCACGCACAGCCGCATGCAAGGGCAATTCATCCGGAAGATCAAGGCTACCGGTCACTGATTGCCAGTAACCGGCTTTGTCAGCCCGTTCTATCAGTAAAAAATCCCCGGCCGGGCTGACCATCACGACCAGCACCGACACAGGGATTTTATGACCGCTCAAAACTGCGCCGCCTACGGTGGTCAAGCGACGTTTTTGGGTTCGGTCTGCCGCAAACGAATATGCAACTCACGCAACTGCTTTTCGTCCACTGGGCTTGGAGCCTGGGTCAACAGGCACTGCGCACGCTGTGTTTTCGGGAAAGCGATTACATCTCGAATGCTCTCTGCACCACTCATCATGGTCACGATCCGATCCAGACCAAAGGCCAAACCACCATGGGGTGGCGCACCGTATTGCAGGGCATCCAGCAGGAAACCAAACTTGGCTGCAGCTTCTTCTTCAGAAATATTCAGCGCACGGAACACCTTGCTCTGAACCTTTTCCTTGTGAATACGGACCGAACCACCGCCCAATTCCCAACCGTTCAGCACCATGTCATAGGCTTTTGCCAGACACTTGCCGGGATCGGTGGTCAGGTAATCTTCATGGCCGTCTTTGGGGCTCGTGAAGGGGTGGTGGCAGGCCACCCAGCGACCAGCTTCTTCGTCCAGTTCAAACATGGGGAAGTCGATCACCCACAATGGCTCCCACTTGCCCTGCACCAAACCGGCTTTCTGACCAAATTCGCTATGGCCAATCTTCAGGCGAAGTGCACCCATGGCGTCGTTCACCACCTTGGCCTTGTCAGCACCAAAGAACAGAATGTCGCCATCAGCCGCGCCACTGCGCTTGAGCAGTTCATTCAGGGCTGTGTCGTGAATATTTTTCACGATGGGCGACTGCAAACCATCACGCCCCTTGGCCAGCTCATTGACCTTGATCCAGGCCAGACCTTTGGCGCCGTAAATGCCCACAAACTTGGTGTAGTTGTCAATTTCCGAACGCGGAATCTCGGCACCACCAGGCACACGCAGCGCCACAACACGGCCATTGTCCATGTTGGCTGGGCCGGAGAACACCTTGAAATCCACATCCTTCATGATGTCGGTGAGTTCAGTGAACTCCATCTTCACGCGCAGGTCGGGCTTGTCTGAACCAAAACGCGCCATGGCCTCGCTGTAGGGCATCACGGGGAAGGGGTTTTGCAATTCCACATCCATGGTTTGCTTGAACACCTTGCGGATCATGTCCTCGAACAGGTCACGAATTTCCTGCTCAGTCAAAAAGGAAGTTTCAATATCTACCTGGGTAAATTCAGGCTGACGATCGGCGCGCAGGTCTTCGTCGCGGAAACACTTGGTGATTTGGTAATAACGATCATAACCAGCCACCATCAGCATTTGTTTGAACAGCTGGGGCGATTGCGGCAAGGCAAAAAACTCGCCCGCATGCACCCGGGAGGGCACCAGGTAATCGCGCGCGCCTTCGGGCGTGCTCTTGGTCAGCATGGGCGTTTCAATGTCCACAAAACCCTGCGCATCCAAGTGGTTACGAATCGCCATTGCGACTTTGTAACGCAGCATCAGGTTCTTCTGCATTTGCGGACGGCGCAGATCGAGTACCCGGTGGGTCAAGCGCGTGGTCTCGGACAGGTTCTCATCATCCAGCTGGAAAGGGGGCGTGACTGAAGCATTCAGAATCTCGAGACCCTTGCACAACACCTCCACTGCACCGCTTTTCAGATTGCTGTTCTCGGTGCCCGACGGGCGAGCACGCACCAGGCCTTCCACACGCACACAAAACTCGTTGCGCAATGTTTCTGCCGTGGCAAACACGTCGGCCAGGTCGGGGTCGCACACCACCTGCACCAAACCTTCGCGGTCTCGAAGGTCGATAAAAATAACACCACCGTGGTCACGGCGACGTTGTACCCAGCCGCACAGGGCAATGGTTTGGCCCAAGTAGGCCTGTGACACATTGCCACAATAGTCAGTACGCATTTTCATGAATGTAAGTCTTGTTTAATGGGTTGATCCAACACGTCATCAGAAGGTGTTACCACCCCCAAAGACACAATGTACTTCAAGGCCTCGTCCACCGACAAACCGGACGGACGCAATAATTTCTCTGGAACCATGATCACGTATCCCGAGGCTGGGCTGGGTGAGGTGGGCACATAAACGGACACCAGCGGCCCTTGATCATTCAGGTTCTCCAGCAGGCTGGGCGGCGGTGTGCCGGTCACAAAACCCAAGGCCCACACCCCGGGGTGTGGATAGGGCACCAACACCGAACGTGTGAATGCTTTGCCAGACGAGCTTAACAGCGTATCGGACACCTGCTTGACGCTGTTGTACACAATTTTGAACAGGGGAATGCGCGACAGCACCCAGTCCCCTGCCTTGAACAACCATGCACCAAAGTAATTGGCTGCCAACACCCCTGTGCCCAACAGCACGGCAAGCGTCAAAATAACACCCAGCCCGGGAATATGCACACCCAGCCACACCCGGGGGTGCAAAGCATCGGGCAGCAACATCAGGGTTTGGTCCATCAAACCCACCACCAAGGCCAACACCCACAAGGTGATGCCCAAAGGCACCCAGATCAACAAACCCGTCAGCAGGTATTTCTTGATGATGTCCGAGTTCAATACCCGTTCAGGCAACTTGGCCGATGACTTGGCTGTGGATTTAGCTGGCATCGGCACTCGGCGCAGTGGTTGAGGGTGAGGGTGCGCTGGTCGACGCCGCTGAGGCACCGGACGCCGCCGTTGAGCCCGTCACCGACGACGCTCCACTGCCGCCCCGGAAATCAGTGACATACCAACCCGAGCCTTTTAATTGAAAGCCTGCCGCAGTCACCTGCTTTGCAAAACTGGCCTGCCCACAACTTGGACACTGGGTCAAAGGGGCATCGCTCAGTTTTTGCAACACGTCTTTTTCGAAGCCACACGCTTCACAGCGATACGCATAAATTGGCATTTCCGCTACACCTGCAAATACAAACGAAAAACTCCTCATTATAAGATGGAAGGCTGTAGAACTCCAACATCCTGAATTTCAAAGACAAAAAAAGAGCGCTTTCCTTTCGAAAAGCGCCCTTCGTGTCGACGGAGTAGGCTGCCCCATTGAAGAATTCAGCCAATGACACTAGAACTACGCCGCCCTCTCTCTAGCAAAGAGCGGTTTTGGATCAACAGGCTCTTAGGCGGCCTGGTATCCTGCCTCTTTTTGACCTTGCTCGTTCATGGACCAACGGTTGGCTCGCTTGAAAGTGCCCAGATCATTGAATCGAACACCGTTTTCTCGCATCACCTCATGGGCACGCTTGGCGGTCATTTGGCGAATATAGAACGGGTCACGTACTACAAAGTGGTGAATGCCATGTGTGGAGCCGAAGTTGAAACAGAACAGGTGGGGAATGATGAACCACTTGCTGTTGAGTACCTGGCACTGCTGAACGAAATTACCGTCTTCAATATCGCCGAAATAGTGCATGTTCGAACTGATGAAGTTGATGCTGAAAGAGCGCAACAGGTTAGGGGCAAAAATCAGCACTGCAACTGTATTGGCAGTGGCCACAAGCTCAGGAGTCACAAACGCTGGCCAAGGCACACTGTACCCAACAGCCCATGCAGCCGCCTCGATGGCCCAGTACGCCACGTAGGCATGCCAGCCAATGTAGAACACGGAAGCCACAGGGAAGTTGCCGGCAGCACCCATCATCAACATTTTCAGGCGACGGTTCTTTGGAATCTTGAACATCCGCAGCACAACACTCAGTTCCAGATCAAACATCATCAACAGACGCAGGGGCGTGAAGCGCTCACCGTTGGTGATTGCGCGCTCTTCCAGATCGGTTTCAGTGCCGGAATGCTTGTGATGATGCAAGTGGAGGTGGCGACGTGCCCAAGGATTGATGGTGCTGGGGCGGCAAATCCACACCAGAGCCATCATGAGGTTGTGCATGAACTTGTTCTTGCGGAAATACATGTAGTGAATCAGGTCATGTTCCAGCTCGTGCGTAAAGCTCAGGAAAATCGCAATCACTGGAATGGTCACGTACCAGGCCAGCACGCCTTCCAGATAAGCCCAACCAGTCAAAACCGCACCTGCAATCGAGAACAGCAAAATGGCCATGCCGATCAGGTCTTGATGCTTTAAAATCGGGTACTTGGCGCGAATGCGATCACCTTCGGCCAGCACCGCAGTTTTAATGGCAGCAATGCGTTTTTGATCCTGCGCATTGATGCTGTTTTGCTTGATGCGTGAGCCACCATCGGCCTTTGCCGCCTGACCCATCAGTTTTTCACTCAAACTTGACATACTCTTGCCTCTTTTCGTTTTGGCTTTTGGTGATTGAAGTATGCTTGGGTTTGACAAGTAAAGCTTGTTCCAGAACGACAAGCCCATGACCTTCGGCGCCAAAATCAAGAAGCAATGAACAACAAAGCGTGCAATTCGAACCCGAATACGCCCACCGCGCTGGCCAGCTGGATGCGCGGATTGGCGCGCGAACTGGAGCTGCAGGGCTGTCAACCGGCCCCCTTGTTTGAGCAAGCCGGGCTTGACATTGCCCTGCTGGAGTCTCCGGAAGCACGCTATCCCGTGCCACAAACCACCCTGCTGTGGCAAAAAGCCGTTCAGGCCACGGGTGATGAAACGTTGGGCATCAAAGCCATTCGGCACATCACGCCAGCAACCTTTCACGCGGTGGGGCTTAGCGTCATGGCCAGCGAGACCCTGGAGCAGGCGTTTGGTCGCATGCGAAGGTTTGCTGATTTGGTCACAGACGCCAGTGCAATCGAGCTTCAAACCACCGAGTCTGAATTCATTGTTGAACTCAAACTGAGGGAAGGCGCTCAACCCGCACATCAATCCACCGACGGTTTTCTTTGCTTGTTGGCCAACGCCGGCAAAGGCCTGGGAGACCCGGGTTTGGTGCCTTTGCGGGTTGAATTAAGTCGCCCTGCACCGCAAACAGGCAACCTGGAGTTCTTTGAAAAAAGCTTTGCAGCTCCCTTGATATTTGGCTGCGAAACCATGCGTATCGTGTATGCGTTGGCCACCGTACACACCCGCCTGAAGGGCGCAAACCCCTTGATTGCAGAACACCTCGACCAGGCCAGCCAGGCGGCTATCGAACGCCTTAAACCTGTGAATAGCGTCAGCCGACAATTACGTACCTGGATATTGCAACAATTGGAACACGGCGCGCCCACCATAGAACAGGCTGCTTCCACCATGCACATGAGCGCTCGCAACCTTCAGCGTAAACTGGCGGAAGAAGGTACCAGCCTCGCGGCCATGGTGGAAGACATTCGACAACACGAGGCCCAGCGACGCCTGAAACATACCGGCGACACACTCACCGCAATCGCACTAGACCTTGGGTTTTCCGATGCCTCCGCCTTTAGCAGGGCATGCAAACGATGGTTTGGCAAAAGCCCCAGCGAAATCCGCCAGGGCTAGTGCCCTCTCTGGCCATTAGTCGAGGTGGGCTGGCTTTTTTCTGGGCAATGGCGATGCCATTTCGCTTAAGGGAGGCGGTACTTCAATCTCAGGTGCTTTGGCAATTCGATTACGAAATAAGTCAGTTCGTGCCAAGAAAATTGTGGTTACTGGCACAGTAATAGACAGGAAAATCACAATCAGCCAAGGGTGCAACGTCAGCGAGAAATCCACAGCAGAAAAATACACAATACTGGCCAAGGTAACCAACCAAGCCGAGAAGCTGTAAGCCAGTGCCGTGGGGTGCATACGCTGAAAAAAGCTTTTAAACCGCAAAATCCCGATTGCTGAGGAAAGCGTAAACACACCCGAGACCACAAGCAGTACGCCGACCACGATTTCAATCCACAAAGGTGCCGCAATAATCATTCAATCACCTCGCCACGCAGCAAAAACTTGGCCATGGCTGCGGAGCCAACAAACCCGAACAAAGCAATCAACAAGGCCGCTTCAAAGTACATTTCACTTTGATACCGAATTGCCAACACCATCAACGTCAACATGCCAATGGTGTACATCAAGTCCATGGCTAACACCCTGTCTTGAGCCCTCGGACCCACCAACATGCGATACAAAGTCAAACCCATGGCCAGAGAATAGAAAGCCAATGTCACTATGATGGATACAAACAAAAACGTACTCATTGAAAAATCTCCATGAGAGGTTTTTCGTAGCGGTTCTTGATGGTTTGGATTTCCTCTTCTGCATGTTTCATGTCGAACACATGCACCAACAGAGCACTGCGATCCAAGGCCAACTCAGACCAAATTGTGCCCGGAATTACGCACAGAATTGCCGCCAGCACAGCCAAACCATTGGGATCACGCAAGTCGAGTGGAACAACCACAAAGTCGCCCTTGGGCACCTTGTCGCCGGTGGCCAAAGTTCCTCGGAGAATACGCCAATTCCAAACCACCACATCCAGCCCCACGCGCCAAAACAAAACGAACGCCAAGCCGGGTCTTTTGAAAAACACCGGCACAGGCCTTAGGGGTTGAACAAGCAAAGGGACTAGCACACCCAACACCACCGCAAACAACCAGTGGCCCAAACCATAAGACCGATTCAAAACAAGCCACAAGGCGATCAAGCCCAGTGTTAGCAAAGGGTCGGGCAATAACTTGCGGATCATGGCGCCTCCTGGTCAAGACGATAGGCATTGGTGGGTGACCACTGAGGCTTGGCCGACAACACGGCCTGGATATAGCCCTGCGGAGAATGAAGCGCCTGCGACGTTTGCTTCGCAAACTTCATGACCACTTCGGCCCGAACAGTCAACAGCACCGAAAAAACAATCAATAATGCCACTGGCAGATACTCGATGGTACGCAGCAATGGGGCTGGACGCTCGCTGGTCATCCAGAAAAACCGAATACCAATGCGGGTGAGTGCCACCAGGGCAAACAGGCCAGAAACAAACAACATCACCATGAGCGTCCACATACCTGGCGTGGTGGTGAAATCAGTGTCGGCGATTGGAAGCAAGGCCGACACAACCGCAAACTTGCCCAAAAAACCGGACAAAGGCGGCAGGCCAGCCACCAACAAAGTGCACACAATGAAGGTAAGGCCTAGTAAAGCAATCGACCCCGGAGTTGGCTTGCCAATTAAGGCCTCTTCATTGTCATCAAGGTTGACGTCCGGATTAAGGCGCGACTCGGCAAAACCGAAAGGCAGACTGACGTCCTCTTCTTCGTCTTGTCGACGCTGCGCAGCTTCCATATCACGCACGCGGTCCATCAATTCAGTCAATAAAAACAGGGCCGCCACAGCGAAGGTTGAACCCAAAAGATAGTACAAGGCACTCGCGGTTACATCAGGGATACCTAAGCCAACCACGCAAATCAGAATACCCGAGGACACTGTAATGGAAAAAGCTGCCGCCCGTGCCGGGCTGGTGGCAGTCAACACGCCCAATGATCCGCATGCCATGGTCAAAAGACCGCCCCACACAAGCCAATCACTGCCAAAGCCTGCAGAGCCCTGCGACTCTTCCGAAAACAACAAGGTGCTTAGACGCAACAACACGTACACACCCACCTTGGTCAACATGGCAAACACTGCGGCTGCTGGCGCGCTGGCTGACGAATAAGCAGGCACCAACCAAAAGTTAAGCGGCCACATCGCCGCTTTGGCCAAAAACGCCACGCCCAGTACTGCACAACCTGCATGGAACAAGGGGCGATCCGCTTGAGAAATGAATGGAATCTTGGCTGCCAAATCGGCCATGTTGAGCGTGCCTGTGATGCCATAAATCATGGCAGCCCCGACCAGAAACAACGATGATGCCGTGAGGTTGATTGCGATGTAATGCAAACCTGCACGCACCCTCAGGCGGCCCGACCCATGCAACAGCAAACCATAAGACGCTGCCAGCATAACCTCAAAAAACACGAATAGGTTAAACAAGTCACCGGTGAGGAACGCACCGTTAATTCCCATGAGCTGAACTAAAAACAGGGGATGAAAATGAGACCCCGCCTTGTGCCAACGTGCCATTGAAAAAACGTAAGCCGCAAAACCCACCAAGGCGGCCAGTGTCAGCATAAGTGCCGACAATTGATCAAGTACCAAGACGATACCGAAAGGCACATCCCAGTTGGATGGCAGGTAAATACCAATGGACCCTGCACTTCCACTTTCCTTGACCCACACCAACAGGGCCAAGGCAACTCCAAGATTGAACAGACCAGCAAACAAACCCAGGCTAATTTTTAAGCGATACCGTCGCTCGCCCAACAGCAACATGGCGCAGGCCATTAACAGCGGGAAAAGAATTGGGGCGATTATGAGATGCGGCATCAAGCCCTCAAGCAGACGCATCATTCAGCGTCTCCTTTGCCATCCACATGGTCATTACCAAAGAAGCCCCGCTGCGCCAGCAATACAACCAGAAACAGTGCTGTCATGGCAAAACCAATGACAATCGCTGTCAGTACCAAAGCCTGCGGCATGGGGTCTGTATAGTTCATCAAACTGGCCTCTAGCTCCGGAACCAGAATTGGCTCGCTGTCTACCGCCAAGCGTCCCATGCTGAAGATAAACAGGTTGACTCCATAGCCCAGTAAGCAGAAACCGATGATGACCTGGTAGGTGCGCGGGCGTAAAATCAGCCACACACCGCAAGCGGTTAAAATTCCAATCGCAACCGAAAGTACCAGCTCCATCATGCATCCCCTTTGTCGTCATGAATGACTGCGCGTCGATGACCACGCAAAGATTGGTGACCCAAGGCAGTCAATATCAACAAGGTTGAACCCACCACCAAAGTGAATACCCCAATGTCATAGATCAAGGCGCTGGCCACATGCAATTCGCCAATCAGCGGAATATTCAAATGCGCGGTGTGGGTCGTCAAAAATGGATAGCCAAACATCAACGCGCCCAAACCAGTTCCTGTGGCTACTAGTAAACCGCTGGCGATCCACAGGGGCGGGCGCAAAGGCAGGTGAGTTTCTACCCAACGGGTGCCCGAAATGATGTATTGCAAAATGAACGCCGTGGACAACACCAAGCCAGCAACAAAACCACCGCCAGGTTCGTTGTGACCCCGCATGAAAAGATAGACGGCAATGACTGCTGCAATTGGCAACACAGCTCGCACCAGCACCGCAGGCACCAGCAAGTATCCCTTGGCTGTGTCAATGTCTTGATCACTCGAAATGAGATCGGTCGCAATGTCCACAGGAATGGCGCGCTGCTGCGTTGGAATGTCCACGCTCTCGGCCGCGGGGCGGAAACGGCGAAGCAAAGCGTAGACCGTTAGCGCGACCACACCGAGCACGGTGATTTCGGCCAGAGTGTCGAACCCTCGAAAATCAACCAGCATGACGTTGACCACGTTGGTACCCCCGCCCTCGGGCAAGGCTCTTTCCAGAAAAAATGGAGAAATGCTTTGCGGAAAACTTCGACTCATCGCGGCATAAGACAACAAGGCCAAGCCAACCCCAGCGGTGGAAGCCAACAAGAAATCACGCGAGCGTCTTGCCCTTGCTTTAACTTTAATGAGCAACGGCTGACGAGTTTGCACCTCCTCACGGCGATTGGGTAACCAACGCAGGCCCAGCAAAATCAACACAGTGGTGACCGCTTCAACTGATAGCTGCGTTAACGCAAGATCGGGGGCTGAAAACCAGGCGAATGTGACGACAGTGGTTAATCCCGCCACGCTCATCAAAGCCAGCGCGGTCAAGCGGTGATACTTGGCCTGCCAGGCAGCGGCAATTGCAGCCCCACAACCAACCGCCCACAACAAAGCAAACATCGGGGAAAACGGCAACTGTTCCCGACTTGCCACGTTCAGCCAATCAGACAGAGCCACTCCGTAAAGTGGTGCACCAGCCGCGACCACGGTGAATAACATCACCAGCAGCAACTGCGGCTGAAGGCGTCGCGTGCTTACAAAACGCATGCCAGCGCGCGCACCAACCACAAACAAAGCCAAGACGCTGCGAAACAACTTCTTGCCACTTAAAATCCCAATGACCGGTGCCACCTTGACACCACCGGTATTCATACCCCGGCGCATCCACAAGTACAACAAAATTCCGCCAAACAACGCAACGAAGCTCATCAGCAGCGGCAAATTAAAACCATGCCAAATTGCCAAGTCAAATTGAGGAAGGTCTCCAGCCACCACAGGCGTAGCCGCTGTCACCAAAATGGCCTGTATCACCAAATGCGGTAACACACCCACCGCTAAACAAATCAACACCAGCAGCTCAACAGGCACGCGCATCCAGTGGGGTGGTTCATGTGCCGGTTTGGGTAACATGGTGCAACGGTCCGGGCCAAAAAACACATCCACGGTAAAGCGCAATGAATACACCACGCTAAAAATACCCGCCAGCGTTGCAACATAAGGCAAAGCGGTTGAGAACCACGGCACCGAGCTTACAAACACCGCTTCGGTGAAAAACATCTCCTTGGAAATGAATCCGTTTAACAGCGGTACACCAGCCATGGCGGCCGACGCCACCATCGTGAGCGTTGCAGTAATCGGCATGGCACGGCGCAAACCACTCAACCTTCGAATGTCGCGAGTGCCTGTTTCGTGATCAATAATTCCCACCGCCATAAACAGCGATGCCTTAAAAGTGGCGTGGTTGATAATGTGGAACACCGCCGCAACTGCGGCCAGTTGACTATTCATGCCAAGCAGCGTGACGATCAAACCCAAATGCGAAATGGTTGAGTAGGCCAGCAGACCTTTGAGATCGTTTTGAAAAATTGCGGCAAAACCACCCAGTAGCAAAGTGGCCAGCCCCGCGCAGGTAACCAGCCAAAACCATTCATCTGTACCCGCCAAAACCGGCCAAAAACGCGCAAGTAAAAACACACCCGCTTTTACCATGGTGGCCGAGTGTAAATACGCGGATACTGGTGTGGGGGCAGCCATGGCATGCGGCAACCAGAAATGAAAAGGAAACTGGGCGCTTTTTGTGAAAGCCCCCAATAGGACCAGCAACAACATAGGTGTGTACAAGGCATGCGATTGAATGTTGTCCTTCGCGGCCAACACCACGTCCATGTCGTAACTACCGGCGATGTGACCTAGTATCAGCAAGCCAGCGAACAAGCACAGACCACCAGCGCCTGTCACGGTCAAGGCCATGCGTGCACCGCGTCTTGCATCTTTGCGGTGATACCAGTACCCGATCAGTAAAAATGAAAACAGGCTGGTCAGCTCCCAAAATACAGCCAACTGAATCAGGTTGCCAGACAGCACTACCCCACTCATTGCGCCCATGAAGGCAAGCAAGAAGGAAAAGAAACGTGGCACAGGATCAGAGGGAGACATGTAGTAACGGGCATACAGCACCACCAAGGCACCAATACCCGACACCAGCATGGAAAACATCCAGGCAAAGCCATCCATGCGAACCACAAAACTTAAACCCAGCGAGGGAATCCACGTGTATTCCTCCCTCAATACAGTCCCGGCCGCCACTTCAGGATACAAGCTAGCTACCTGCACGGCGCACAGCAACGCAATAGCGCCTGCAAGTGTGGATTCAGCATTGCGCGCATTGGCCGGCATGAATGCGGCAATCAAGCTTCCGGCAAAAGGAAGCAGTACAAGGCTTAGCAGAGGCAAAGTACTCATCGACACATCAGCTTGATCAAGTTAAAGGGCAAACGCAGACTCGGCCTCGTGCTTCAAGACCAGGTCGAAATTTGCAGAATTAAACTACAAAACCCGAAAACGGGAAGTAAAAACAGAAACTTAGTGAATTGCGTCGTACTTGGTGTATGCGCTTACATCACCATTTTTACCAATTAACAATACATTGTACTCGGCGCGCTTGTGCGGAAAATCGGGATGCTCCATGCCTGGAGAACCCATGGGCATGGCTGGCACTGACAGACCCACCGCATCGGGTTTTTCCGCAATCAATTTCTTGATGTCTTCAGCAGGCACGTGTCCTTCGACCGCATAGCCTGCTACTTTGGCGCTGTGACAACTACCGTATTGCTGAGGCATACCCAAAGCGGCGCGGAATGAGTCGGTATTCTGAACATCGTTCACCTTCACGGTGAAGCCGTTCTGCTCCAGGTGCTCAACCCACTCCGAGCAACATCCACAGGTGGGTGTTTTCCAAACCTCGACAAAGTTATCGCCCTGCTGAACGACTTCCGCCGGTTTTTCGCTGCAAGCTGCCATCAGACTGCAAGAGGCCAACAGCAACACTGCAAGGCCATGTTTCATACACAATTTTTTCATTGAATCAACTCACTTTGAATTCAGTATCGATCAAGCCGGGAAGAATCAAACGGACTTGATCGCCGCCTTTTAGAGGCCCTACGCCCTCGGGAGTTCCTGTGAAAACAAGATCACCCTCTTGCAGGGTAAACACCTGACTCAAGTAACGCACGATAAACGGAATTGGAAACAGCATTTTCCGGACATCACCGTGCTGCCGAATTTGTCCGTTCAAATGCATTTGAAACTCAATGCTGTGCGGGTGCTCAATGTGCTCTGCGGGCACAAACTGTGTCACTGTAGCGGAACAGTCAAAACCCTTGGCCACAGCCCAAGGCAAGCCACCCTGCTTGGCTTTGGTCTGCAGATCGCGTGCGGTCAGATCAAGGCCTAGGCCATAGCCGGCGATGTGCTTCAATGCCTTGTCTTCGGCAATGTTTTTTCCACCCTGCCCCACCAGTAAAACCAGTTCGGCCTCGTAATGCACATCACTTGAGTGTGCCGGCAACACAATCGGTGTTCCCGGCGGGTGCAGGGCCGATGTGGGTTTCATAAACACCACCGGATCTTCCTCGGGTCGATTGCCCAACTCGGCAATGTGTGCGGCGTAATTTCGACCGATGCAAAAAATATTGCGAACCTGGACTGCTCTGGTTTGCTGAGCCAGCAAGGCGACATGGGGCATGGGACATCCTGAGAGATCATATATCGTGCAATTGTCCAATTGTGCATCAAGACAGCGTCTCGTCCATAAAGACGATACGATTTCAGTTGCGTACAGTACCTGAATTTGTCAACATCAAAAAAAACTGCATCCACAGCATGAAATTACTGGTTGTTGATGATCACTTACTGTTTCGCGAGGGGCTACGCCACATCTTGCTGAGACTTGACCAGACCGTTGACATACACGAGTGTGGCACTGTGCAGGAGGCTGTCGCAGTTGCGAACCACATCAGCGAATTTGACCTGGTGTTGCTGGACATGCAGCTGCCAAGTCTTCAAGGTCTGGAAGGCCTGCTGGCACTGAAGGGCGCATTCCCAACCAGCCCAATTACCCTGATTTCCGGCGTTGCGGACCAACGCGCGATTGCAGAGGGGATACGCTGTGGAGCCCAAGGCTTTGTCTCGAAATCCGGCAGCGCTGAAGACATGTTGAACGGCCTGTGGAAAGTCATCAACGGTGAACATCACATCCCCCCCGAAATCAGCAATTCGCAAGGCGATGGCATCCGGCTTCCCTTTGGTTCACAAGCCGCTCAGTGCAGCCAAATTGCGAACCTTGCTGTCGCACCTGCTCGGTAACTCGTGAAGAGCAGGTACACCCAGGCTAGATGCCCGACTCTTTCAGAAAGGGCCCAAAACAGGTGTCAAGCTCTGCCTTCTGGCACATCATGAATTTGGAGCCGGTGGCATGCATCACGATGTAATTGGTGGCCACGTTGCCATTGGGTACTTTGTGCCCCATGCAATCCGGCTGGTCATTCACCTGCACTACGGTGTCGACCCACTTGTAGAACCCCTGTGAATCAGGCCGCAAACTGATGTCATACCGTGTTTGAACCACCTGACCGCCACTGAGAATTTGCGTGGTTCCATCGGGACGAATGTCATAAATTTCGGAACAGGCTTGTTCAGGCAGGTTGATTCGCCACAAGCCCACCAACGGGTGCTCCGGAGGCAATTGGGTTTCCGCGTGCGACATGGTCGCAAAAGCTGCCAAAAAAATACCCAGCAAACCAAACCGATACTTCATACAACCCCCTGCACTATTGCTTATTGCGATTAGCATACTGAGGCTTTTCGGGAAGAACAAGCAGGTCGATGAAAAAAGCCTGTGGCCGTAACAGGCACACAGGCTTTCGGAGTTACTGCAATGCGGCGTTCAAAAGGGTGGTTGTTATAATAATACAAATAGTTAATCCAAGATCTTGATATGTAAATTCTTTTTTAATTTCTAAATAAAAGTGTCAGGATAGAATGAATTTTTTTGGTGTCTTTAAGTGGCCACGAACACCAGTCCACACTCAAATGTAAAGCAGGTTGTTGAGTTGCATCCAAAATTGACCCACTTAGGGTAAAGAGGGGGTGCAAATCAACATTCTTCAAATAGTAAATTGAATTTTATTGTATTTTAACTAGACGACCGGTCCAATTGATGCCATAATGCACATATGAGAAATGAGTTTCCAATCACAAAGTCTGGCGATACGCGTCAGCAAATCCTCGATACAGCCAAGGACATCATCCTCGGCAAGGGCTTTGCTGCGGCAGGCCTCAACGAGATACTTTCTACTGCCGGCGTGCCCAAGGGCTCGTTCTATCACTACTTCAAGTCAAAGGAGCAGTTTGGCGACGCCTTGCTAGCAGACTATTTTGACGACTACCTGCAGATGTTAGAGGGTATGCTTAAAGATGATGGCAGTACTAACTCCAGCCGCCTACTCAAGTTTTTTCAATTTTGGTTGGATAGCCAATCCAGCGATGTCACAACAGATAAATGCCTGGTCGTTAAATTGAGTGCGGAAGTGACAGATCTTTCCGAAGCCATGCGCTCGACGCTGAAGAATGGCACGGATCGGGTGGTAGCATGCCTCACCAACTGCGTGGAACAGGGCATACGCACCGGCGAGTTTCCCGCCAACCTCGATGCAAAAACCGTCACAATCGAGATTTACTATATGTGGATAGGCGCAACGCTTTTGACCAAAATAAGCCGAACGCGTGCAGCTCTGGAATGCGCCATGAACGCCACGAAAACTAGACTGGGGCTTGATTGAGTACGATCTTTTTATTTGGCCGAAAACTAGCCGACTGGTCTAATAACTGTAATTTTTAAGGAGTTTTTGATGTTGAATTTTGATTTTTATAATCCCACGCGTATCGCTTTCGGCAAGGGCAAGGTCGCCGAAATCGACAAGCTGGTGCCTGCTGAGGCTCGCGTGTTGATTGTTTACGGTGGAAGTAGCGCCAAGAAGAATGGTACGCTGGATGAAGTCAAAGCCGCACTGGGTGGGCGTTATGCCGAGGAATTCAGCGGCGTCGAGCCTAATCCGACTTATGAAACGCTCATGAAAGCCGTCGACCAAATCAAGGCTAACAGGCTGGATTATCTGTTGGCAGTCGGTGGCGGCTCGGTGATTGATGGCACTAAATTTGTCGCGGCGGCGGTGTATGCCGAGGGCGACCCGTGGGAGATTTTGCTCAAACGCGGTGCCAATGTGAAACAAGCCATGCCTTATGGCACGGTGCTGACCTTGCCTGCAACAGGCTCGGAGATGAACGACGGCTCGGTGATTTCACGCACCGAAACTGCATCCGGCTTACACGACAAGCTCTATTTCACCAGTGAGCATGTGTTTCCACAGTTCTCCGTACTCGATCCGACCAAGACCTATACCTTGCCGCCGCGTCAGTTGGCGAACGGCGTGGTGGATGCTTACACGCACATCATGGAGCAATACCTGACCTACCCGGTGGAAGCGCGCGTGCAGGACCGCTTTGCCGAAGGCCTACTGCAAACGCTGATTGAAATCGGCCCTAAAATTCTGCAAAACCCGCAGGATTACGATATGCAAGCCAATTTCATGTGGGTCGCCACGCTGGCCTTGAATGGCTTAATCGGCTCTGGTGTGCCGAGCGATTGGGCGACGCACATGATAGGCCACGAAATCACTGCGCTGCATGGTCTCGATCATGCGCAGACCCTGGCCATCATCCTGCCGACCATGCTCAGCCTGCGTCGCGATGCCAAACGCGCCAAGCTGCTCCAATATGCCGAACGCGTCTGGCATATCAGTGAAGGTACAGAGGATGCTCGCATCGAAGCGGCCATACAGAATACCCGCGCTTTTTTCGAAAGCCTCAGCGTGCCGACGCGCTTATCCGCCTACAACATTAGCGCGGATGCCATTCCTGCCCTGCTGGCGCAGCTTGAAAGTCATGGCATGGTCAAACTCGGTGAGCATCAGGATGTGACGCTGGATAAGAGCAGGGAAGTGCTGGAAGCGAGTATTTAGATTTTTAGTAGGGTGGATAAGCGTGATAGCGCGTATCCACCATCTTCGTGTTTTATTTTTATATTAGGAGCAATCATGAGCAAGAAGTTAGCCCTGTATGTACGTCTGCACGCCAAGCCAGGCAAGGAAGCAGCATTAGAAGCATTTCTTAAATCCGCACTGCCACTAGTGGAAAACGAGCCGGAAACCGCTACCTGGTACGCACTCAAATTCGGGCCTGCAACCTTTGGCATTTTTGACACCTTTATGGATGAACATGGTCGACAAGCACATTTGACCGGGAAAATCGCTGAGGCACTAATGGCAAATGCTACAGACTTGCTGGCTGAGATGCCGGTGATCGAAACCGTGGATTTACTGGCAGTCAAAGGCCAGGCTTAAATCAGTTTTTGGCTAAGTAGATAGCTCCTCCCCCTAGCTATTTCGGGCCTATACAGGCACATCACCTTCCTCCCTTTTGTGGATGTGCCAGTTTTTTCTTATAGAGCAGAATGTATAACCCTAATCCAAATCAATCGCCGACAGGCAACCGTGGCTGGCAGCGTGCATTCCAACGTGGCAAACTCACGCTGGGCATCATGTTCCCGATCGAGGCCTTCGAGCGCGACCAACCGACCATGCACAACCAGGTAGCGCTGGCACAGTTTGCCGAAAAAGCCGGTTTTGCCAGCTTGGGCTTTCGCGATGTGCCGCTGCGCGATCCGAATTTTGGCGATGTCGGCCAGGTATTCGACCCGTGGGCTTATCTCGGTTATATGGCCGCGCAGACCACAGAAATCGCGCTGCTTACGGCTTCCATCATCCTGCCGTTGCGCCACCCGATTCATATCGCCAAGGCCGCCGCCAGCATAGACCAGTTGTCCAATGGCCGCTTGCTGCTGGGCATTGCTACGGGCGATAGGATGGTGGAGTTCCCGGCCTTCAACGTGGATTTTGAGTCGCGCGGTGTGATGTTTCGCAAAGAGGTCGAGTTGCTCAAAATTTATTGGTCAGAGTTCTTCCCGCAAGTCAGCAGCGGCTTCGGCCATCTGCAAGGTGCCGATGTCATTCCCAAGCCTGTAGCTTCGCATGTGCCCTTGCTCGTCACCGGCCATAGCCAGCAGGATTTGGGCTGGATCGCGCGCAACGCCGACGGCTGGATGAGCTACCCGCGCAGCATAGAGGCCCAAGAGCAGATCGTCCAGCGCTGGCGCGATACGGTAGAAGCCGAATTGCCGGGGCAGTACAAACCATTCACGCAGTCTTATTTTATTGATCTTGCCGATAACCCGAACGAAGCACCAACGCCTATTCATCTGGGTCACCGACTCGGCAGGAATGCGCTGCTGGTGCATCTGCGAGCGAGCAAGCGTATCGGCGTGGATCACCTGATATTCAATGTCAAATACGGCAAACGTCCGGCCGGTGAGGTGTTGCAGGAGTTGGCTGAGTTTGTTTTACCGGAATTTATATGAAGTTGTAGCGCAGGCAACTCCGCCTGCGCTAAAAAATAGGAGCCACAATGAAAGCTGTTGCATTAACCAGGTATTTACCTATCAGCGATCCTGAATCGCTGATAGATGTCGAATTGCCCAGCCCCGTCGCTACCGGTCGCGACCTGCTGGTGCGTGTACATGCCATCGCCGTTAACCCGGTCGATACCAAGGTGCGCAAGCCCAAGGATAAAGTAGAAGCTACGCCCAAAATACTGGGCTGGGATGCCGCTGGTGAAGTCGTCGAAGCCGGGCCAGATTGCACGCTGTTCAAGCCTGGCGACAAAGTGTTTTATGCGGGTGACATCACGCGCTCGGGCTGCAATACCGAATACCAGCTCATGGATGAGCGCATCGTCGGCCACATGCCACAGAGTTTGAATTACGAGCAAGCAGCAGCTTTGCCACTGACTGCGGTGACCGCCTGGGAGGCACTATTCGACCGGCTAGGGATTGCGCTTGATATAGCGCAGAACCGCAATAAGAGCCTGCTCATCATAGGTGGTGCGGGCGGCGTGGGTTCGATTGCCATCCAACTCGCGAACAAACTGGCCGGATTGACCGTGGTAGCCACGGCATCACGGCCTGAGACCGTGCAGTGGGTGCAGGAATTAGGCGCACAGCACGTTATCAATCATAAGCATGATCTGGTGACGCAAATGCGCGAAATCGGCATTCCCCAACCAGACTATATTTTCTGCTGCAACGATACCGATCACTATTTTGCTGTCATGGCCGAACTCATCAAGCCGCAAGGCAAGATTTGCTCGATTGTGGAAACCGCAGAGCCGGTGGACCTCAATCTGCTCAAGAATAAAAGCGCGACGTTCGCATGGGAGCTGATGTTTACACGCTCCATGTTTCAGACCGCCGACATGACAGAACAGCACCATATCCTGGATCGCATAGGCAAGCTGGTGGATGAGGGTGTGCTGAAGACCACGCTCAATGAAAGCCTATCACCCATCAATGCTGCCAATCTGCGTAAGGCGCACGCTCAGCTCGAAGCAGGTGGCACCATAGGCAAGATTGTGCTGAGCGGTTGGCATTAAATTATAGATAGTATTTTCACACTTTTTTAACATCATCAGGAGATAAAAATGTCACGTGTCGTCAGATTCCACCAAACCGGTGGGCCAGAAGTATTACAGATAGCAGATGAACAAGTCGCCGCACCAGGCAAGGGTGAAGTGCAGATCAAAGTGCATGCCATCGGACTCAATCGTGCCGAAGTCATGTTCCGCAATGGTCAGTATCTGGAAGCACCGCAACTGCCAGCGAGGCTGGGCTATGAGGCGGCGGGTACTATAGCCGGAGTAGGTGAGGACGTTACCGAGTTCCAAATTGGTGATGCGGTCAGCACTGTTCCGGCGTTCTCGCAGAATCAGTATGGCGTGTGTGGTGAGTTGGCGAATGTGCCCGCATTTGCCGTGGTCAAGCATCCACCATCACTTTCCTGGCCGGAGGCTTCCGCCATCTGGATGCAATATATGACTGCCTACGGCGCATTGGTGGAGTTTGCCGATACCAAAGTCGGTGAGTTTGTGCTGATTCCGGCGGCATCAAGCAGCGTGGGTGTGGCAGCCATACAAATCGCCAATATGCTGGGTGCCATACCGATTGCGCTCACGCGCCACAGCAACAAGCGCCAGACATTGCTGGACGAGGGTACGAAGCATGTGATTGCAACGGAAGAACAGGATTTGGTGGCTGAAGTGAATCGCATCACCAGCAACAAAGGCGTGCGCGTGGTGTTTGATCCCGTAGCTGGCCCGACCATCAACAAGCTGGCTGAAGCCACCGCGCAAAGTGGCATAATTTTTCAATATGGCGCCCTAAGTACAGAGCCGACGCCATTGCCGCTGTTCCCCGTGCTCGCTAAGCAATTAACCATACGCGGGTATACCCTGTTTGAAATCAGCACCCATCCTGAACGCATGGCACGCGCCAAAGCCTTCATTGTGCAAGGGTTGACTGAAGGCAAGCTGAAACCGCTGGTGGCCAAAACCTTTCCGCTAGCGCAGATTGTCGAAGCACACCGCTATATGGAATCCAACCAGCAGATCGGCAAGATTGTGCTGACTGTTTAGCCGCTATTGACCTGCCCGGGAATTTCCTACCACTGAGAACTTAACTTTCTGGTCTCGGTTGGTAAATCGTTTTGCAATCCTGCCACAAATTCATTCGGGGTCAGGTAGTTCAAACTGGAATGCGGTCGGACCGCATGTCATCAAGGGGCATCGAGCCGAGATAGACATCGTAAAAAAAAGAGAAAAATTGACAAACAGTCGTCAATCGTTGATTGAAGGTGTTGGGTGTAATTGAGAGCTTTTTTACCTTACGACCCTTAGATTGATCTCGCCGTAGACACTCTAAAAGCCCACCACGAAGCTCAGCTTCAGTGAAGCCTTTACCGGAGGAAATCCTTTCCCAAAGATCGATACGTTCCCTATTCGACCACTGATATAAAAATGACAACTCACGAAGGTTCCTTACCAACGTGTTCCGCCCATTAGCCCTCCGCGCCAACACGAACTCATTAGCTAAAGTAATGGGAAGCCCTTCATCGTCCAATAGGATCGGTAACTGGTCACCAGAAGGATGATCTACCACTACAACTTTCATGCTGAATCCTTTTCTTTACGCAAATCTACATATCAATTTTTATCTTGTCAAAATAACAAATGTATCGATTCTTAAAATGACATTTATTGAAGATACAAAGGAGTAAAAAAAAAACCGTCAAATTCTTTACAGAATTTGACGGCATATTTACCCACTAAAATACAATTAAAACAACTACTTAAAACACGATTTCGTTAAAAATGTTTTACAACAATTCTTTTATCCCAATCAGAAGGGGATGTCGTCATCCAGATCAGCCACACTTTGTGGAGCAGAGCGCTGCGGCGAAGGTGCTGAAGAGCGCATGCCGCCAGAGCTGCGGCTAGGTGCAGGTGACTGGTCAAAATCATCACTGCCGCCCATGGAAGAACCACCGCCGCCACTTTCACGGCCACCCAGCAATTGCATTTGATCCGCAATAATTTCCGTGGTGTATTTGTCCACGCCCGACTGGTCTTGCCACTTGCGTGTTTTCAAACGACCTTCGATATACACCGAGCGGCCTTTCTTGCAGTACTCGCCTGCAATTTCCGCCAGGCGGCCATAAATCACCACCCGGTGCCATTCAGTCTCTTCACGCTTCTCGCCTGTGTTTTTGTCTTTCCAGCTACTGGATGTGGCCAAGGCCAGGTTCACCACTGCACCGCCATCGGGCAGGTAACGCACGTCGGGGTCTTTGCCCAAATTACCAACCAGAATTACTTTGTTTACTGAGGCCATGGAATGAATTGCTCCTTAAATTCTTGAATACCTAATGAAATGCATTTGAGCGGGACCCGTGACCGCCGCGCCGAGTTGGGTGCCGGGTGCAACTAAAGAGGACTTGCCGAGCCATCAGCAGGAGTCCGAACAGGGACCACTGCGGATGCGCGTGGGGGCAACGCTTTAATTCCCATTGCCAACAATAACCACACAACCACGAGCAACAACGCACCCTCAAACACACCTTGCGCGCCCAGGTGGCGAAACGCAAGCCCGCCCAAAGCGCCACCTGCAAAAAGCCCCAATGCCTGAGAAGTATTATATACACCCAGGGCCAAACCCCGGTGACTGAGCGGTGCCACTCGTGACACCCACGAGGGAAGGGTAGCCTCCAGCAAATTAAAACCGACAAAGTAGGCCAGCAACAGCAAAACCAGCACCCAACCCTGGTTGGAGAACAATACGAAGCCCAGTAATACCGCTCCCATCAGGCCGATTGAACCCAACTTGACCTGCTTGGTTTTCGCTTTTTTCTCGGCCCACACCATCAATGGCACCATAAGCACAAACGAGCCCAGCACCACTGGCAAGTACACTTTCCAATGTTCAGCCAACGGCAATTCAAGGCCATTGAGCAGCAGGCTGGGCACCACCACAAAAAGAGACATTTGCGTTAGATGCAGGGTAAAAATACCCAGGTTCAAGCGCAACAAGTCGGGCTGGGTCAGTACGGCCCAGCCATCGGCAAAACTGCCCTTGAGCTTGGCTTCCTGATCCACCAAATTCGGTGTGGGCAGCAAGAAAATCACTACACCAATGCCCAGAATACTCAGTACACCTGTCATGGCAAACAGCCCACTCAAACCGAAAAACTTGTATAAAACCGGTGAAAACACGAGCGACAAGGCAAAAGTAACACCAATCGATGCACCGATCATGGCCATGCCCTTGGAGCGCACCTCGTCGCGGGTAACATCGGCCAGCAAAGCCGACAGGGCTGCCGAGATGGCGCCTGCGCCCTGCAAGGCGCGAGCCCACACCAACTGCTCAACCGTTTCAGCCACATAGCCCAACCAACAGCCAACTGCAAACAGCAACAGGCCACCCACGATAATTGGTTTTCTGCCCAGCTTGTCAGAAGCCCAGCCCAGGGGAATTTGCATACAGGCCTGAGCAAGGCCGTAAATTCCCATGGCCAGCCCCACCAAGCTCAAATTATCGCCGCCGGGCATGCCGGTGGCATGCAATGAAAACACCGGCAGAATCATGAACATGCCAAACATGCGCAATGCATAAATGCTGGCCAGCCACCCGGCAGCCTTGCGCTCGGCGGGCAGCATTTTGAAAGCATCGGGGGCTGCGGTGTGACTCACGGTCTTGCGGCTCATGTTTGATTGAAATTCAAGGGCTTGAACCACCCTCGCAGATGTCTTATTCCGGGAAACCGTCTATAGTATCAGGTTGGCCGCTGATTCCATTTGCTGTACCGCATGAACTCCATTCGCATTCGTGGCGCTAGAACCCACAACCTGAAAAACATTTCGCTCGACTTGCCCCGCGACTCGCTTGTGGTGCTGACTGGGCTGTCGGGCTCTGGAAAATCCAGCCTGGCGTTTGACACCTTGTATGCCGAGGGCCAACGCCGGTATGTGGAAAGTTTGTCCGCCTACGCCCGCCAGTTTCTTCAACTCATGGAGAAGCCCGATGTGGACTTGATCGAGGGCCTCTCCCCGGCTATCTCAATCGAACAGAAGGCCACCAGCCACAACCCGCGTTCCACTGTGGGCACAGTAACTGAAATTCACGATTATCTGCGGCTGTTGTTTGCCCGTGCAGGCACACCCCGCTGCCCTGAACATGACATGGAACTGAGTGTTCAAACAGTTTCAGAAATGGTGGACACCGTGCTGGCCTGGCCTGAGGAGGCGCGCATCATGATTTTGGCGCCGGTGCTGAACCAGCGCAAAGGCGAACATGTGGATTTGCTCAACGACCTGCGCGCGCAGGGCTTCGTGCGCATTCGCCTGAAAAAGAGCCCGCAAGACGCCCCGGAAATTCTGGAACTGGACAAACTCCCGCCGCTGGACAAACACCACAAGCACAATCTGGACGTGGTGGTTGATCGCCTGAAAGTGCGCGTGGATGCCCGCCAGCGCCTTGCGGAAAGTTTCGAGACCGCATTGCGCTTGAGTGACGGCAAGGCTGTTGCGGTGAACCTGGACACCAACACTGAAACTGTGTTCTCGAGCAAATTTGCCTGCCCGGTGTGTGACTACAGCCTGACCGAACTGGAACCACGTTTGTTCTCGTTCAACAACCCTGCAGGCGCCTGCCCGGTGTGTGATGGCCTGGGCCATGAAACCTTTTTCGACCCGTTGCGCGTGGTGGCCCACCCCGATATATCGCTGGCGGCGGGTGCAATCAGCGGATGGGATCGTCGTAACGCTCTGTACTACCAGATGATTCAAAGCCTGGCGGCGCATTATGGCTTCGACCCGGAATCGCCATGGAATGAGTTGCCGGAAGATGTACAGGAGGTGGTGCTCTACGGTTCTGGCAGCGAACAAATTACGTTCACCTATTTGAGTGAACGCAGCAAACCAGTGGCCAAAACCCATGCCTTTGAAGGCATATTGCCGAACCTCACGCGCCGCCATCGCGACACCGATTCCTCTGCGGTACGCGATGAGCTCGGCAAACTGATGGCGGTGCGAAGTTGCCAGGCCTGTCAGGGTTCTCGCCTGAAAACCGGTGCGCGCCACGTGTTCATCGGTGAACACGAACATCGCAAGGCCTTGCACCAGGTTACTGAACTGCCTATTCACAAAGCCTTGAGCTATTTTGAAACCCTGCAAATGCAGGGCGCAAAAGGCCAGATTGCAGAAAAAATTGTGGTCGAAATCAAGGCACGATTGCAGTTTTTGAACGATGTGGGGTTGAACTATTTAACGCTGAACCGCAGTGCAGATACGCTTAGCGGCGGCGAGAGCCAGCGCATTCGACTGGCCAGCCAAATTGGCTCGGGCCTGACCGGTGTGATGTATGTACTGGATGAACCCTCGATTGGTTTGCACCAGCGCGACAACGACCGCCTGATACAAACCCTGTTGCGCCTGAAGAACTTGGGCAACACGGTGCTGGTGGTTGAACATGACGAGGATGCCATTCGCTGCGCCGATTATGTGGTGGACATGGGTCCGGGCGCTGGCGAGCACGGTGGCCAAGTGGTTGCACAAGGCACACCTGCTGAAATTCTGGCCAGCCCGGAATCACTGACAGGCCAGTACCTGAATGGCAAGCGAAAAATTGAACGCTTAAGCCCACTGCGCACACCCGACCCAACGCGCATGCTGACCATTCACCATGCCACCGGCAATAACCTGAAAGATGTCACTGCAAGCATTCCGGTGGGTTTGTTTGTGTGTGTGACGGGTGTTTCAGGTTCAGGCAAATCAACCCTGATCAACGACACTTTGTTGGCCGAGGCTGCGCATCAACTCAATCGTGCGCACAAGGAAGGCGCACCACACAGCCACATCAGCGGGCTTGAACATTTCGACAAAGTCATTGCAGTCGACCAAAGCCCGATTGGCCGCACACCCCGAAGCAACCCAGCCACTTACACAGGCTTGTTCACACCCATTCGTGAATTGTTTGCGGGTGTACCTGCAGCACGTGAGCGCGGCTACGATGTGGGCCGCTTCTCGTTTAACGTAAAAGGTGGGCGCTGTGAAGCCTGCCAGGGCGATGGCGTCGTGAAGGTAGAAATGCACTTTTTACCCGACCTGTATGTGCCTTGCGATGTATGCCACGGCAAACGCTACAACCGGGAAACACTGGAAATTTTGTACCGTGGAAAAAGCATAGCCGAAATCTTGGAGCTAACCGTAGAGCAGGCCCTGGAAGTCTTCTCGGCCGTACCCAATATTGCACGCAAACTGCAAACCCTGATTGATGTGGGTTTGGGTTACATTCGCCTCGGACAGTCGGCCACGACACTGTCGGGCGGTGAAGCGCAACGGGTCAAGTTGTCTCTTGAGCTGTCGAAACGCGACACCGGAAAAACCTTGTACATACTGGACGAGCCCACCACCGGCCTTCACTTCCATGACATTGCCATGCTTCTGAAGGTGTTGAATCCACTGGTTGAGCAGGGCAACACTGTACTGGTGATTGAGCACAATCTGGACGTGATCAAGTGTGCTGACTGGATATTGGACATGGGCCCAGAAGGTGGCGACAACGGCGGCATGCTGATTGCTGAAGGCACTCCCATGGACATTGCAAAAATGCAAACAGCCACACTGGAAAATTTTTGGCACGCTTTTACAACGATGAGTCTGACAAGGCACAACGCGCCAATGGCTTGTAATCAAGCAACGCCTTTGGCTGCATCCAACAATTCAAGGCCACGGGCAAGATCGCTCCGAGCCTGCTGATTGGCGGGCTCGCTTCGTACTCTGTAAGTCAAATTGTCGACCAGCGCCTGGAGTGGAATGACATTGACTCCCCCGTGCATCTGCCGGCGTTCAAAACCCCGACCAGCGATGCTGTTTTTGGCGGGCACTACATCCACCACCAGTGACTCACGCCCCTGCCCTGCCCAGCTCAGGCTTTCGGTGTTTCCAGGCTCGGATTCAAACCCGAGTTGACTCAAGCCCAGGTGATCAAGATCGGACAAACGGTCCATGCCCGAGGGGCTCACCACCACATCCAGATCATTGGGTCTACGTGCGGTTGAGTCTGCTTTCGATCGATGATGAAGCGCCAAGGCGACACTTCCTCCGATTGCATACTCGCTGGCACTGCCAAACAGTTCATTCAAACCCAACAACAATTTGCCTGCATCGGGTGTGTTCAAAATTTCAGCCAAGGCTGACCCAATACGTGGCGGCTCTTTGTTCAAGGCTTGTGGATCCACGGGCAGGCCATGGCTGGTGCGCACCAGGCTTGGCACGGGCACATCGAGGCTCAGATTAAGTGAAGGTGGTCTCATGACAGTTTTACCGCACGTTTGCAGGACTATTGAGTAGCCACATCGAGACGCAAGTTCCAGTGTGAAACCTGGTCGTTTTTTCAGTCATGTACAATAGGGAGTTCTTTCAAGCAGTGGGAGCACTATGAACGAACAACTCGAAACCCTATTCAAGTACATCGAACCAGCCAAATTGCTGGATCTGGGCCTTCAGGCCACCAAATTCATCCTGGTGATTATCGTAGCCCTGGTGGTATTGCGCCTGGTGAAGGCTGCCATTGATCGGGTTGGCAACCGGATGCAAGGCCGCAGCAAAACGCTCGATGATCAGAAACGAATCGAAACCCTGATACGCGTGCTCAAGTATGTGGCCAATGTGGTCATCTTGCTGTTGGGCGCCCTGATCGCCCTGGGTACCATCGGTATTTCCATTGCACCAGTACTGGCTGCTGCCGGTGTGGTTGG
>NZ_LUJK01000029.1 GCF_001601825.1 Limnobacter sp. CACIAM 66H1 | reverse complement strand
CCACTGCGAATGATCGTGACCAACGCGGGTGAAGAATCATCTGTGGTGGCCAACAACGTGATGGGTGGTGAAGGCAACTACGGTTACAACGCTGCCACAGGCGAGTATGGCGACATGGTAGAAATGGGCGTTCTTGACCCAACCAAGGTTACCCGCACTGCCTTGCAAAACGCAGCCTCTGTGGCTTCATTGATGCTGACCACCGATTGCATGGTTGCTGACCTGGTTGAAGACAAGCCTGCCGCTCCCGACATGGGTGCTATGGGCGGCATGGGCGGTATGGGCGGCATGGGCATGTAACAGGCCTGTTGCCAAGCTCTACGCTTGCAAGCAAAACCGCTGGTTCCGGTTGATCCGGCCAGCGGTTTTTTTCTTGACCAATCCACTGCGTAACCCTATAATTTGCGGTTACCTAATTAACCAGCAAGTGATTTGGCTTTGTCGGTTGGCACTCACACCATTGAGACCAATTAACCGCCAGATTGGCTGCAACGGAGAAACTCATGAAAGAAGGCATTCACCCCAATTACCGCGAAGTGTTGTTCATGGACATGTCCAACGGCTTCAAATTCATTTGCCGCTCTACCGCGCCTAGCCGCGAAACTGGAGAGCACGAAGGCAAGGAATACCCTCTGATCAAGCTGGACGTGAGTTCCGAATCACACCCCTTCTACACTGGTGCACAAAACACCATCGTGGACACCGCCGGCCGCGTTGAGAAATTCCGTCGTCGTTTCGATCGCTTCAAGAAGTAATTTTTCGCGCAAGTGATCATAAAAAGGCAGCTCAGTAAAACTGGCTGCCTTTTGTTTTTCCGGACACAATAAGAACATGGTCATCACCGCAGCCAACAACACTCGTTTGTCGCGCAGGCTACTGTGGGGCTTGATATTGCTCTACATTTTGCCAGGGCTTTTCGCGCGCACACCGTGGAAACCTGACGATGCGACCGGCTTTGGTCAAAGCTTCACCTTTTCCCAGCTGCCTTTTTCAGAATGGGCAATGTCGCTGATCGGTGATCGCCTGTATGTCGAAGGTGGCTTGCTGTCTGCCTGGCTTTCAGGTCTGTTCGGAAAACTGGCAATTGCTGTCAACCTGCCTCACAACTGGCTTGATGACGCCATGCGCCTTGGCAATGTGTTCTGGATGATTTTGGCTGGCTGGGCCATTTGGAATACCACCTATCGCTTGGCCAAACGGGTTGAACTTCAACCCGAAGACCCGTTGGGCACGGCGCCTACCCGGGTCGATTATGCCCGTGCCGTTGCAGATGCCTCGGTGCTTTGCTTTTTGGGCACACTTGGTCTGCTCGTTCGCTCGCACATGCAGGTGCCCGAAATCGCCGAATTGGCCGGCATCTCAATCATGCTGCTTGGCGCAGTGCGCTCGCTTGACAGACCGATCGGCGCAGGTTGGATGCTGGGCGCAGGCATTGCCATCGCTTTTTTTGCGCGGGGCTGGGCACATTGGCTACCCTTTCTGCTGTTGTTGCTTGCCAGCTCGATGACACACAGTACGCTGCGGTTTGGTCTGCTTCGCCGAATGACCCGAGCTGCCACCGTATTTGCCATTCCTTTTGCGATCTGGTTTTTCTGGCTAATGAGTCAGAAAAACGGAGAGTTGTGGTGGAATGCCTGGAATGAATGGAATGTTCGCCGCTTTCTGATACTGGATCCTACCCAGTCCTTTGACCTGACCAAACTGGTGATCACACTGAAAACCCTCACCTGGTTTTTGTGGCCGATTTTACCCATGGCTTGCTGGACCATTTGGCGTTATCGCAAAGCCTTGACTGAACCCTCGATCCGCATTCCCCTCGCAGGCGCGGCTGCTGGTGTGCTGGTGCTGCTGATTACGAACCCAGCGGATGAGGCCAACTATTTCCCTTTGCTGGCGCCACTTTCGGTGCTTGCGGCAATCGGACTGTCCACCATGAAACGCGGCTTGATCAGTCTGATTGACTGGTTTGCAGTGCTTTGGTTTACCTTCGCCGCCGTGTTGGTGTGGCTGGGTTGGACCGCAGCCACATTCGGTTTTCCTGCAAAAATTGCAGCCAACTTCGAAAAACTATCACCCGGCTATGTACCCGACGTCATCGGCCTTGAACTCGCACTGGCATTTCTGGCCAGCTTTGCCTGGATCCGCCTGATTGTATGGCGTACGGCCTCGGGCAGTCGCGCCCTTTGGCGCCCCATGGTGTTGACCACAGGGGGCGTCATTCTGCTGTGGCTGCTGATGATGACATTGTGGATCCCAAGAATTGACTATGCAAAAAGCTTCAAATCCCTGGGCGATGCAATTACCCGATCAGTTCTGGACCATCAATCTGCCGTGGGCAGGGAATGTGTTGCCGATTACAACTTGGGCTACGCACAACGCGCAACTCTTCAATACCACACCAAGGTTGACTTCATTCGCAAGGGTCAATTCAAGGAAGCCACCGAATGCGAGTATTTGTTGCTTCAAGACGATACACGCCAAAGCCTGAAGATCAAGGTTGATTTCGAATCCAGGGCATCCGGGCGGTGGGAGTTGATCTGGACCGGTAACCGAAACTCGGACCGACATGAATTCTTCTTCCTGTACGCACGTACGCAGCAGGCGGAACAGCGGACAGAAAACAGCAGTCGTTAAAGGTGTGGCATGGCCAGCAGTATTGTTTTATTTGCCCAAGACCGGCCGCGCAGGGCTCTGCTGAATCAGGCTTTGCCAATTCTGCTAGGACAGTTGGCCGTGATGGGCAACGGTCTGGTTGATACATTGATGGCCGGGCAGGCCGGTCCCGATGTGCTGGCAGCCATGGCTGTTGGGTCATCCATTTATATCAGCCTTTACGTCGGCTTGATGGGGGTCATTATTGGTCTTACCCCCATTTGCTCTGCCCACTTCGGTGCGGGTGATTACCGCAAGGTTGGAGAAGATGCAGTTCAAGGTGTGTGGCTTGCGCTAACCATGAGCGCTATCGGCATGCTGATACTGCTCAACCCGCAACCCATTTTCCAACTAACCAACACCCCTGCCGACATCGCTGTAGACACTCGAGGCTACTTGCTGGGTATTGCTTGGGGGCTTCCTGCCGCCTTGGTGTTTCGCGTCTTTTATGCGTTGAACCAATCGATCTCACGGCCACAAATTGTGGTGGCCCTGCAGGTACTGATGCTGCTGCTGAAAATTCCCTTGAACATTTGGTTCATGAACGGTGGGTGGGGGCTGCCCGCGCTGGGTGCAGCCGGTTTTGGTTGGGCCACAGCAGCAACGATGTGGCTGGTACTCGGTATTTCGGCCCTCATTTGGCTGTTCGACAAACATTACAGCGAATTCAAATCGATTCGCAGCTTGAAACCTGATTGGCATCGTCTTGGGCAAATCCTGCGACTCGGTCTGCCTATTGGCGGCTCATACCTCATTGAAGTCAGCTCGTTTACCGTCATTGCGCTGCTGGTGTCGCGTTTCGATGTGTACCAGCTGGGTGGACATCAAATTGTGTCCAACATGGCAGCGATGGCGTACATGGTGTGTTTGTCTTTGGGCAATGCCACCACGGTGTTAGCCTCCCAGCAAATTGGTGCCGGGTTCAACAAACACGCCAGCACCATCATCAAGCGTGGAATTGAAACTGCCATGCTGGTCGCGGCCTGCGTGTGTCTGGGTTTGTATGCGTTCGATCGGGAATTGATCTCGTTCTACACCAAAGACACAAAAACGATTGAGGTGGCCCTAGGCCTGATGCCTTGGGTGATTGCCTACCACTTTATTGATGCCGTTCAAACTTTGTGCTCGTTTTCACTTCGGGCCTACCGAGTGTCAGCGCGCCCCATGTTGATTTATTTGGTGAGTCTGTGGTTTGTGGGCATTGGCGGAGGCATGTGGCTTGGGGTTTGGCAAGCAAACCCGCTGAAATCACAAGGTTTCTGGATGGCCAGTGCAGGTGGGCTGCTGTTGGCTGGAATTTGCCTGGCCTTGCTGCTGGCCCATGTGATGCGCCAGCGCAATGCTTTAGAGCTTACTTTGCCAACTAGGCCGCAGGCGCCGCCGGGGACAGGGGGCTCTCCTGGCTCGCCTTCGCCTCTGGCGCCACAATAAAATGCTCACGGTAAAAACGAAGCTCGTCGATTGACTCGTGAATATCGGCCAAGGCGGTGTGCTTGGTTTTTTTCACAAATTTTCGCGCCGTGGTGGGGTTCCAACGCTTGCACAATTCTTTCAGTGTGCTGACATCCAGATTGCGGTAGTGAAAATAAGCTTCCAGCTTCGGCATGTATTTGGCCATGAAGCGGCGGTCCTGGCAAATGCTGTTGCCACACATCGGGCTTTTTCCTGGGCCTATGTATTTGGCCAAAAATTCGATCAACAAATCCTCGGCCTGGGCCTCATCAATCGTGGATTCTTTCACACGGGCCGTCAGGCCGCTTTTGCCATGGGTGCTGGTATTCCAGGCATCCATGCCGGCCAGAATTTCATCACTTTGGTGAATGGCCAACACAGGCCCTTCCTCCAGGACGTTGAGCTCACTGTCGGTGACAACCACTGCCACTTCAATGATTTTGTCGTTGAACGGATCCAGACCTGTCATTTCCATGTCAACCCACACCAAGCGATTGTCGTCGCGGGGAATCTTGGTTTCAACAGGGGTGGAACTTGGCGTGGCTTGTGACATAATTTGAATGAGCTTTGAGGTTGAATCTATAGAGAGTTGTATTGTCTCACAGGCATTGAAGCGCAAATTAATCAAGGGTGGTAGCGAGAAATGGTTTTTACTGAAGTCTTTGTTCTGGCAGTAGTTTTGAGTGTGGCGCTTCGCCTTTATCTGGCCAGTCGCCAGGTGCGGCATATCGCCTTGAACCGCGCACAGGTGCCTGCCGAGTTCAGGGAACAGATCAGTCTGCAAGACCATCAAAAGGCTGCAGACTATTCCATCGCAAAAACCCGCTTGGGCATGATCAATGTACTGATCGAAGCCAGCATCTTGATGGGTTTTACCTTGTTGGGAGGTCTGCAGTGGATTCAAAGCGTCACAAGCACCACTGCCGAAGGTATTTTGGCGGGCCTCCTGCTGATTGCCGTGGTGGGCTTGATTGGCAGCGTGCTTGATTTGCCATTGTCTTACTACAAACAATTCGTGCTTGAAGAGCGCTTCGGTTTCAATCGCATGAAGAAAAGCCTGTTCATTGGCGACTGGATCAAAGGTCTGCTGGTCGGTGCTTTGATCGGTGGTCCATTGGTGTTTGCGGTTCTTTATCTCATGCGTGAAGCCGGACAGCAGTGGTGGGTTTACGCATGGGCCTTGTGGTTTGGTTTCAGCCTGTTGTTGATGTGGTTGTTCCCCACGGTGATTGCCCCGATTTTCAACAAGTTCACCCCATTGGAAGACGGCGCCACCCGCCAGCGTATTCTGAACTTACTGCAACGCTGTGGCTTTGATTCCAGCGGCTTGTTTGTGATGGACGGCAGCAAACGGTCAAGCCACGGCAATGCCTACTTCAGCGGCATGGGCAAAGCCAAGCGAATCGTGTTTTTCGACACCCTGCTCTCGCGCTTGAATGACGATCAGATTGAAGCCGTGTTGGCCCATGAACTGGGGCACTTCAAGAAAAAGCACATCGTCAAGCACCTGGCTTTTTCAGGCATTGGCAGTCTTGTAATGTTTTATGTGCTGGGCCTTCTGGCCAATGCTACCTGGTTCTATAGCGAGTTGGGCGTCAACCCTGACCTGGCGAATGGCGCTCAAGCCATGGCTTTGGTGTTGTTCATGATGGTGCTTCCCTATTTCACATTTCCGATTCGGCCAGTGATGTCCTGGCTCAGCCGCAAACATGAATTCGAGGCCGATGCGTATGCTGCACAGCAGAGTGCACCCCAGCACCTCGTGAGCGCTTTGGTGAAGTTGTATCAGGACAATGCATCCACCCTGACCCCCGACCCACTGCATTCTGCGTTCTATGACAGTCACCCGCCTGCGTCTATTCGCATCAGCCGTTTGAACAGCTTGCAAGGCGCCCAATGAGCACCATGAACACACCCCACCCCGCTCGCCCACAGGAAGACTGGCTGCATGTGCACTGCCAGCATTTGGGTGAAGGCCATGCGTGGAGTGCTGACGAGATCGAAGCGCAGTTGGACGAGTTTGAATACTGGTCTGTTGAATTTGATGCCAAGGGAGAGCATGCCTTGAACCTTTGGCGACAATATGCCTTTGCCAACTTCGAAGGCGTAAAGCTGGCGGTGCACGCCATCACTCATTTGGCTGATGATGAAGATCACCACCCGGAAGTCACGTTTGGCTACAACCGGGTCAAAGTGCGCTGGAACACCCACAGCGCCAATGGCATTACCAACAACGACTGGGCTTGTGCAGCCAAACTTGATGATGCGCTGAAACACATTGGCTAATTCATCACTAAACAGGGTGCGCCCCACCTACAAAGGCAGACAAACAGGCAACCAAGGCAAAAATTCAGGCAACCCGGATTTGCTGAATGCCATGGTAGTGGCTAGCTATGGGCGTCATTTTCTGGCGCGCGACGAGAGTGGAATCGTTTGGCAGGTTTACGGCAAAGGCAAACGCCGAGACGTGGCGGTGGGCGATGAGATTATCATTTTGCCCAGTGGCGACATGCAAGCCTGGGTGGAAGACATTCAGCCACGCAAGAACCTGGTGTACCGATCAGACGCCCTAAAAAGTAAAATGTTTGCGGCGAACCTGGACGGTGTGCTGCTGATGCTGGCGATCAGCCCTCCCTACTCGCCCGAGCTTTTGGGACGCACGCTGACCGCCTGCAAACATGCGGGGGTGCCACTGACCATTCTGTTTAACAAAGTGGACATTCTTGAAGGCGATTCCGAAACGCTGGAAGCGGTTGAACAGGAGTTGTTTGAAATCACCCTGGGCGAAGTACCCACGCACTATATTAGCGTCACCGAACGACCTGCAGAAACCGAGTCAATGTTACGACCGCTACTGGAAGGCAAACGCACCCTGATTTTGGGGCAATCGGGCATGGGAAAGTCCACCTTGATCAATTTGTTGATACCGGGTGCCCTGGCGGCCACCAATGAAATTTCAATGGCCTTGAATGCAGGCAAACACACCACCACTCACACCCAGATGCACTTTGGTGAGCGCGGTTTGGAGTTGATTGATTCACCCGGATTTCAGGCGTTCGGTTTACACCACCTGAGCGAATCGGATTTGCTGAATGCCTTCACCGATATTCGCAATGAAGGCAACAAATGCCGGTTTGCCAACTGCCAACACAAACGTGAACCCGATTGCGCTGTGAAAAACGGACTGGAAGACGGTACGCTAAGCCCCGCGCGATATGAGCTTTACCAAATGTTGAAAGCCGAGCTGCAAGAGGCCAGCCAAAGCTACTGACGCTCTAGAGCCTGCTGCTGGGCAACCAACCCAGAATGGCAAACACCAATGTTGCCATTAACCACACCACCGCGCATTTGAAAATGAGCTGCCGGAATTGCTGTAAGGCTTGCACCTGGTTTTCTTCACTCAACAATTGCCCTTCTGATGCAGCTTTGGACACCGGATCAAAAGCAGCTCCTCCCACGAGACCAACTGCAGTGAAAAATACAGCTGTGAGCGGCGCCCTGTTGGAAAAACGACTATGGTTTTTTGCAGTTCGCCAAGCCAGCGCAGCATCATCTAGCTGCGCAACCAAACCCACCGTCAAGGCTATCAAACGAGCGGGCAGCCATTCCATGGCAAACAACACAAAGCGCGGGCTGATCGCCGCTTTCAGTTTGTGGGTTTCCCAGGCCTCTTGCATCGTGGGGCGTTCATGCGCAAAGGCTTGGGCCTGCCACACATCACGTTCACGAATCACGCTCCAGTGCGCCATCATGTAAACCACCAATCCCATGGGACCCGGCATTACCAGAAACCAGAAAAACAGACTGAAATACTGACGCAAAGCACGCTCGGTCCCATGGGATATGGCGTGAAACACCAACTCACCAGGACGATGAACCACGGGTTCGGTCCCATCGTAGTCTTTCATCCAGGTCAACAGCAATTCGCGAGCCCGGAAAAAAATCGCCTTGATTCAGAAATAGCTGTGCATTGGTAAACACCACCGCAAAGTGGCGAAAACGCAAACCATACAACAACAAGAATACGCTCAGGAAGCCAGCGGCAAGCGGAGATATGGTCCAAAGCACCTGATACAGAAAGTAAACACCCATTACCCAGATCAACATGGGGGCTAGCCACTGCAAATGCGCGTAACGCGGCGCTCCGAGGGCCTCCAGATTAATTTCCAGTTCCTGGTTGAAACGATTCACCCAATCACGCGCACGGGTGAACAAACCGTCCGGCAGGAAGGTTTCACACACCACAGCAATAAGCAGGGCCAAATAGGACAAAGTGTTACGCCTTCGCGTTCAGGAAATGGTAGAGGTTGCGTAGCATCGCTGCGGTTGCACCCCAGATAAAATAGTTCTTTCCATTCTCCGGCGAATTGTAGGGCATGGCGTAGAAGGTACGCTCGCCCATGGGGGTGTGTAAGCTGCGCTGCTGATGATTTTCAACATCCATCAAAAATGAAAGGGGCACCTCGAACACCTCTTCCACCTCGAATGCATCGGGCATTAGTGTAAAACCTGGCTTCACCAAGGCCACCACAGGCGTCACCATGAAATTGGTCGCAGTCTGGTAAACCGGCATGGTGCCCAGCACTTCGATGAACTCTCGGGCCAGCCCTGTTTCTTCCACAGTCTCTCGCAGGGCAGTTTCTATCGGGCCACCATCGTCAGGTTCACAACGGCCTCCCGGAAAGCTGATTTGTCCGGCATGGTCATTCAGGTGAGCCGTGCGAAGCGTCAGCAACACATAAAGATCGTCTTGCCGCTGAACCAAAGGCACCAGCACCGCCGCATCTGCAGGGTCGCGGTCTTTGAAAAAACGTTCTTCGAGCGGCTCTGGTTGCCAAGGCAAATCGGCCATGGCAAAACGGGCACGCAACAATTCGGCAGACCACATGGGTAAAAATGCTCCAGATTAAACAGCCAGGCCGAACAACATTAATTCAGCAAACTGCTTGCGAAGAGGTGGCGTGAACTCCATCACGTTCAAGGCCATTTGTCGGCCTGCACCCAGCAAGGGATTGTGATTGGAAAACCCTTTCACCATCCAGTCTGTCATTTTAACCACCACCTGCCGATCAGCCACTCTCAACTTCTCAAATTCACTCAGCGCCAGGGTCAAGCGATGTTCCTGTGCAACAGTTGCCGGGTCGACACTGCGGCAAAGCTGCACAGCATCCCGCAAACCCAGATTTAGACCCTGACCGGCCACAGGGTGCAAAATTTGAGCAGCATTGCCAATCGCTACACGACGTCCCTGCACCAGTTTGTCGCGCCAGTTCATGCCCAATGGGAAACTTTTTCTGGGGCCAATCTGTTTGATGGAGATGCGACGCCCAAACTGTTGTCGAAGTTCAGCAGAAAATTCGTCATCGCTGCAAGCCAATCGCTTTTGAACCTGAGCTAGCGGAGCGCACCACACCAATGAGTATTGCTGCTGGTCGGTTGAAATGGGCAACAGTGCCAAAGGCCCTTCCGAGGTGAAACGCTCAAAAGCCAGTGTATTGCCGCCTTCCAGTAAACCAGGTTCCACCTGCAAAGTGACTTCGCTCACCAAGGCCCATTGGTCGTAATCCACCACTTGGTCACGCTCGCCAGCCTCGCCATACAAGCCCCCCTCGGCATCCACCCGCAGGTTTACGGTGTATTCGGTACCGTCCTCGAGCTCAAGCACTTCGAGAGAGTCAACTGCGCTACGGTGCGCATACTTCACATTGGCGGGGCGGAAAATTTTTACCCCTCTGCGTTCCAGCGAGGTCGACAAGCAGTTCACCAAGTCACCATAACGAACCGTCCACCCCAAGGCCCGCAAACCCAGTTCATCTGCCTTCATTCGTACCTGGCCAAAACGGGATTGCTCTGACACATGAATATGGTGAATCGGCGTGGCATCGGCTGGGAACCCCAGGCAGGCCAGACGCAAACGCGTGGCATCGGACAACGCCAGAATACGCGGATCACGGGCGGAAGCTTCCAGAGGCTTGGCATCAAAAATGGCAATGCGATTGGCGCGGTCACCCCAGGTGTTGGCAAGCCAGCCTGCAAAAGCAAGGCCCACAGGGCCAGCCCCAACAATGGCCACATCAAAATCGGTGTGCGAGGTCATGGATTGGTCAGGCTGCCTTACTGCTTGTTTTTTTGTGGGCTTTCATCGTTGCATGAATTTCGGCCACGGTTTTGGGCGCATCGGCAGTGTAAATATCACAACCTTTCTGGGTCACCAATGCATCGTCCTCAATGCGAATACCGATGTTTTCAAACTGCTTGGGCACACCTTTGCCCGGGCGAATGTAAAGGCCAGGCTCAATGGTGAGCACCATGCCGGCTTCCAGCTTGCGACTGGTGTGGGGTGCCACACCGTCTTCAGGTTTGGCAGCCGGGTCGCGGTAGCTTCCACAATCATGCACATCCATGCCCAACCAGTGACTGGTGCGGTGCATGTAAAAGCGTTTGTACGCGCCACTTTCAAGCGCTTCGGTCAGGCTCATTTTGAGCAGCTTCAAATCGATCAGACCTTGCGCCAACACCTTCACCGCGGCATCGTGCGGGTCATTGAAACGCGCACCAGGCTTGGTGGCATCAATCGCTGCATACTGTGCATTCAACACCACTTCATACACTGCCTGTTGGGCCTTGCTGAACTGCCCGTTCACCGGAAAGGTGCGCGTGATATCCGATGCGTAGCAATCCAGCTCGCAACCTGCATCAATCAACAACAAGTCGCCATCGCGCATTCTGGCGTCATTCGCACGGTAGTGCAGCACACAGGCATTTGCACCCGAGGCCACGATCGAACCATACGCGGGCGCCTCTGAACCATTTTTCCGGAACTGATAGAGTAACTCGGCTTCCACTTCAAACTCGAACTTTCCTGGTTGGCACACTTGCATGGCCGCAATGTGCGCATGCGCCGAAATGTGGGCCGCACGGCGCATGATGTCAATCTCGGTTTTGTCTTTGATCAGACGCATTTCATCCAGCGAGTGGCTCAAATCAAGCACCGCATGCGGCGCTGTAACACCCGTCCGGGCTTTGCCCCGCAAGGTTTTCAGCACATCGGCAACGGCGGCCTCGAGGCTTTCGTCTTCACCCAGACGCAAAAACACCGCAGGCTGATTGGCCAGTGTGTCAATCAAGTGCTCTTCAAGGTCATCAATACTGTAGGCCTCATGCATGCCGAATGCAGCCTGCGCTGCCTTGGGGCCGAAGCGGAACCCCTCCCATATTTCTCGTTCCTCATTCTTATCCCTGCAAAACAACACAGCTCTGGAATCGCCACTGGGTGGCACCACCAGGGCCAAACAGGCCTCCGGCTCAGGAAAGCCAGTGAGGTAATAAAAATAACTGTCTGAACGGAATGCGTAATCCGCATCCCGGTTGCGCATCACCTCCATGCCCGACTGCACCAAGGCAACACCACCGCCCATTTTCTTCAAACGGCGTGCAAGCTGCTCTCGGCGCTTGGCGTAGATCAGGGGGTTGTGGGTAGGATACCTGCTCATGCTAATGCTTCCTTGCTGAATTCAATCGTTGGTTGAGTTCTTCAAGCCGTTCTGGTGTTCCAATGTCCATCCAGAAACCGTCGAACAACTCACCTTGTACTTTGCCTGCAGCCATGGCTTGGCGCAACAGGGGCGCGAGTTTTGCAACCTCGTCAACTCTGAGCTTACTGAATAAACTCGGGTGATACACTCCGATCCCGGAAAATGTGAATGTGATCTCGCCCGGTTCAGCCTGTTTGACCAGACTGCCCTGTATCGCAAAATCACCGGTCGGATGGTGTAATGGATTGGGGACCATCACCAGGTAGGCCAACTGGTCTTGCTGCCATTGATTGGCAACCTGCAAGGCCCTATCGACCGGCCATTCGCAAGACACATCGCCGTTAATCACCAGAAATGGTTCATTTCCAAGATGGTGTAAGGCTTTGCGAATACCGCCCGCGGTTTCAAGCGCGCTGGCCTCGGCTGAGTAACTTATCTGCACCCCAAAGGCTGAACCATCGCCAAAGTGGCTTTCAATTTGGCGCCCCAAATGCGCGTGATTGATCACAATGCTGGTAATACCCCCCGCCGCCAGGGCCTCTATATGCCACTGCAACAAAGGTTTACCACCCGCGGGCAACAAGGGTTTGGGACAATGGTCAGTCAATGGGCGCATGCGTTCGCCACGCCCCGCAGCCAATATCATTGCCTTCATTTAAAACGTATACCCCACTTTTACAGCCTTGTTTTCAAGGCGATCAAGCAACAGCAGCAGGGGCTTGAACGCGATGTATCGGCCCGCCACAAGGCGTACATAACGCAACACCATTGGCAGGTCATTCAAGTACTGGGCCTTGCCGTCGCGGTAGTTCAGGCGCGCGAAGATACCCAGAATTTTCAAATGACGTTGCAGGCCCATAAAATCGAACTGGCGATAGAACTCACCGGGGTCTTCGCAAATGGGCAAGCCAGCCTTGCGGGCAGCCTCCCAGTAACGCACGGTCCAGTCCAGGGTTTGCGCTTCGGGCCATTCAATGTAGGCGTCGCGCAGAATACTGACCAGGTCGTAGCTCAAGGGGCCCTTTACCGCGTCCTGAAAATCAAGAATGCCGAACTGTGGCGCTTCACCCGCCTGGCTGGTCAACATCAAGTTGCGGCTGTGGTAATCGCGGTGGACAAACAGTTGAGGCTCAGCGAGCGCGCTTTGAATCAGCATGCCTTTGATGCTCTCAAGCCAGTTGCGTTCCTGATCGGTCAGCTCGGCACCGTAGTGCCTGCCCACATACCATTCATCGAACAAATTCATTTCCTGCAACAATTTGTCGGCACCGTAAGCGGGTATGCCTTCGGTGCGGGTGTTGGCTTGCAAGTGCACCAGGTCATGCAGTGCCTGCATGTATAGGGCGTCTTTCTGTTCAGCTTGGGCGTTCAGCCCCTGCAACATGGTGGTGTTGCCGAAATCCTCCAGCAGCAAAAAACCCTCCTGCGGATTCTGCGCCAACACCTGGGGCGCCCTGGAGCCACCTTCTCGCAGCAAGCCCGCCACATGCACGAAGGGACGAACATCTTCTTTGTCAGGCGGCGCGTCCATCACAATCAGGGTTCGCACGTTATTGGCTTCGCCAACCCGGAAATACCGGCGAAAGCTGGCATCGCTGGAGGCCGCCTGCAGGGTTTGCAGGTCAAACTCGAACTCATTCAGGCCTGTCAGCCATTTTTTCAACATTTCTTGACGCAAGGCGCTCATCAAACCGTCCAATCTCTTTAATTTGTAGTTAGTTGCCTATAATAGTAGGATCCTATGGCGCTTGATCGATCCGTCACCTATTTGAGTACATACCCAGCTTGAAGAAAAGCAAAAAATTACTGCAAGTGCACTCAGTGCCCACACGCCCCACAGCCATCGCATTTGCTTTGTTCTGTCTGGGCGCACCCGCGCTTGCCCAAACTACAGGCGCCACACCACCCAAGGCCGAGTCCCCCACCCGCCTAAAGATTGACGGTGGACTGCTGGGTGTGCGCAACCCGATACCTGAGGACGAGGCCACTTACATTTCTGCCGACCGCCTTTACGGCAACAGCGCCGAGGAAACCTTTCTGGAAGGCAATGTTGAAGTTCGGCGCAACAAGCTGAAATTATTTAGCGACTCAATCAATTATTCGCCCATTACTGACCGTGCTACGGCCAAGGGCAACCTGGTGATTGAGCAGGAAGGCATGATACTGAAAGCCCCCGAGGGCTCTGTAAAGCTGGGCACCGGCGAAAGCGAAATGACCAAACCCACCTTCGAGCTGAAGGAAATTAACGGCAAGGGTCGGGCCGACAAAATGCAGTACGACGGTATTTCAACGCTGACGCTTGAAAACCCGAACTACACGGTATGCGATGTGCCAAACCCTGGTGCCGCGGATCAAGGTGATTGGTATATCACTGCCGATTCGCTGGAAATTGACCAGGCTGCTGAAGTGGGTCGTGCCCGTGGCGCGAAGGTGGTATTTCAGGACGTGCCCATATTGGGCGCACCTTACTTTTCGTTCCCCACCACCGACAGACGCAAAAGCGGATTTCTGCCACCCTCGTTTGGCACTGTGTCCAACAGCGGACTTGAAGTGACAGTCCCGTACTACCTGAATATTGCTCCAGACAAAGATATGACCCTGTACCCGAAAATCATCTCGGGCCGGGGTTTCCAATTGGGTACACAAACCCGTTACCTGACGCCAAGCAACGAAGGCGAACTTAAATACGATTACCTGCCGGATGACGAGAAAACAGGCACAGACCGCACTGCTTTGTCCTTGCTGCACAAATACGAAAAAGGTCCTTTGTATGCAGGCATAAATTTCAACCAGGTATCGGATGACAATTACTTTGTTGACTTCTCCCGGACTCAGGCAGTGGCCTCCCAACGTGTTTTGGTTCAAGAAGGCTTCGTCTCGTACCGTCAGAAAAACTGGAGCGCCAACGTGCGCACCGTGGCTCATCAAACATTGCAGTTATTCAACGATGTGATCGCTGAGCCATATGACCGTTTGCCAGAGGCTACGCTTGAATTAAGCCCCACCCGAATTGGCCAGGCCAATGCCTTTGTGTCAGTGAGCGGGCAGTACACCGACTTTGCCAGACCCTCGTCCGCACCCGCGCGGGTTGAAGGCTCACGCGGTGTAACGCGCGCCCGGGTTTTCATGCCCATTCAACGGTCTGAATTCTCATTCACGCCCGCTGTCTCGGTGCAGGCCACCAACTACGATTTGCAGGGCCAAACACCTGGGTCACCCGCAGCACCAGGCAGCGTGATTCCAACGGTTTCGCTGGACAGCACGGTTTACTTCGACCGCAAAACAAGCTTTTTCGGTCGCAATGTGAATCAGACCCTGGAACCACGAATTTTTTATCTGTACACGCCGTTCAAGGACCAATCCGATCAGCCTATTTTCGACACCTCGGTGACGGATCAAAGCCTGACTCGGATTTTCGCCGAGAACAGGTATTCGGGGCTTGACCGGGTTGGCGATGCGAATCAGTTGACACTCGCGGTGACCAGCCGCTTCTACGACGAAGCGACCAGCGAAGAGTTATTCAGCGTGACGGGCGGGCAGCGCCTGAACCTGAGCACACCACGTGTCATTTTGCAGGGCTTTGAAGCCCCGACCACCAGTGATTCTGACTTTTTTGCAAATGCACGGGGCCGAATCAGCCAGTCTGTTTTCCTGGACGCGACAACCCAGTTGAATGCCGAAAGCGGACGCCACGAGCGCGGCAATATTACCGTCAGCTATGCGCCATCGCTGGGCAAGCAGCTGAATTTGGGGTATCGCTACACCCGCGCACAAATTGACCAGTTCGACATTTCTGGCCAATGGCCTATCTCTGAACGCTGGAGCGGCGTGGGTCGTTTAAACTACTCCATGTTGGACAATCGTTTGATTGAAGGCGTGGCAGGTCTCGAATACGGTGAAGGTTGCTGGGCAGTGCGTGTTATTGCGCAACGATTTGCGACTGCACCGCTGCTGGAGACTACCTCGCTCTTTGTTCAGCTCGAACTCAATGGATTGGGTCGTTTGGGGTCCAACCCTGCCGACCTGTTGTCCAGAAAGGTGCCTGGGTACACGCCTTTCTCTTCCTCGCAAGCTACCCAATGAGCACCCATTAAGTACCCAACAAGCACCCGATAAGTTATGAACATGAAGCACATTCAACACTGGTTATTCGCGATTTCCGCCCTTGCGGCCATCGGTCACGCGCAGGCGCAGGGTATCAAGGCACCAACATCCAACCTGCCGGTGGGCAAGCTGAGTTCAGAGCTCGGGGCCAGCAATGGTTCCAGTGCGGCGGCGATCGACGGCATCGTTGCAGTTGTGAACACGGATATCATCACCCGCAGTGAACTGAACCGACAGGTCGCGCTGATTGAACGCCAAATGAGCCGCAGGGGCGCCCCTCTGCCCGATCGGATTGAATTGCGCAAACAAGTACTTGATCGCATGGTCATGGATCGAGCCCAGCTTCAGAAAGCAGAGGAAGTGGGCATTCGAATTGAAGAAGCGCAAATTGAAGCGGCCATGGCCCGAGTGGCAGATCAAAATGGCTTGTCTCTCGAAGACTTTCTGGCACGCCTTCAGGAGGAAGGGGTGTCGCCCGCCCGATTCCGGGAAGAGGTGCGCAGCGAGATCACCTTGGGCCGCCTGCGTGAACGCGAAGTGGAAGCCCGCATTCAGGTGTCGGATGCCGAAATTCAAAATTACCTCGCCGCCCGAACCAAAGGCGGGGCAGCGGCCAATCAACCCGAGGTAAATTGGGTGCAGCTTCTGGTCAGAGCCCCCAGCGATGCCAGTGGTGCAACGCTCAGCCAGGCGCGAAGCAAAGTGGAAGCAATTGAAAAAGCCCTGAAGGACGGAAAAACGGTAGAAACCATTGTGCAAGCCAATCCCGAGTTGGCGATTGACGGCACTGGGCAAATGGGTTGGTCTGGTTTTGATGCAGTGCCCACCCTGTTCACCGAGTTTTTATCCAAGGCACAATTGAACGCAGTGCAAACCATTCGCAGTCCCAACGGCTTTCACGTGCTGAAAGTGCTTGAGCGGCGCGAAAGTGGAGCGGCGCTGGACAACACTCCGGTGACCCAGACACGCGCTCGACACATCCTGATTCGCCCAGGCCCCGACATTACCGAAGCCGAAGCGAAACGCAGATTGAATTTCGCGCTGGAACAGCTGCAAGGTGGGGCTGCGACGTTCGATGCTTTGGCCAAGCGTTATTCCCAAGATGGCTCTGCAGCCAAGGGTGGCGATTTAGGCTGGCTGTACCCGGGCGACACCGTGCCAGAATTTGAACGCGAGATGAACCAACTGGGTATTGGAGGCGTCAGCCCGGTGTTCCAGAGCCGGTTTGGTTTCCACATCATTCAGGTTGTTGAGCGCCGTCAGCAGGCCGCCTCTGAAGAGCGCCAGCGTCAGGCTGCTCGACAAGCCATTCGAGCCAGCAAATCTGAGGAAAGCTACCAGGAGTGGTTGCGCCAACTGCGCGACTCCACATTCATCGAAATTCGCCTCTGATGTACAAGGCATGAGCTGGGCTGCAAATCTCCCGATCCTCGTCACCAGCGGTGAACCCGCGGGGATCGGGCCAGAATTGTGCGCTTTGCTGGCTGAATCAAACCAGGCGAATCGGCTGAAACGCTCATTGGTCATTCTCGGTGACTCAGATCTGCTGGAGACCAGGGCCAGTCATGCGGGCATCCAACCGACATGGCAGCGAATCAACTCGCTGCAGGACGTTGAAACAAGCGATACCGGGCCACACGGATACTTTCTGCTCAATCACACTCTTTCAAGCCCCTGTATCACGGGCCAACCCAACCCGGCCAATGCGCCCTATGTGCTGGGTCTGCTCGACCTGGCCTGCGATGCATGCCTGAATGGTACCGCAGCCGCCATGGTAACGGCGCCCATTCAAAAATCAGCAATCAGCCCCTACTGGCCCGGTTTCATGGGGCACACCGAATACCTGGCGCAACGCTGTGGCCAACGTGATGTTGTCATGATGCTGACTGGTGGCAACATGAAAGTGGCACTGGCCACCACACACATTCCTCTGAGCAGTGTGTCCGCGGCAATTACCCGTAACAGCCTTACTCGCACGCTGGAAATCATGCTGCACGACTTGAGCCTTTACTGGGGTTTACCAAAACCGCGAATTCTGGTGACAGGACTGAATCCCCACGCAGGTGAATCAGGCGACCTGGGGCGCGAGGAAATAGACACCATCATGCCAACCATCCAGGCTTTTCAAGCCAAGGGGCATGATGTACAGGGACCGTTTCCAGCAGACACCTTGTTTCAGCCCAAATACCTGAAAAACAGCGACGCAGTCTTGGCCATGTTTCACGACCAGGGGTTGCCGGTGCTGAAACATGCAAGTTTTGGTCAGGGAGTCAATATTTCACTGGGCTTACCCATTGTGCGGACCTCAGTGGACCACGGCACTGCACTTGACCTGGCTGGTAGCCGCAACATGGATGCTGGCAGCCTGAGTGAAGCGGTAGAATGCGCGCACCATATGGACCTATGCCGCAGGAACGCGCAATGAAACACCAAGCAAAAAAACGATTTGGGCAACACTTTTTGACTGATCAAAGTGTGTTGTCCAATCTGATCGGCGAGATGCGACCGCGCGCGAACGACACACTGGTTGAAATTGGGCCCGGTTTGGGCGCACTGACCTTCTGGTTGCTCAAAGCAGTCGATCACCTGCAGGTGATTGAAATTGACCGGGACCTGGCAGAGAAGCTTCGAACCGGTGGCTGGAAAGACAAGCTCACGGTTCACGAAGTGGATGTGTTGAAATTTGACTTTGGACAACTCCCCGCGCCTTTTCGGGTGGTAGGCAACCTGCCTTACAACATCTCCTCGCCCATTTTATTCGCTTTGCTTGATGTTGCAGACAGGGTGATTGATCAGCACTTCATGCTGCAAAAGGAAGTGATTGACCGCATGGTAGCCGCACCGAAAACAAGCGACTACGGCAGGTTATCAGTGATGTTGCAGGCGTATTACGACATGGATCATTTGTTTGATGTGCCGCCTGAATGCTTCGATCCACCACCTCGTGTGATGTCTGCGATCGTTCGAATGGTACCCAAAAAGGCCCAAGAACGCGCTGCCATTCCAGGCGAGATTTTCAGCCGTGTCGTCAGCACCGCATTTTCACAGCGTCGAAAAATGTTGCGCAACACCTGGGCCGATGTCGTGCCCCAGCACATTGCAGAAAAAGCAGGCATTTCACTGACTGCGCGCGCCGAAGAAATTGCGCCTGAGCAATTCGTTCAAGTAGCAAAAATGTTGGCGGCCAGTTAAGACTGCAGTTAAACATCCAATTGCTGCACCTGGGCATTGCACCAAGCGGTGCCCAACAAATTCACCAACTTTGATTTGAAAGCCTCTGGTTGACCCGTGGTGAAAAAACTCACGCGCTCAATCGATGGCAGATGTTCATTGCCCACATTCAACAGGTTTTCACTCTCCAGGCGCGTTTTCAGTTGTTTGGCCACTGCCAAGCCTGTTTCAATCACCGCCACACCGGGACCAGCAAGTCTGGAGATGAGATGTGCAACAAAGGGGTAGTGTGTGCAACCCAGCACAATGACATCGGCCTGTTTTTGAAGTAGCTCGGCAACCACAGGTTTTAACAAAGCCTCAATCGCATCTTCTGGCATGGGCGATCGCTCAATCAACTCAACCAGGCCGGGGCAAGGGTGGGCAATCACCTTGGCCATGGGGTCAAACCTTTCAACCAAGGCCTTAAACCGTTCACTGGCTACGGTGTTGGTGGTCGCCAAAATACCGACCACACCTGTTTTAGTCAGCATACTGGCAGGCTTGACAGCAGGCTCAATGCCCACAATGGGCCAATTCGCGTGGACCGCCCGGGCTTGGTTGGCACCCGCTGCCGTTGCCGTGTTGCAGGCCATCACCATGGCTTTGCAACCTTGATTTCGCAACCAGTTGGACAGAGTCAATACCCGGTCGGTAATCTCGTGTTGGGGCTTGTCGCCATACGGCAAATAACGCTCATCGGCCACGAACTGAAAATGTTCAGCTGGCAAGTGATTCAACATCTCTTTGAGGACCGACAAGCCACCGACGCCCGAATCAAACACACCGACCGCAAGGGACGATTCATGCAACACGGGCTTCACCATTCAACACCTTTGAAATACAGGGTAAATCAATGCTTGTTTTCATGATTTGAGGAACCCGATAAATATTAAAATATTAATTGACTATTATTTAACATTTGAAATCATGCCCACTTTCACTGCGTCAAGTATTCGCACAATATTGACCTGTATTGTCACATTGTTTGGATTGATTGGCTGGCCACTGGCGCACAGCGCCGACAAGAATTCAGCCCTTCGTCTTCTTGTGGTACCACAATTTCCAGCCACTGAAATTCATGCGACATGGAGCAAATTGCTGGATGGATTGCAAAAAGACGGTCTTCCTCCAATTGAGCTTGTTTTCGCCAAGGACATCACGGAGTTTGAAAACCAATTCAAGGCTGGGCAAGCGGAGCTGATCTACTGTAACCCTTATCACATGGTGATGGCCAAAAAGGCACAAGGCTATATTCCACTGGTACGTGACAGTAAACCCTTGACTGGTATTCTGATTGCCTCAACCGACAGCGAAACTGGCGGCATCAAGACTCTCAGTGATTTGAACGGTAAAACCCTGCTGTTTCCATCGCCCAACGCGTTCGGCGCTTCGCTGTATATGCGTGCCTTGCTGAAACGCGAGAAAGGTCTGGAGTTCACCACCAAATATGTCAAAACACACTCCAACGTCATTCGCGGCGTAGTGCGAGGCGAAGGGCAAGCCGGCGGCATGGTCAATGCCACCCTGCTGGCTGAAACACCCGAACTTCAACAAAGGATCAAGGTAATTTACGAAACGCCTCCTGCACCACCCCATCCGATCGCAGCGCATCCACGTGTGGATCCCGGTACTCGAGAGGCCATCACAGCCGCCATCTTGGGACACATTAAAACGCACAAACAGGTGGGCGAGGACATTCAAATTCCCAACCCCGTACGGGCTGATTACGCCAAAGATTACAAGCCACTGGAAAATCTTGGTCTCGAGGCATTTCTTTCCAATTGAAACCCTCTTTCCATACCATCACGCATCCCAGCCTGGGCACCAAACTGTTGGTGCTGGGCATTGGTTTGGTCTTGACACTTGCCCTGGCATTTACCTGGTTCAACACCAAAACCCAGCGCAACCAGTTGCAAGGTGTATTCAATCAACAAGCCACAGCCCTCGCATTCAATCTGGCAGTCTCTAGCAACAGCCATTTGCTGGAAAAAGACTTCGCCATTATTGAAACCTTGCTCTTGAAGGCCAACGGCTTCAAAGATCTTTATTCGGCCACCGTAGTTTCCGCCGAGGGAAAAGTATTGGCTCAGGTTCTTCGCGATTCAAAAACCCACAACCTCTCACCCCGTTATGACGTTGGCCGGTTGCGTGTGCCCAAGCGAGATTCGGGCACACAACTATTCAGCAGTGATCGCTACCTGACAGTGATTGAACCCATCGAATCCGGACGCACAATTGGCCATGTGGTGCTGGAATATGATTTGACACCCCTCCAGACCCGTCAGTCCGAACTGATCGAACGCAACATTCTTCTGGCTGTCATTCTGATTTTTCCAGCAGCTCTGGCCTTGTGGCTTTTTATCCGCAAAACAATTCAAGAATTGAATTCACTCACCGATTTTGCGCAGCGAATGGTGAAAGACCAGGGTATTGAACATGCCACCTCTCCCACCTCCCGCGAGTTGGCCATGCTGCACCGTACCCTCAATTGGGCGTCGGTCACACTTCAAAAGAAAAACCGTGCATTGGAGGTAGCCAAACTTAAAGCGGACAAATCCAATGACCTGAAATCCCAGTTTGTGGCCAATATGAGCCACGAAATCAGAACGCCCTTGAACGGCATACTGGGACTGACTGAAATTACCTTGGGCAATAGTGCACTGGCAGAAAAACCCCGACGCAATCTGGAGTTGATACAGCTCAGTGCCGAACACCTGCTGCGGGTCGTCAACGACATACTGGATTTTTCAAAGATTGACGCCAACCGCCTTGACATGGACCCGCAACCTTTTGAATTGCGACTCAACGTGCAGGCCATGGTAAAAATGGTCTCCAGTGCATATGCAAAACCCAGCGTGGTCACGGTGCTGGACATTGACCCAGCCGTTCCAGACCGCTTGCTGGGTGATTGTCCTCGAATCATGCAAGTGTTGAATAACCTGTTGAGCAATGCCCTGAAGTTTACCGAGCGAGGTCAGGTCAGTCTCACAATCACGGCGAGACCGGTATCTGAGAAAAATTCACAATCCAGATGCAAAATTCATTTCGCGGTGCGCGACACTGGAATGGGCATTTCAGAATCAGCCCACACCGAGATTTTCAAGGCCTTTTCTCAAGCAGAGCCGGGTACAGCGCGCAAGTATGGCGGCACCGGGCTGGGGTTGACCATCACGCAACGTTTGCTGGAGTTGATGAATAGTCGAATACATCTTTGGTCCCAAGAAGGTGTTGGCAGTGAATTCAGCTTTACACTAGAGTTACCTGTAGTTGAACAACAAACAACCACTGAATGCGAAGCCCCAACCGTTGACATGACCTCAGACAACAATCCAGCCATGCCGGAGTTTGGGCAAGCCGCCACAGGCTTGCGTGTGTTAGTGGCTGAAGACAATATGGTCAACCAGACTTTCATCTCGCATGTGCTGACCCAGCTTGGCATTTCTTACCGCTTTGCAGACGATGGCCTGGCCGCCCTGCAGGCCGTGGACCAGGAAAATTTTGATTTGGTGTTTATGGACATGCACATGCCCAACATGGGCGGGCTTGAAGCATGCCGCGCAATTCTTGCCAAACCGCAACACAAAAACCTGCCGATTGTTGGGCTAACCGCAGATGCAATTGCCGACACCCGTGAGGCTTGCATGTCGGCGGGCATGCGTGAGTACATTTCAAAACCATTCAAGCGCAGTGACATTGAAGCCGTTCTGGCACGCCTGAAATTCAAGGTGTCGCCTATTCCAATGCAAAACTTTGACCATGACAAAGAATTGCTCAAAACGACCATCAACATGATTGCGGCTGAAATTCCGCAACTTTCAGATGAAGCCGAAAAACAGCTTTCAGCCAAGAACCTGCCAGAAGCCAAACGAGCGCTGCACACACTGAAGGGACACTGCAAACTGGTGGGCGAATTCGCTTTTGCAGACTTTATCCAGCAGCTTGAAATTCAGCTGATGCAAAACCAGCTGCCCGCCGCCAATTCAATTGAACACCTGAAATCCAACTTGCGAGTGCTTCAACAACGCCTGCGTCTGCTATGCCAGTAAAGTCTGATTTACCGCTGCGGTCACAACCAGCTCTACCTTCCAGCCAGGCTTGGCCAAGCCTTTGGCTTCCACGCACGCGCGTGAGGGTGCCGTACCCTCGGGCAACCAGGCCTCCCACACTGCATTGAACCCATCGTAATCGCGGGCCATGTTGGTGAGGTAAACCTGCACCATCAACAAATGGCTTTTGTCAGTCCCGGCGCCAGCCATAGTGCCTTCAAGGCTACCCAAAAGGTCCCTGGTTTGGGCCTGAATGTCACCCTCCTCCATGGAAGGTACCTCAACCAAATAAACCACCCCGTTGAAGCTTGTGGAATCAGAGTAGCGTTTTGTAGTACCTTGTCTGTGTATCACAGGACCCCCTTCATGAAATTTGAACATTTGGTGCAGATCAACGACCCGAGCTTGCCTGGCATTGACTGGTTAACACGGCAACAACTCTGGTTTGGCTTGGTGGCACGGGCCTGGAAACCCACCCGCTTCATACTTGGCCTTGAAGATGCGCAGGTGATACAAATGAGCCAAGAGGGCAATGTCACAACGCTTGCGCGCGTCCTGAATTACGGCCCCTTTCAAATTGAAGACACCATCGAGCTGATCGAAGAAGATCGCACCGAAACTCGCATTGTAGCGAATCAGTTTTGTGGCGACAGCACATTAACCATTTCAATTGAAGAACCGGAGTCAGGCGAACTTTGGTTGCGGTTTCAGTACCAGGTCAGCGATACACCAGCCAGCCTCGGTGGCCCCGAAGTATCATCACACGACGTCGACGAAATTCGGAAGCAGGCTTATCGCGCTGCGGACATTGATACAGTGCGAATGATCCGAGAGCTGGCCATGACCATGCCCGCGCAACAACCCGATCATCGAAAGAGCCACTAGGCAAAAAGCCGGTTTATTTCAGGGCGCAAGCACCCATATAAATTTGGCCGGACCGATTGCCGCTGCGACAATATGCCAACACTGGCTTTTCGGCTGAATCAAGGATTCGCTTGAAGTCCTCGAGCAATACTTCCGATGGCGGCTGGCCAACATCCATGGGCAAATAGTGAATGGCCAAACCCAAACTTTTCGCTTTGGCTTCGATCACCGAATGGGCCAGTTGGGGACCCACCTCATGGTCCGGTCGATTATTCACGATTGTTTTAAAACCCAGCTCGGCGATCGCTTCCAAATCTTCCGGACTGATTTGGCCGCACACAGCGACCTCATTGCTCAGTTGCCTGATGCTCATTTCAACAAATTCCTTCGGTGCGTTGATACTGCGTGGTTACTGATAAGACAATTCCTTGGCCTTACCCCAGAACACTTTGTAAGAAAACGCAGTGTAACCGAGGATTGTCGGCAAAGTGATCACCACACCCACCAGAATAATTTTCAATGCTTCAGGGGAAGAAGCGGCCTCCCAAACGGTCAATTGATTCAACACCACGTAGGGGTACTGGCTGTAGGCCAAGCCCATAAAGGCCAACGTCATGACTCCCGCCGTCAGTGCGAAAACCATCCAACCATAGCCGGCATCCATCAGACGCTGGCTGCCAAGCACATGGTGAATACCCCACAGGCACAACACCGATGCAATTGGAATGGGCGCAAGCGCTACGATATTGGGAAAACTGAACCATTTCTCGAAAATCTCAGGCACGACCAAGGGTGTCATGGCTGAAATAAAGGCAATTGAGGCCAGCATGGGCCAAAAACTGATTCTCCCCCAGCGGCGAGACTTCTCGATCAAATCGCCTTCGGTTTTCATGATCAACCAACCACTGGCCAGCAGCGTGTAGGCAAAAGGCAGAGTGATGGCCACACCCAAATTGAACACCAGTTGTGACCAATGGTTCGAGAAACCAGTGATGTAACTGCCCAGCATCCAGCCTTGTGAAACCGAAGTCACCAGCGAACCAATGAAAAAAATCCGGTTCCACAGCGGCTTGTAAGCCACATCCACTTTCACACGGAAATCAAAAGCCACACCGCGCAGCACCAAGCCCAACAGCATGAACGTGACAGGCAGGTACAAAGCAGTCAACACCACGCCGTGTGCTTTTGGAAACGCCACCAGCAATACACCCACACCCAGCACAAGCCAGGTTTCATTTGCATCCCAGAACGGACCAATAGAATTGATCATGGTGTCTTTTTCATCGTCTGTGGCATGGGGTAACAAAAGCCCCACACCCAGATCGTACCCATCCAGCACCACGTAAATCAGCAGGGACAGTCCCATGACACCCATGAACAACAGCGGCAAAAACTCTTCGAAAGTCATCACGCAGATCCCCTTTTATTGTTCGCGGCGCAGCTTGTCTGCAGGTGTAGTTGCCGTGGGTGCTCCACCCCAATTGACCTTCTTGGATGAACCGATTCCGCCCAACAGCATATACCGCAGCACCCACACATAAGAGATGATCAAACCAATGTACATGGCCATGTACAACAACACGGTGAATGCCAGCAACTGGGGCGGGTGCTGGGCCACCACATCGGCAGTGCCCAGCACGCCGTACACCACATAGGGTTGACGACCAATTTCGGTGACCCACCAGCCAGCCACCGTGGCCACCCAGCCCGAAAACATCATGAACATCAAAGCGGTCAATATGAGTCGATGGGTTTTGTTTTCAAGCACTGGGCCTGTTTTGCGGAAGGCCCACACCGAGGCCCAAGACACCAGCAACATCAACACTCCCATCCCCACCATGACCCGGAAGGAATAAAACACAGGACCCACTGGTGGGTGAGTATTGAGAAAATCATTGAGCCCTTTGATTTCGCCGTCAAAGTCGTGCGTCAAAATGAAACTGGCCATTTTCGGTATGCCAATTTCAAAATGATTGGTACGCGCTTCGCTGTCGGGAATGGCAAACAACAGCAGCGGTGCACCCTTCTCGGTCTCCCAAACGCCCTCCATGGCCGCCACTTTGGCAGGCTGGTGTTTCAAGGTGTTCAATCCGTGCAAATCACCCACAAAGATCTGGATTGGAATCAGTACGGCAGCGCCATAAACACCCAGCTTTAACATGTGGCGAGTGAAAGGCTTCTCACGTTTGCGCAGAATTTGAAGTGCGCTACCGCCCGCAATCACAAAGAACACAGTCAAGCCGCTGGCCAGCAACATGTGCGTGAAGCGATACGGGAAAGACGGGTTCCAGATAATTTCCAGCCAATTGGTGGCGTGCATCTGGCCATCAATAATTTCGAAACCCTGCGGGGTTTGCATCCAGCTGTTCAGCACCAGAATCCAGAAAGCCGATAAGGTGGTGCCAAATGCCACCAAAAAGGTGGCCAACAAATGAACCTTGGGCGACACCCGCTGTTTGCCAAACAACATCACCCCCAAAAACGTTGCCTCCAAAAAGAACGCGGTCAGCACTTCGTAGCCCAGAAGGGGGCCAGAAATGTTTCCGGTTTTCTCCATGAATCCCGGCCAGTTGGTGCCGAACTGAAAACTCATGGTGATGCCCGAGACCACGCCCATGGCGAAGGTCAGCGCGAAAATTTTTGTCCAGAAGTAATGGGCCTGCTCCCATTCCGTTTTGCCAGTGCGCACATGCTGCAAGCGCAGGTAAAACATCACCCAGCCCAGGCCGATGGTGATGGTTGGAAACAGGATGTGGAAAGTAATATTGGCCGCGAACTGGATTCGGGCAAGATCAAGCGACGTGAATTCCATGCAGCACCCCACGAAAGCAACTGAATACAAACAGCCATGGCATGAATATGACCATAATTAGCTACATGCAGTCTGTCAAATTGGTTTGCTCAATGAAGCACTGCACAACGCGTACAATGCCCAATCCCCTCGCACTGGAAGCCAGTTTTGTGATCAACCGTCCCATGTTTTTACTGCTTGCAGCACTCGCCGCATTTGCCCCGCTGGCAATCGACCTGTATTTGCCAAGCTTTGCTGCAATCAGCGAGGAACTGCAGGCACCCGCAGGGCGCGTACAACAAACTGTGACCGTGTTTCTGGCCGGGTTTGCCATGGGCATGCTGTTTTATGGGCCACTCTCCGACCGGTTTGGGCGCAGGCGAATGATCTTTGCCGGGACCACCTTGTTTGTGTTGGCCAGTGTGGCCTGCATGCTGGCGCAATCCATCGAGCAATTGCTGGCGTTTCGACTGATCCAGGCCTTTGGAGGTGGGGCCGCTGCGGTCATTTCGCGTGCTGTCATTCGGGACCTGTTTGGCGAGACAGACTCCGCCCGAGTCATGGCCATGATCGCCATGGTTACCTCGCTGGCACCCATGATTGCGCCACTTCTTGGCGCGTATATTTTAGAGCTGGGTTCATGGCGTTACGAATTTCTCGCCTTGGCGCTATTTGGTGCCGCATGCACCATCGCCGCCTACCTGTTACTGCCCGAAACCTTGAGCCAAACCCGCAGCCAAACTTCGATATCGCTGGCCTTTCGGGGTTACTGGACTGTTTTCCAACACAGAGATGCACGCCTGCTGATCATTTCAGGTGGAGCGCATTTCGCCGCCATGTTCGCCTACATTACGGGTACACCCTTTGTGTACATCGAATTTTTTGATTTGAGTGAAAAAACCTATGCCGTGCTGTTCGGCTCCAACATATTGACCTTGATTGGATTTGGTTATGCATCGACAAGGCTGGTGAAACACACAGGCACTACCCCGCTAATTAAAACCGGCTCAATGCTGGGTTTGCTGGGCGCACTCCTGGTATTGAGCAGCGCGTGGAATGCTGGCACGGACCACTGGAACCTGGGTCTGATGGTGATCGGCTTCCTGATGTGCGTAGGATCATTGGGGTTTGTTGCCCCCAACACCACCGCACAATTGTTGGGCAAGCACCCTAAAAACGCGGGTGCGGCCTCGGCCCTGTATGGCTGCGCACAGTTTGGTTTGGGAGGATTGGCCAGTTGGGCTGTTTCGGTAGTGCACGACGACACCGCTTTACCCATGGCAGCCGCTGTGGTGGCCTTTGTTGCACTTGCATGCTGGGCCAGCTTTCGACTGAAACGCTGAACTTTTCATTGTAAGCACAAAATTATTGCCATTGTGTTTAATCAACCGCGAAATTGGCATGAAAATTGGACTTTTTGGTCCCTTTACGGTATGTTGTGTCACGAATTTATTCTGCCCAACAACCCAAACACACATTTTTGCACTGCCATATGGCCGACACAAAAGCCCAAAGTGGCGAGAACCAGCCCGACGTGGCTTGGCTCGAGAGCCAGTACAACGTCCGCTCTTACCTGCCCGATCACCCCAAAACTTTTGCTCGCTGGGCCGAACAGTCCCGCTACGCCCGTTTTGATCTGGATGGGTTCTGGAACCAGTACTTCGGTGAATCGGAAGCAGAAACCGTGGATGTCATTCCAGGCAAGCCCGGCAAGCCACTGTTGATTTTTATCCACGGCGGATACTGGCGCTCACTGGACAAATACGACTTCACCTTTCTGGCCAAGCCTTATGTGGCCCGGGGCTATTCGGTGGCACTGCTGAATTACGGCCTGATTCCACGCGTGACGATTGAAGACAGTGTTCGCCAAACCTTACGCGGCATTGAGTGGCTGTATCGCCAGGCGGATCGTTTTGGTTTTGATGCCAACCAGATCGTGGTGTGCGGACATTCGGCTGGTGGGCATTTGGGTGTGATGAGCGCGTTGGCGTTTTGGCCCCTTTGGGCCTCCGACCTGCCACAAGACGTGGTGAAGTCCGTGATTGCCATTTCGGGCATTTACGACCTGAGCCCCTTGGTGCACACACCTTTTATTCAAAAAGACTTGAAGCTGAATCAGAAGCGCACCCGCATGGTTAGCCCGGCCTTGATGCCCAAGCCCACCATTCCAGTGCACCTGGCCTTTGGCACCAAGGAAACCGATGCCTTTAAGGAACAAAGCGCTTATTTGGCATCTCACTGGGGCCTGAACCCACCTTTGCAGGTCAATGCCGATCATTTCAGCATTTGCGACAGCATCGCTGATCCAAACAGCGAACTGTTCATGCTGATTCAAAACCAGTTGCTGTTGCCATCTCACTAAGACAGCGCTAGAAACTGAACGGGTTATTCCCCCATGTTCGGTAAACTGCTTTTCAGGCTGGTGTCGTATAACTAAACTGTACACACCAGCCTGGAGGCAACAATGCCCCTCACAATCGCCTATTCCAACGCCGCCGGTTCATTGGGTCGGCGTTACCCCGATGGTCAAACACTGATGCGCAAACGTACACTTCGCCAAACCGTGAAGTTGTTCAAAGTCGGCGCCGAAGTGCTGCTGAACACCGCGCCAGCCACTGTGATTGCCTATAACATCGCCGAGTTTGGACGCTGGATATCAACAAGTCACCCGGTGCTGGTTCAACTGCACAGCGGCGAGCTTCAATATTGCCGTTTAAACGACCTGCACATTGCTGAAAACCCGAGCATGCAGACCCACTGAAGCTGACTATAATCCGGGGGATGAACTCAACATTCCCCACACCCAAAACCATTGGCTTTATTGGCCTTGGCAACATGGGGTCCGCCATGGCGGCCCACCTTTGCAATGCGGGCTACACTGTGCTGGCCTGGGCGCGCAGCGCATCCACCTTCCAAGCACTGGCTGACATCCCTCTTGTTGCGCAACCGAGTATTGAAGCCCTTTGCGCAGGTACACGCCTGCTTGCTTTGAATGTCACGAACACCGCGGATGTTCAATCGCTGCTGTTTCGCGATGGCGGCCTTGCGCAACATGCACAGCCTGGTTCGATCATTGTGGATTTCAGCACCATAGATGCGGCTGCTGTGGCCGACATCGCACGCCAATTAAAGTCCCGCGACATTGATTACATTGATTGCCCTGTCTCTGGCGGCGCTGCGGGCGCGCGCGCTGCAACCTTGAGCATGATGGCAGGCGGGGATTTGGCAGCCTTCAATCAGATTGAGCCCATGCTCAAGCATTTGGGCAAGACCATCCGGCATGTGGGGCCTTCGGGTGCAGGTCAAGCCATTAAAGCGGCCAATCAAATGGCACTGTGCATTCAATTGGTGGGCATTGCCGAAGCCATGAATTACGCACTGGAGCAAGGTGCTGAATTGAGCGTGGTACTTGAGCTGCTGCAAGCCGGATTGCCCGCGAGCCGTGTATTGGATTGGGCTGGCCCCCACATGGTGAAAGGTTTCACCGACCCGGTTTCCATTGAGGCGCACCTGCACGCAAAAGATGTGCGCATGGTGGCGGATGCAGCGAAGAAGCAGGGTTTGCACTTGCCGCTGTTGTTTAAAACCGCAGAATTGCTGGATGAACTGGTGGTCAATGGACCTAAAAGTCAGGACACGTCGAGAGTTTTTGAGGTGGTTCGCAAGCACATGCGAGCCTAGCGGCAAGCCGAACCGCTGAACAGCCGTACCGCTCGAGCTGGCGCATCAACAAGCAGCATAGCCGCACTGTTTGGGCTTGGCGCAGCCCGAATTCTCCCAACTAACCCCCTGGCTTGGGTCATGCAAAGCGCAATAGCGCCTTTGCATCGATTTCTCGCGGAATCGCCCCGCGCTGCGAGGTCGTTGGGCGGGCTGGCCTGAACTCGCCCCGAACAGCGCTCCATGTGCAACTTGTAAAACGCTGCGGCAAGTTGCGTGATGTACGCAATGTGCAAAATGTGTGCTTAGCTTTTCGGTGTGCGGTGTGCAGATTTGCTCAGGTGCGCGTGTGCTTGTTGCGACAGGCACTGCGCTCCGAACAAATCAACCACGCCACACACCCAAGCCACACCGCATAAACGAACAACGCAGCATACCCAAACCATGCAGCATCAAATGTCGTACGCCTGCCCCCCACCCAACACGCGGTCTATCAGCTTCGGGGTCAACATCGGTGCAAACACCGCAATGAATTCATACATCAGCGTGCGCATGAACACACCTTGCCGCAGGGCAATCCGCGTGGTGTTGCGGCCAAACAAGTGGTCCACGGGTACTGCCATCAACCCTTTGTCTTTCAACGCATCAAAAGCAACTTCAGCAATAATGCCCACGCCCAAACCCAAGCCCACATAGGTTTTAATCACGTCCGCATCAATGGCCTCAAGCACCAGCTCAATATTCACCCCGGCTTTTTGAAACGCGGCATCAATCTTTTTGCGCCCTGCAAAATGGGTTTCGTAAGTGATGATGGGCATCTGATCGAAATCAGCCAGCGCAATTTGCCGCCCGCCCGATGCAAAAGGTTTTAACAGGGGCGAATCAGTGGGCGCCACCGCAATGTGTCCCCAGTCGTAACAGGGAAATGTCACCAGGTCGGGTTCATCAGCCAAAGCCTCGGTAGCCACGGCCAAGTCGGCCTGGTCTTTGCGCACCCACTGCGCCAGTTGCTCAGGGGTGCCCTGCAGCAAGATCAGCTTCACCTTCGGGAATTTTTTGCGAAAAGCAGCCACCGCCTGTGGCAAAACGTAGCGTGCCTGTGTGTGGGTTACGGCCACTGTTAACTGCCCGCTTTCGCGCGCTGCAAATTCTTCACCCACTCTTTTGATATTTTCAAGTTCCGCCAAAACGCGCTCGCAGGCTTGATACACCAATTCTCCAGGCGGCGTTAAACCCTTGATGCGTTTGCCGTGTCGCTTGAAAATCTGAAAGCCCAGCTCTTCTTCAAATTCGATGATTGCCTTGGACACACCTGGCTGAGAGGTGAACAGCGCTTTGGCCGCATCGGTCAAGCTGAAGTCATGGCGAACCGCTTCCCGAACGAATCGAAGCTGATGCAAGTTCATAAAAACCCTTTATTCCACAGGGGAATATATAAATGGAAATACTATCGTTTGAATTATAAGGGCTAGCGCTTACACTTCAAGTCCCAAAAAACCATTTTCATCGAGCTTTCACGTGCCTTTCGACATCAATTTAGTTTATGTAGCTTCTGGCCTGGCGGTCGGCCTTCTGGTCGGCCTGACCGGTGTGGGTGGTGGCTCGCTGATGACGCCGTTGCTCACCGTGTTGTTCGGTGTACCTGCCACAACTGCCGTGGGTACAGACCTGGCTTTTGCGGCAATCACCAAAGGCGCAGGCACTGTAGTACACCGCCTTCGCAGCACGGTGAAATGGAAAATTGTAGCCCTGGCCTGTTTGGGCAGTGTGCCCGCCTCACTGATCACGATTGCAATTTTGCACGGCCTGGACATTCAAAATGCTGGCAAAGGCAGCCCGATTGATGTGTTTATCCGCTGGTCTATTTCCATTTGCGTGATGCTGACAGTGGGCGTGCTAATTTTCAAAACAAAGATTGTTCATTGGCTGCAAAACCATCCACAGGCCCAATTTCAAGACAAAACGCGTACCATCGCGACCGTGGTTGCATTTGCAATCATCGGTATGTTGGTGACTGTTTCTTCAATTGGTGCTGGTGCAATTGGCGCCATGGTGCTGATCATGCTGTATCCACACTTGAAAGCCTCTGAAATAGCGGGTACCGACATTGCCTATGCGGTACCACTTACGACTGTGGCGGCCTTTGGCCACTTTAGCCTGGGCACCGTTGATTTTGGTTTGTTGGGCGCACTGTTGCTGGGATCAATCCCCGGTATTACGGTGGGCAGTTATTTAAGTCGCGCAGTGCCTGAAAAGTTCTTGCGCGGGGTATTGGCCACGACCCTCACCGCCGTGGCCGCAAAACTGGTGATGTAAATGTACAAATACGACGACTACGACCACGCCCTTGTACGCGAACGCGTGGCTCAGTTTCGCAACCAAACCGAGCGCTTTCTGAAGGGTGAACTGACAGACGAAGAGTTCCGCCCCCTGCGCCTGCAAAACGGCCTGTACATTCAGCGCCATGCGCCCATGCTGCGCGTGGCCATTCCTTATGGCCTGCTGGGTGCAAAACAGTTGCACAAGCTTGCCGATATTGCGGCCAAATACGACCGCAACTACGCACACTTCACAACGCGCCAGAACATTCAATACAACTGGCCTGCACTGGAAAATGTACCAGCGATTCTTGCTGAACTGGCTGAAGTCGAAATGCACGCCATTCAAACCAGCGGCAACTGCATTCGCAACACCACCAGCGATCCGTTTGCAGGCATTGCGAAAGACGAATTTGTAGATCCACGCCCATTCTGCGAACTGATTCGCCAGTGGAGCACCTTCCACCCCGAGTTCGCTCACCTGCCCCGCAAATTCAAGATTGCCGTGAATGGCGCAGCTGAAGACCGCGCTGCGGTGCAAGTGCACGACATTGGTGTGAACTTGACCCGCAATGCGGCTGGCGAAGTGGTAGCCCAAGTGCTGGCTGGTGGCGGTTTGGGTCGCACTCCCGTGATCGGTTCTGTGATCAAAAACGACCTGCCCTGGCAGGAGCTGCTCACCTACATCGAAGCGGTGATGCGCGTGTACAACCGCTATGGTCGCCGTGACAACCTGTACAAAGCCCGCATCAAAATTCTGGTGCGTGCCATTGGCCCTGAAGAATTCTCCAGGCAGGTTGAAGAAGAATGGCAACACATCAAAGGTGGTGTGTCGGTGATTCCCCAGAAAGAATTTGACCGTGTTTCATCTTTCTTCACAGCCCCCGCCTACGAACAGTTCAGCGCTGAACAGGTGGCCACCATTGCAGAACAAAACCGTGGCTTGCGCGCCAAGCATGTAGGCTTTGATCGCTGGCTAACCCGCAATGCACGTGAACACCGCCAGCCCGGTTATGTGGCCATCAGTATTTCCCTGAAGCGCCCTGGTATCGCCCCTGGCGACGCCACGACTGATGAAATGCACTTGATTGCTGACCTGGCCGAGCAATATTCATTCGGTGAGCTGCGTGTAACTCACGAACAAAACTTCGTGCTGTCTGATGTGGCTGAGCAAGATTTGTTCGAGTTGTGGAGCACCCTGAAAGAACACAATTTGGCCATGCCGAATATTGGCTTGGTCAGCGACATGATTGCCTGCCCGGGCGGTGATTTCTGTTCACTGGCCAATGCCAAGTCCATTCCGATTGCCTTGGGCATTCAGGAAGCCGTGGACAACCTCGATTACCAGTTTGATTTGGGCGATCTTAGCTTGAACATCTCGGGATGTATCAACTCCTGTGGTCATCACCACATTGGCAATATCGGTATTTTGGGTGTCGATAAAAACGGTGAGGAGTGGTACCAGGTGACGCTGGGCGGAAGACAAGGAAACGATGCATCCATCGGCAAGGTGATCGGCAAATCGTTTTACGCCGAAGATGTACCCGGTGTGGTGGTAAAGCTGCTTGAAGTGTATGTGCGCGAGCGTCATGAAGATGAACTGTTCATCGACACCCTAGACCGCATTGGCGCTGAGCCTTTCAAAGACCACGTGTACGCCAACAAGGAGGCCGCATAACATGGCAAACCCAGTAAAAAGCGTCATTGTCAAACCACTGAATGGCCAAGCGTCTATTGTTGCCAATGAATTCGTTGTCGTTGAAACAGGTACAGCTGAAGCACCTGTGGCAGTTCCCTCCGAGGGCAAAGTGCTGGTGCACTTGTCGGTGTGGGAATCAAACAAAGCTGAACTGACTGCGCGTGCACAGGCGGGCGACTTGGGTGTTTACCTGAATCCGGAAGACAACCCGGAACAATTGCAGGGCGACGTGAATGTGCTGAAGTTGATTGCATTTTACTTCCCGGTGTTCAAATACGGCCAGGGTTATTCAGGCGCAGTATTGCTTCGCACACGCTACGGCTTCAAAGGCGAAATTCGCGCATTTGGCGATATTTGGCGGGACCAGTTTTTCTACCTGGCGCGTTGCGGCTTCACGCAATTCGATATCAAGGAAGGCAAGTCGCTTGAAGACGCATTGAATGCGTTTTCCGATTTCACCATTCCTTATCAAACCAGCGCCGATGGCTCACTGCCTGTGTTCAATCGCAGGGCTGCCGCGGCGGGAGCATGAATATGAATGCAGTGAACACTTCACGCTTTCACAGTGTTGAAGCAACCCCCGACAACAGCGTTGCACTGGAACAACCGATTGCGGTGTTTCGTGGCCCGCACCAGCCCGCCACCGACATTTCAAGCAAAGTGCAGGCGCTGGAAACCCTGTTGACCCAAGCCGCGCAAGAGTTCGACAACATTGCACTGGCCAGCAGCCTTGCGGCTGAGGACAATGTGTTGTTCGATGTAATCGCACGCTTGAAGCTGAACATTCGTGTATTCAGCCTGAACACCGGTCGTCTGCACCAGCAAACCCTGGATGTAGCCCCAGCCTTGCAAGCCAAGTATGGTCAAACAGTGCAGTGGTTTGAACCACAGGTGCAAGCCGTTGAAACCTACGTGAACACCAAGGGTAAAGATGCTTTCTATGAAAGCACCGCGCTGCGCAAAGAATGCTGCGGTATTCGCAAGGTAGAACCTTTGGCACGTGCCCTTCAAGGTGCAAAAGCCTGGGTAACCGGCCAACGCCAGGCGCAGGCAGCGACCCGCGCCGCACTGCCTGTGCGGGAATTCGATGCCGACCGCGGCATTGAAAAATTCAACCCGCTGGCTGATTGGAGCGAGGCGGATGTGTGGACCTATGTTCGCCAGTTTGATGTGCCTGTCAACAAGCTGCACTTCGAGGGTTTTCCGTCGATTGGCTGTGAACCCTGCACCCGCGCCATCACCATTGGTGAAGACATTCGGGCGGGCCGCTGGTGGTGGGAAGACCCAAGCAGCAAGGAATGCGGTTTGCACAACGCCAACCTGAAGAAATGAACTGAATTCAACCATTGAAGAACACAAGTCGAGAACAATCATGAGCACGCAAGTGAGCACGCAAAAACACACCATGTCCCACCTGGACTGGCTTGAAGCAGAAGCAATTTACATCATGCGCGAAGTGGCCGCTGAATGCGCTCGTCCCGCCATGTTGTTCTCAGGCGGCAAAGATTCCATCGTGATGTTGCGGCTTGCAGAAAAAGCATTTCGCCCCGGCAAGTTTCCATTTCCCTTGGTGCACATTGACACCGAGCACAACTTCCCGGAAGTGATCGAGTTTCGCGACTGGAAAGCCAAGCAACTGGGTGAAGAACTGATTGTTCGTTCACTGGAAGGTTCCATTAAAAAAGGCACCATTCGCCTGCCGCACCCCGACGCTTCACGCAATGCATTTCAAAGCGTCACACTGCTTGAGACCCAGGAAGAATTTGGCTTTGACGCACTGATGGGCGGCGCACGCCGTGATGAAGAAAAAGCACGTGCGAAAGAACGTATTTTTTCGTTCCGCGATGGCTTTGGTCAATGGGACCCAAAAAACCAGCGTCCTGAACTTTGGGACCTGTACAACACCCGCGTTCACCCCGGCGAACACATGCGCGTCTTCCCGATTTCCAACTGGACTGAACTGGACGTGTGGCAATACATTGAACGCGAAAAACTGGAACTGCCCAACATTTACTACGCCCATGAACGCGAGATTATCGAGCGCAATGGTTTGTTGGTGCCTGTTACCGAGATGACCCAACCCAAGGCCGGTGAAACTGTCACAACACGTGTGGTTCGCTTCCGCACTGTAGGCGACATTACCTGCACCTGCCCGGTGGCCAGTACTGCGGCTACGCCAGCTGAGATCATCACCGAAACTGCGGTGACTGACATTACCGAACGTGGCGCAACCCGCATGGATGATCAAACTTCCGAGGCCTCCATGGAGCGCCGCAAGAAAGAAGGCTATTTCTAAATCGAGATGAATACCATGAACGCAATTAACGAAGCCCTGAAACTAAGCACCCAAGACCACGGCGTGCTGCGCTTCATCACCGCTGGTTCTGTCGACGACGGAAAGTCCACCCTGATTGGTCGCCTGCTATTCGACAGCAAAGGTATTTTTGCTGACCAGCTTGCCGCCATTTCCAAGACCAAAAACAAACGCACTGCCGGCGATACCATCGACTTTTCATTGTTAACCGATGGCTTGGAAGCCGAGCGTGAGCAAGGCATTACCATCGATGTGGCTTACCGCTACTTCGCCACGCCTGCGCGCAAGTTTATTGTGGCCGACACACCGGGCCACGAGCAGTACACCCGCAACATGGTGACTGGTGCATCCACAGCCGACGTAGCGATTGTGCTGGTCGACATTACCCGCGTTACTTTTGAAGAAAGTGCAGAAGGCCTGAAAGCAAGCCTGCTGGCGCAAACCAAACGCCACAGTGCGATTGCCGGCAAGCTGGGTATTCCCGCTATTTTGTTTGCGGTGAACAAAATGGACCTGGTTGATTTTGATCAGGCCAAATTCATTGCGACTGAAAAAGCCGTGCGAGAACTGGCTGTTACCGTTGGCGTGCAAGAGGCGCTGGTACTGCCCATTTCCGCCCTCACAGGTGACAACGTGGTCACTGCCAGCCCCAAAACGCCTTGGTACACAGGCCAGCCCTTGCTGCCCATCCTGGAAAACATTCCCAGCCGCGCTGACCGCGCAGAGGCTGCTCACAAGGTGGGTTTCCGTTTCCCGGTGCAGTTGGTGGCCCGCCACGATGGGCACAAAGCCGAAGATTTCCGCGGCTACATGGGCCGAGTCGAAGGCGGCAGCGTGAAAGTTGGCGACACGGTGGTGGTGCATCCTTCAGGCCAAAGTGCGGTAGTACAACGCATTGTGTTTTTGAACGATGATCTGCCTGAAGCCCACCTGGGTCAGTGCGTCACACTGGTGCTGGACCGCGATGTAGATGTGTCCCGTGGGGATCAAATTGTCAGCAGTGGTGACACGGTCAACCATGCCCCGGTGAAGGCATTGACGGCCGACATTTGCTGGCTGGACAATGAACCATTGAACCCTGCTCGCAAGTACTGGATCAAGCAGACCACTCGCCAAACCCAAGCCAAAATAAAATCGGTGAATTTGGTGCTCGACATTCACACCCTGCTGCACGGTGAAAGCACCAAAACGGTGCAAATGAACGACATCGCACAGATTGAATTGGTGCTGGCCCAGCCCATCGTGGCGGATTTGTACACCGAATGCCGTGCAACAGGCAGTTTTATCCTGATTGACGGTGCTACCAACCAAACTGTGGCCGCTGGCATGATCGTTGCAAAGAACTAAGCAACGACCCTTCACCCGGTTGTTGGTTGCTTGTTCTTAAATAGGGACTTTTGAGATGGGACGCGTTGTATTGATTGGTGCAGGACCAGGAGCGGAGGATTTAATCACCGTTCGCGGCCTGAAGCTGTTGATGCAGGCAGACTGTGTGTTTTACGACGCGCTGGTCAGTCCCTCTCTTCTTTCTGAAGCCCGCTCCGATGCCAAGCTTGTCGCTGTTGGAAAACGCTGCGGCAAGAAATCCACTGCACAACACTTCATCAACAAACAGCTTGTTGAAGCGGCTGAGAAATACCACTTGGTTGTGCGCCTGAAAGGTGGCGACCCCATGGTATTCGGCCGTGCTGATGAGGAAATCACCGCCTTGAAAACCGCGGGCCACACCGTTGAAGTGGTACCTGGTGTGACTGCTGCACTGGCCGCGGCCAGCAGCCTGCAAGCCTCACTCACCCTGCGTGGCGTAGCCCGCAGCCTAACCTTGACCACCCCGTCCGTGGGCGCCGATGAAGTGCCCAGCACTGAATTGTTCACTGGCACAGAAAACGACACTGTGGCCGTGTACATGGGGCTGCGTCAGGCTGGACCTTGGGCGGCTGCCTTGCTTGAAAAAGGCCGCAATGCCGCCACTCCGGTCATTCTGTGCGAAAGCGTTTCATTGCCCGCCGAGAAATTCACACCTCTGAACCTGGGGAAGTTGCCGTCGTTTTCTGCGGAACAGCTGACTGATGGGCCTTGCCTTATCCTGATTGGCCAAGCTCTGGCCAAGGCGCAGGCTGAATTGCTCGCCGGTAATAAAAACCCGGCCAACATTGCATTGACCGGGTCGTTATTGGAATCGAACAAAGCCGCTTGATTGCCTGTCAGGCACCCGTTAACCCGCAGCGGCCTCGCACTTCTTCATGAATGAGTTCTTGGCTGCACCGGCCAGCTTCTTTCCGTCTTTACCCACTGCGCGTTCTTCGCAGCTGGCCTTGTTTTCAGCCAGGCATTTTTTCATGAACGAATTTTTTGCCGCACCTGCCAGGGGCTTACCCTCTTTGCTCACTGCCCTGGCCTGACAAGCGGCCTCGGTCGATTGTGCGTGGGCGGGAATGGAAAAACACAGCGCAGCCAACAGCAACCATTTCTTCATGTTGTATCTCCAGTTGTTTTGATTAAACTTGCTGAACAATTTCAGTGGCAATTGCTTGCCACACTGCATCCCACTGACCCACAGCTGTTGTGGCTTCAATGTTCAAACCCGGGTGCCGTGCTTTCATCTCAGCCATGATCACCGGGAAATCATTTTTCAAGTGTCCACCCCGACCAAAGAAAATAGGCACCACTTGAATGTGCTTTACCCCTCCTTGTGCCATGCAATCCACGGTGTCAGGCAAGCTTGGGGCCATCAGTTCCAGAAAGGCCAGTTCCACCTGCACATCAGGTAACCGCGCCAACAACAGGCTCTGCAAATGTTTCATGGGCTCGGCCCACTGCGGATCGCGCGCGCCGTGGCCAAACAATACGATTGCTTTTTTTCCGGTACTGCTCATCGGTTCCTCAATACATTCAAAGTACGCCAAGGCGCTGGTTGCGACACCCACCACAGTGCCCCCATGCCCACCACAAATCCCAGCAGGCTGGGCAAAGCGGCGCTCACAAACGGCGGGAAACTGGCCACCATGCTGAGATGGGAAAAGAGGTTGTTGACCAAGTGGAAACCCACGCCAATCATGACGCCGGCAAAGACCTTCACGCTGACACTGCCCGAACGGAAATGCAGGTAAGCGAAAGGCAGCGAAATCATCATCATGATGAGAATGGCAAAGGGATACATTATTTTTTTGGCAAAGGCCAAATCAATGTTGTCAGTGGCCTGCAAATTACTGCTCAAGAAGTTCGAATAGTTGTACAACTGCCAGGCACTCATACGGTCTGGGCGAACGAATAAACCCGTGAGCAATTCGGGGGACAGGTTCGAAGTCCATCGCATGGTCTCAAGCGACTCGAATTCGCTGGCCTGAATGGTTAAACCTGCGCGCGCCGCATCGGGGTTGTTGACTGCCTCATCGAAATAGCGCTGAAGCAGAACATTGCGCAGCTCCCAATCACCACTGTCCGGATCAAACTTCGCACTTTCAGCGCGAACCCAAGCGCGAATTCTGGACTCAGGGTCAAGCTCATAGTATTCAAGTTTGAGCAACTCGCCGTCTTTGTTGAATGAATCAAAATTCACGAAACGCACCCTCGACTCGGCATCGGGGGCACTGTAGGTGTCGCGCATCCAGTAACCACTGCGGAAATCTCGATCTACCTCGTAACCCAGTGCC
>NZ_LUJK01000028.1 GCF_001601825.1 Limnobacter sp. CACIAM 66H1 | reverse complement strand
TTTGATCAAGGCTCACCCCTTGGCCACTGTCATTACGATGTCAACTTCGGGGCTGAACGCCAATCACATACCCATGGTAGTTGTGGAAAACATTGATGGAACAATGGTGTTACGTGGTCATGTGGCAAGGGCCAATCCAATCTTGGCTGATTTGGCGGTGTCATCACAAACTTTGCTGGTATTTCAAGGCGCAGAGCATTACATCACTCCCTCCTGGTATGCCACCAAGCAGGAAACAGAAAAGGTGGTGCCCACCTGGAATTACGCGGTGGTGCATGTCAAAGGTCAAATGCGGGTTGTGGATGATGCAGCATGGCTACATCAGCAACTGGAAGATTTGACTGCGCAGCAGGAAGGCACGCGAGATCAGCCTTGGTCTGTCAACGATGCACCTGCCGAATTTCTGGATCAAATCAAGCAGGCGATTGTGGGTTTTGAAGTTCAAATCGAGAGCATGGTTGGTAAATGGAAAGTCAGCCAGAACCAGCCGCCCAAAAACAGGGCGACCGTGGTCGAGGGGCTGGAACAGGAAGGCACCGAAAAAGCCCTTCTGATGCGTGATTTGGTGAAGAAAAACCTTTAGGCGAGTTGGGTACACGCAATGCCTTCTTCCCGGCTAAAAAGCGGTCAGTGTTTGTGTTGTGGGCGCGTTACTGCGCTGACCTTTCATCACCTCATTCCTAAAAAAATTACATCGACGTGCTTTTTATCGAAAAAATTTTGACAAGGAAACCTTGAATCAAGGCGTCAATATTTGCAGGCTTTGCCACGATGGCATCCATGATTTGTATGATGAAATGAAATTGGCCAAGCAATTTTCCAGCGCTGAGACACTGCTGGCCGATGAGGCCCTTCAAAGGCATTTTGCCTGGGTGGCCAAAAAGAAATAGCACTCAGCCCCTGCCAGTGTTAAGCCATTCCAGGTTCCCGGCGGGAATACTTGGTACAATCAGGGGCTTAGCTCAAATCTGCCTGAACCGTCCCCATGCTTGCCCAACAACGAAATACGCTGATCGCCGCATTTGAAGCGGCCGCTGCTGCTGCCCTGAACCAGCCTTTTGAGGGGGTGGTTACGCTCGAAAAACCCAAAGACGCCAGCCATGGCGATGTGGCCTGTAACCTGGCCATGCAATTGGCCAAGCCCGCCAAGCGTAACCCCCGTGAGCTGGCCCAGCTGCTCGCCGAACATGTCAAAGCCAATGCCGACTGCGCGAATTTGGTCGACGCCATTGAAATTGCGGGCCCAGGCTTTATCAACATTCGTTTAAGCCAAACGGCCCGTGTTGCGGTCGTGGCCCAAGTGCTGGAGCAGGGCGCTGAGTTTGGAAAGTCTCAAGCCCATTCGGGCGAAACTGTCTTGATCGAGTTCGTGTCAGCCAACCCCACGGGGCCCTTGCATGTGGGGCATGGTCGGCAAGCTGCGCTGGGCGATGCCATGGCTGCTGTCATGCAAACCCAGGGCTGGGCAGTTCACAAAGAGTTTTACTACAACGACGCTGGTGTGCAAATTCAAACTTTGGCCACCTCCGTGCAGGCCCGCGCCAAAGGGCTTAAGCCAGGTGATACTGCATGGCCTGAAAGTGCCTACAACGGCGATTACATCGCCGACATCGCAGCCGACTTTCTGGCTGGCAAAGAAGTGAAGGCGGCCGATGGCGAACCCGTGAAAGGCAGTGGTAACGCGGATGATATTGAATCCATCCGAGCCTTTGCGGTGGCATACCTGCGCGCTGAGCAAGATCTGGATTTGAAGGCTTTTGGCGTCAACTTCGATCAGTTTTACCTGGAAAGCTCCCTGTACACCGAAGGCAAGGTCGAGGAGGCCGTTGCCCTCATGGTTGCGTCGGGTAAAACTTTTGAGGAAGGCGGGGCGTTGTGGCTGCGCTCAACCGATTACGGCGATGACAAAGACCGGGTCATGCGCAAATCTGAAGGTGGTTACACCTACTTCGTGCCCGATGTGGCCTATCACATCCAGAAATTCAAGCGCGGCTTTGGCAAGGTCATCAACATTCAGGGCACCGACCATCATGGCACCATAGCGCGTGTACGGGCGGGTTTGCAGGCCTGCAATGTGGGCATTCCGCAGGGTTACCCCGATTACGTTCTGCACAAAATGGTCACGGTGATGAAAGGCGGACAGGAAGTCAAAATTTCCAAGCGCGCGGGTAGTTACGTGACTGTGCGCGACCTGATTTGCTGGTCAGGTGGCGTCGATGAAAGCCAGCCCATGCTGAGCCAGCCCGAAGCCTTGACCAAAGGCCGTGATGCCGTGCGCTTCTTCCTGGTCAGCCGCAAGGCAGACACCGAATTTGTGTTCGATGTGGATTTGGCCTTGGCCCAGTCCGATGAAAACCCGGTGTATTACGTTCAGTATGCCCATGCCCGGATTCACTCCATTCTGGATCAGGCAGAAATCGACCTGGCAGGTTTGAACAATGCAGATTTGAGCCTGTTGGGCGCGCCTTCAGAGCTGGCTTTGCTCAGAACGTTGGTTTCTTACCCGGACATTTTGTCCAAGGCAGCTGAGGAGTTGGCGCCACACCACATCGCGTTTTACCTGCGTGAACTGGCCGGTGCTTTCCATACTTTTTACAATGCCGAGCGCGTCCGTATTGACGATACAGCCCTTAAAACCGCCCGTGTGGCCTTGCTGGTGGCTGTGGCCACGGTATTGGCCAATGGCTTGGCGGTGTTGGGTGTTTCTGCGCCGAAGCGCATGTAAAAGTTTGGTGTGAAATAAGTCAAAACCCTTGCGGTATAAGGGTTTTGGGCAAGAATTGAGGAGGCGCCACTCTAGGCGCAAGTGCCGTGTTTTTGGTACCATGAAAGGCTAAGCAGTCTAAAGGTTTTGCATGAACGCACCCGTCGAATTAAACACATTGAAACCCTCAGCCGGCGAAACCGCGCGCCTGAGGGAAATTCCATACAACTACACCTCGTTTTCGGACCGTGAAATCGTGATCCGCCTGCTGGGTGAGTCGGCTTGGAACATTCTTCAAGAGCTGCGCCAGGAGCGAAAAACCGGTCGGTCAGCCCGCATGTTGTTCGAAGTGTTGGGCGATATCTGGGTGGTTCGTCGCAATCCGTATTTGCAAGACGACTTGCTGGACAACCCCAAGCGCCTGACTGCGCTGATCGAGGCCTTGTTTCATCGATTGAGTGAAATTGATGCCCGCCGGGTTGAGGTCAAAGAAGCTGCTGTGGAGACCGACTCTGAGGATCGCAGTGCCAAGGTTCGAGAATTGTTGACAGTGGCTGAAAAAGCCGTGTTCGAGTTTCAGCGTGAGCTGGAAGCCATGGCAATTCTGCGAGGTCATGCCCGCAAAGCACTGGGTGAGCACACCGCGAAAGACAACATCAAATACGATGGTTTGTCCCGTGTTTCACATGTAACCGATGCAACCGACTGGCGCGTTGAATACCCCTTCGTGGTGCTCACCCCCGATCGGGAATCTGAAATTCCCGGTTTGGTGAAAGCCTGTATCGATTTGGGGCTCACCATCATTCCACGTGGGGGCGGCACGGGTTACACCGGTGGTGCAGTGCCACTCACGGCCATGTCAGCCATCATCAACACCGAAAAGCTGGAAGAACTCGGCCAGGTGAAAATGGAAGTGCTGCCGGGCTTGAGCGAAGAGTACGCCACCGTGTTTTCTGGCGCAGGCGTGGTTACCAAGCGTGTGTCCGAGGCGGCAGAACATGCAGGCCGTGTGTTTGCAGTAGACCCTACGTCGGCTGAGGCCAGTTGTATTGGCGGCAATATCGCCATGAATGCGGGCGGTAAAAAAGCAGTGCTGTGGGGTACTGCGCTGGACAACCTGGCCTGGTGGAGAATGGTCGACCCGCAGGGTGACTGGCTTGAAGTGACCCGCGTGAACCACAATCTGGGCAAAATTCACGACGCACCCTATGCCGAGTTCGACCTGGTGTGGTCCGATGGTCGCCAGGCGCCGAATGCCAAAATTCTGAAAACTGAACGCCTGAAAGTCGAAGGCGCGCGTTTCCGCAAGGTGGGTTTGGGCAAGGATGTCACCGACAAATTTCTGGCAGGCCTGCCTGGTATCCAGAAAGAAGGTTGCGACGGGCTTATTACGTCGGCCAAATGGATTTTGCATCGCATGCCCAAGCACACCCGCACGGTGTGTCTGGAGTTTTACGGTCAAGCCCGCGATGCAGTGCCCTCAATTGTTGAAATCAAGAATTACCTCGATGGCGAGGGAAAAGCCATGGGCGCCATTTTGGCGGGCCTTGAGCATCTGGACGAGCGTTACTTGCGCGCAGTGAAGTACAGCCCGAAATCCAAGCGTGGTGCCTTCCCGAAAATGGTGTTGTTTGGCGACATCGTGGGAGATGATGAAAATGCAGTGGCCCAGGCTGCATCTGAAGTGGTTCGGCTGTCTAACGGTCGCGCCGGTGAAGGCTTTGTAGCAGTTAGCCCGGAAGCCCGCAAGAAGTTCTGGCTGGACCGTGCACGCACCGCTGCCATTGCGCGCCACACCAATGCCTTCAAAATCAATGAGGACGTGGTCATTCCCTTGCCGCGCATGGGTGAGTACACCGACGAAATTGAGCGCATCAACATTGAATTGTCAATTCGCAACAAGCTGAAGCTGGTGGCTGAGTTGCGCTCGTTCTTCGAAAAGCCGCTGACTTTGGGCAAAACCGATGAAGTCGATTCTACCAAGTTGTCCGTTGAAGACCTCGTGGGTGATCGTGTGGGTCGCGCTGTTGAATTGCTTGAATCGGTACACGAGCGCTGGAGCTGGTTGCTGGCCAATATGAACATGCCTTTGGCACAAGCCTACCCGGTGATGAAAACGATTGGCCTGGGGCACTTGGATGCGGCGCTTGAAAAGCGCTTGGCTGAGCAGCCCGAAGCCACTGTATTTGATGTGCTGCAAGACCGCACCATTCGCGTCAGCTGGAAAACCGAGTTGCGCCACAACTTGAACCGCATTTTCGAAGGCGGTGTGTTTGTGCCTGTGATGGAAGAATGCAAAGCCATTCACAAGCAAGTGTTGCGTGGCCGCCTGTTCGTGGCACTGCACATGCATGCTGGCGATGGCAATGTACACACCAACATTCCGGTGAATTCCGACGACTATGAAATGCTGCATGAAGCGGAACACACTGTGGATCGAATCATGCAGATTGCCCGCAATCTCGATGGTGTTATTTCCGGCGAGCACGGCATTGGTATTACCAAATACCAATACCTGACCAAGGAAGAGTTGCAGCCTTTCCAGGACTACAAGCAGCGCATCGACCCGGAAGGTCGATTCAACAAGGGCAAATTGTTGCCAGGCGGCGACCTGACCAATGCTTACACGCCCAGCTTCAACCTGATGGGCCATGAAAGCCTGATCATGAGCCAAAGCGACATTGGCTCCATTGCCACCTCAGTGAAAGATTGCCTGCGTTGCGGCAAGTGCAAGCCCGTGTGTTCTACGCATGTGCCGCGCGCCAACTTGCTGTACAGTCCACGCAATAAAATCCTCGCCACTTCCTTGTTGGTTGAGGCTTTCCTGTACGAAGAACAAACCCGCCGTGGTGTGTCCATCAAGCATTGGGAAGAATTTGAAGATGTGGCTGACCACTGCACCGTGTGCCACAAGTGCTTGACCCCTTGCCCGGTCGACATTGACTTTGGCGATGTGTCCATGAACATGCGCGCCTTGTTGCGCAAGATGGACAAGAAAAGTTTTAACCCGGGCACAGCCTTGGCCATGACTTTCCTGAATGCGAAAGACCCGGCCACCATCAAGGCCATGCGTGTGGGCATGACCGGTATTGGTTACAAGCTGCAACGCGGCGCCTACAAAGTGGCCAAATCGCTGGGCATGTTGAACAAGCAAACTGCCAAGCCGCCTGCCACCGTGGGCAAGGCCCCAATTCGTGAGCAGGTGATTCACTTCATCAACAAGCCCATGCCCGGTGGTTTGCCCAAGAAGACTGCGCGCGCGCTTCTTGATATTGAAAACAGCGATTACGTACCGGTTATTCGAAACCCGAAAACCACACAGGCTGACACCGAAGCGGTGTTCTACTTCCCTGGTTGCGGCTCTGAGCGACTGTATAGCCAGGTTGGATTGGCTACGCAAGCCATGTTGTGGAATGTGGGCGTGCAAACCGTGTTGCCACCTGGCTACCTGTGTTGCGGCTACCCGCAGCGCGGGGCTGGGCAGTACGACAAAGCCGAGAAAATGATTACCGACAACCGTGTGCTGTTCCACCGCGTGGCCAACACACTGAACTACCTCGACATCAAAACCGTGGTGGTCAGCTGTGGCACGTGCTACGACCAGTTGCAGGGTTATGAATTCGAGAAAATTTTCCCAGGCTGCCGCATCATCGACATTCATGAATTCCTGATGGAAAAAGGCGTGAAGCTGGACAACGTGACGGGTACGCAATACATGTACCACGACCCTTGCCACACACCCATGAAGACCTATGACCCGCTGAAGGTGGTGAACACCTTGATCAACAGCGAGTTGCAGGGGCAGAACATCACGAAAAATGACCGTTGCTGTGGTGAATCCGGTACCTTCGGCGTGTCGCGCCCCGATGTGGCCACGCAGGTTCGATTCCGCAAGGAAGAGGAAATGCGCAAGGGGGCTGACAAGTTGCGAGAAAAAGCGCCTCAGGCGGATGTCAAAATTCTGACCAGTTGCCCTTCTTGCCTGCAAGGCTTAAGCCGTTACAGCGACGATGCCAATGTGGATGCCGATTACATTGTGGTTGAAATTGCCAAGAATGTGCTGGGTCAAGACTGGTTGCAGAACTACGTGAAAGAAGCCAACGATGGCGGTATCGAGCGCATCCTTGTCTGATCAAGTGTCGCCGAATCCCAATTGCCCCCTGTGTGCCACACCGGGTGGTGATTGGGTTTTCAATTGCAGCAAATTCCGTGTTATCGAGGCTGTCGATGCGGACTACCCCGGCTTTCTTCGTCTGGTGTGGAATGACCATGTGCGTGAGTTTTCTGATTTAAGCCGAGAAGACCGCATGCTATGCATGGACGCTGTAGTGTTGCTCGAGCAGTTCGTACTTCGTGTTTTCAAAGCCGACAAGGCAAATATTGCAACGCTTGGCAATGTGGTGCCACATTTGCACTGGCACGTCATTCCCCGTTTTACTGACGACAAACATTTTCCGGCACCCGTGTGGGCTACTGCCAAACCCGGTGTTTCCTTGTCGCCCCGCCAGCAGTGGGTGCTCGATTCGAAACCAAAATGGATGCTGGACTTGCGGGCTGAATTGCTGGCCGCTTTTCCGGGCTAAGTTGCTGCTTTTCCTTTGCTTCGCTCGCTCAGGTGAATACCCTCTCGCGCCAGAAAACCTGTATTTCCCTTTTTGAGATTCACCCTGACTCACCTCGCTCGGCAAAAAAGCGGGCCGAGTCTCGGTGTCGGCTGTTGGCCGAACGTGGCGGGTGAATTCAAACGGGCAGGTTTTCTTGATCGGCGCAGCGAGGGCATTGCGACCTGAGTTCGCTGAGCGATGAGCGATGGCGAGATTTGGGTGCTGTGCCGCCTTGCCGACTTTGCGATGCTTCCCGGCGGCTTCGAAGCGCGGGGCGACTCCGCAAGGAGTCGATGCGAATACGCCTATGCGTTTCGCATGCCCCAAGCCAGAAGCATTAAGCCGGATCAAGAAGCATTGCTTAGGCAAGGTGGCACAGCATCCAAGTCGAGCACCACGCCGAAATTAAAATCGAACGCAGCTCACCCAAGGTTCAGTCGCGCATCTCGGTAGTCAAATAACCGTCGCTTCAGCAAGCGCAGGCTTGGAAGCCGCGCCAGCCTTCGCCAGCGGCATCAGAATGGTGAAGGTACTGCCTGCATTCGGCCTGCTTTGAATGTCCAGTTCACCATCGTGGCGTTGCACCACATGTTTCACAATGGCAAGGCCCAATCCCGTACCACCGCTTTCACGGGAACGGCTGCGGTCTACACGGTAAAACCGCTCGGTCAATCGCGGAATATGCTCTGCTGAAATGCCAATACCGGTGTCGCGTACCATAAAAGCAGCACAGGCTTTGCCAATTTCGTTTTCTGCGCGTCGCAGCGTGATCGTTATATTTCCTTTCTCGGGCGTGTAGCGCACTGCATTGGTCACAATGTTCGAGAAAGCACTGAAAATTTCGGCCGAGTTGCCAAAACCAATGAGACCTTTTTCCACATCTACAGAAATATGGTGTTTGCCTGCTGAGAGCTGCTGTGCTTCATCGCCTGTTTTTTGAGCAATTCCGCTCAAGTCAACTGGCTCGCCACCTTCGCCTGCATTGGGCGAAGACTCCAGCGCTGACAAGGCCAGCAAGTCTTCTACCAGGTTTTGCATGCGGTTGGCCTGGGTGTACATCAAATTCAGGTACTCGGTTTGCTGTTCCTTGCTCAACGGAAGGTCGCGGAAGGTTTCCAGAAAACCGCTTAACACCGTCAGCGGGGTTTTCAGTTCATGCGACACATTGGCAATGAAGTCGCGGCGCATGCGTTCAAGCTTTTCCACCTGCGTGACATCTCGGGAAAGCACCAGCATTTGCTGGTCACCATAGCTGACCAATTGCACCGACAAAACCTTGCTGCGGCTGCGTGGCGCAGTCATGATCAAGGGCTGTTCCCAAGAGCGGCTGCGAATGTACTTGGAGAAGTTCGGATTGCGAACCAGGTTAATCAATGGTTGCCCGATGTCACTGCCCAGTTTCAAGCCCAGGTGGTCCTGGGCTGTGTCGTTGCACCAGGAAATGTGGCCTTCCGAATCAAGCGTGACAACGCCGTCGGGCAGGGCTTGCGCAGCGGTGCGAAATGAAACCAGGGCATTGGTCAGCGCTTGTTGTTGGCGCTGGTGTAAACGCAAATAGCGAAACAGTTTTGCGGCCAGGTCATCCCACCAGCCTGAGACATCAGGCACATTCTCGACCTTGAAATCATCCAGCCACGCAATGATCCGCAGCCCCGAGCGCACATGCAGTGCATACACCACCAGCGAGGCCAGAATAGACCCCGCCACTGCGCCTTGGTGGCCAGCAACCATTTGGCCCACGATGGCGGCTGCACCCAGCACCATGGCCAACAGTATCAATCGAAAAAAGATGAACGCCATAGGTGCGTATTCTAGGGGAATATCCCTTCCAGGGGAGCCCTTAGTTTAGTGCACCTTCGTTTTGCGTTGCAGTAAATCGGTAGCCAGCACCGCGAACAGTCTCAATCAGGCGATCGTGGCCCGAAATAGTCAAGGCTTGGCGCAGCCGTCGAATGTGCACATCCACGGTACGTTCTTCAACAAAAACATGGTCGCCCCACACCTGATCCAGCAACTGGGTTCGGCTGTGTACGCGTTCCGGGTGGGTCATGAAGAAGTGCAGCAGACGGAATTCAGTGGGGCCCATGTCAATAATCTTGTCATGCCCCATGATGCGGTGTGTCACAGGGTCCAGTTTCAGGCCATGAACTTCCACAATATCGTCGGTCAGCTGCGGCGCACGGCGACGCAGCACCGCTTTGATTCGTGCCAGCAATTCCTTGGGCGAGAAGGGCTTGGTGATGTAATCGTCTGCGCCCGCTTCCAGGCCATCTACCTTGTCTTGTTCTTCCGTACGCGCGGTCAGCATGATTACTGGTACATGGCGCGTACGCTCGTGGCCGCGCAGTTCGTGCGCAAATTGAATGCCGGTTTTACCAGGCAGCATCCAGTCCAGCAGCACCAGGTCAGGCAATTCTGCGGTGATCAGGGTTTTGGCCTGGTCCGCATCGGCGGCCCGCAGCACTTTGTGACCTGCAAAGCTCAAATTGACGGCAATCAATTCTGCAATTGCGGGTTCATCTTCGACAACTAGGATGGTGCTGGACATCTCGTTCTTCCTCTTCTCTGGCATATTTGTGGTCTGCAATGCCACCTAAAGTAGTGGATTTCCATGACAGTAATATGACACTTGAATGAATCGTCATCAAATTAATCCCGTGCCGTGGTGTAAACCGCTGTTGGTCTTGATGAGATACACTTGAGGATTACGCATTCCAAAGACCCTAAGCAGCATGGAAACCACCAATATCCCCACCCCCACACGCATTGTGGTACATCAAAAATCCAAGGTGCTCGAGATTGAATTCGACACTGGCGCCTGTTTTAACCTGCCATTCGAGCTCTTGCGCGTGTACTCACCGTCCGCTGAAGTCCGTGGCCACGGCCCCGGACAGGAAACCCTGCAGGTGGGTAAAAAAGAAGTGACGATCAATAACCTGGAGCCGGTGGGCATGTATGCCATCAAACCCTTTTTCTCGGATGGTCATGATTCAGGCTTGTTTAGCTGGCAATACTTGTTGTGGATGGGCGAGAACCAGGAAGGTTTGTGGGAAGACTACCTGGAACGCATGAAGGCTGCCGGCGCTAGCCGCGAACCCAATGCGCCTGAAAACATCCCATTTGAACAAAAGAAGGGCGGCGCCTGCGCAAGCCATTAATCAACGCCACACATCAATATGAACGAAAAAATCACCGATTTCGGCTTCGAAAAGGTTCCGGAAGACCAGAAAGCCAAGAAAGTAGCCGAGGTATTTGACTCCGTGGCGGCCAAGTACGACATCATGAACGACCTCATGTCGGGGGGTATGCATCGCTTGTGGAAGGCCAGCACCGTGCGTGCAGCAGGTGTTCGCCCCGGTATGAAAGTGCTTGATATTGCGGGCGGTACCGGTGATCTCAGCAAGGCTTTTCTGGACAAAGTGGGCCCAAGCGGCGAAGTATGGCTGACCGACATCAATGAAAGCATGTTGCGTGTGGGTCGCAATCGCATGATTGATCACGGATATTTGCCGAAAATGGCCCTTTGCGACGCTGAAAAGCTCCCATTTCCCGACAATTACTTTGATGTGGTTACCGTGGCTTTCGGTTTGCGCAACATGACCCACAAAGAGGTGGCCCTGAGCGAAATGCGTCGCGTGATCAAGCCGGGTGGGAAGGTATTGGTCCTTGAATTTTCGAAGGTGAATCCCTTGCTGGCCCCGGCTTATGATTTGTATTCTTTCCAGGTATTGCCCAAAATTGGTCAGGTTGTGGCGCAAGACAGTGCCAGTTACCAGTACCTGGCGGAGAGCATTCGCATGCACCCGGATCAGGAAACCCTGAAAAGCATCATGCTGGAAAGTGGGTTCGATCAGGTGAAGTACACCAACTTTACGGCGGGTGTCGTCGCGTTGCATCAAGGAACCAAATTCGCCTGAGCTTGTCTATTGAGCTACCTTGCGAAAAATTAATATCTTGGAGGCTTTTGCTGTGAAAACCCGTGTTTGGTCCACTAGGTTGTCTGTGTTGGCTGTGGTTGCAGCTTTTTTGAGTCTGGGCTCCCTGCCCACTGACGCTGAAGCCAAGCGCCTGGGTGGCGGCGGCAGTTTCGGTCGTTCGGCGCCATCACAATTCCAGAAATCACCATCCACTGCACCGTCTGGCACCACTTCCACCGCCCCCAGCAAGCAGCAGGCGACCAGTCCCGCAACCGCGGGTACCGCTGGTGCGGCCGCGCCGCGTAACCGCTTTTTGGGCCCCTTGGGTGGCCTGGCGGCAGGGTTGGGCTTGGCAGCCTTGTTTGGTTACCTGGGTTTCGGCGCAGGTATGGCTGAGTTCCTCGGCACCCTGCTGATGATTGGTTTGGCGGTTTTTGCGGTGATGTTCCTGGTGCGTATGTTGCGTGGCCAGCAGGCTACAAAGCAGCGTCCAGCCTACAGTGCGCCGGGCGCAGCAGGTTCACCCAACAACAGTTATCGCGAGGCGCCACAAACACCGCGTTATAGTGCGCCTTCGAATCCAGTCAACGATCCTGTCCCTGGCATGGGGGCACCACGCAACGATCAAGGTTTCGGCCAGTTTGGCAACGCGTCTGCTTTTGATGCACCGATGCCGGCGGCTACACCTGTGAAAGACCTGCCAGCCGGGTTCGATGAAGTGAATTTTGTGAACAGTGCCAAGAAATTTTTTGTGACCATGCAAGGCGTTTTTGACAAAGGCGATGTGGCAGGTCTGCGCGAATACTGCAGCGACGAGGTGGTCGATCATCTTCAGGCTGAAATCGAAGCCCGTGGCAACGCGGTCAACCGAACCGACGTGGTTACCCTGGATGCCCAGTTGATTGGCTTTGAAACGGATGTGGACGAGCAAATTGCGACAGTTGCGTTCACCGGTATGTTGCGGGAAGAGCAGGACGCTGCTGCTCAGGAAATCAATGAGCTGTGGATCATGTCCCGCCCCGTGTCCGGCGGTGGCTGGGTGCTGTCTGGTATTCACAATCTGTAATTTTTGAACTGACCCGCCGGGCTTGGCCTGCCCGGCTGGGTTACACTCAAACAAATTTTTATTGTTTGGAAGTGTGTCTTGGCCAGTCCCCCCGTCTTGTTCTTTCAATTTGCCTCCAAACTGCTTTCCTCTGGTTCATCCAAAGGTGCAGCGGGTCAATTGTTCTCAGCGCCCTTGAGTTTGATGTCAAACACGGTGACTCAGATGGTGTGTCTGGTGCTGAACCATTTGCTGGATCAGCAGCGTAGCAGCAAGACCAAATTGCAAAAAGAGGCGGGAAAGGTGCTGGTGCTTGGCATTTCGCCCATGCAGCTCCGGTTGCGTGTGAGTGACCAGGGATACTTTCAGGCCAGTTTGCCAATCAACGGTGTGTTGGCACCGGCTGACACCTCCATTTCCATGCAATGGGCTGATTTGATTGGTTCGGTCAGCAATCCAAACAGCATGTCGAGAAAAGCCGCCATTGAAGGCGACATGGATTTTGCTCAAACCGTGTCCACTGTCATTAACGACTTGAGCTGGGATCCTGAGCGTGACCTGGCGAGGGTAGTAGGCGATGCACAGGCCGTTTGGGTCATGAATACCCTGTCTGCTTTGGGCACCAATGCACGTGATGTGGTGCAGCGTTTCAAAAGCAACTTGCGAGAGTATGTGGTGCATGAAAAAGCCATGGCGCCCACGGCATCCGAGTTTGATGCGTTTCGTGATGAAGTCAATCAACTTCGTGACGAGTTGGCTCGTCTCGAAAAGCGTTTGGCGAAACTCGACCCTCTCAGGCCTGATCAAACACCGGGTGCACCCAAATGAAGTTTCGCCGTCTGGCACGCATCGCTTTGGTGGCCCGAAAGTATGGCCTGTTTCTGATTGCAGCCGATTCAATCAATAACGGCTTTGCAAAGTGGTTTCTCACCTTGATTTCTTCCCGCTCTCATGTGCAGGCTCCGCGTGGCGAACGCATGCGGCGTGCACTGGAAGACTTGGGCCCGTTGTTTGTGAAGTTTGGCCAACTGCTATCAACCCGGCGCGATCTGTTGCCCGAGGACGTGGCCGACGAGTTGGCCAAATTGCAGGATCAGGTACCTGCGTTTTCCTCCGAGAAAGCCCGTGAATTGATTGAAGCCAGCTTGGGGCGTCAAATTGACGACATGTTTCTGGATTTCCAGAATATCCCGGTGGCCAGTGCCTCGATCGCCCAGGTTCACTTTGCTGTGATCAGGGCGGGTGCGCATGAGGGTAAAAAGGTCGCGGTGAAAGTGCTGCGCCCCGGTATGATCGAGGTGATTGACAAAGACCTGGCCTTGATGAAAACCGCGGCCCGATGGGTTGAAAAAATTTCATCCGATGGCAAACGCCTCAAGCCTCGGGAAGTGGTGGCCGAGTTCAACAAATACTTGCACGATGAACTGGATTTAATGCGCGAAGCGGCCAATGCCTCGCAGTTGCGCCGTAATTTCTCGTCCACCTCGGGTAGCGGGCACCTGCTTCGCGTGCCTGAGATGTATTGGGACTATTGCTGTAGCACCGTGATCACCATGGAGCGAATGCACGGCATTCCAATTTCGCAAATCGAGCGGCTGCGCGAGAACAACATTGATTTGAAAAAACTGTCCCGCGAGGGGGTTGAAATTTTCTTCACCCAGGTGTTTCGCGATGGTTTTTTCCATGCAGACATGCACCCCGGTAACATTTATGTGGGGGATCAACCTGAGGATTTCGGTCGTTACATCGCGCTTGATTTCGGTATTGTCGGTACGCTCAGCGATGTGGATAAGCAATACCTGGCCCAAAACTTCCTTGCGTTTTTCCGGCAGGACTACAAACGTGTGGCCGAGTTACACGTGCAATCCGGTTGGGTGCCCAAGGGCACCCGAATCGACGAACTTGAGTCGGCGATTCGAGCCTGTATTGAACCTTTCTTCGGCAAACCCCTGAAAGAAATCTCCTTGGGGCAGGCCTTGATGCGTCTGTTTCAAACCTCGCGTCGTTTTAATGTCGAAATTCAGCCTCAATTGGTGTTGTTGCAAAAGACCCTGCTGAATGTGGAAGGGCTTGGTCGCCAGCTTGATCCTGATCTGGATCTTTGGAAGACCGCAAAGCCGTACCTCGAGAACTGGATGCACCAGCAAATCGGTTTGAAAGGTTTTCAGTCCAGCCTGCAATGGGAAGCTGCGCAGTGGTCACAAATTCTGCCTGCCTTGCCGCGTTTGTTGCACCAAACCCTGACGCATTCGAATGGGCGGGTTGACGATCAAATCGAACAATTGGTGAAGCAGCAAAAGCGTTTGAACCGGGCATTGTTCTGGATGGTATTGATGTTGGCTGTGCTTTTCGGAGTGGTCGCGCTCGATTTGCTTTGGCCATTTTTAATCGGCTATTCCGGTCCAAAAGGTCTGTTCTAGCAGTGCGCATGTTTCTTGCCTATAATCCGAAATCATTTTTTATTTCTGGTGGGTTTTCAAGATGTTGCTTGCCTCCGTAGTAGCGTATTTGCTGGTTTCTGTACTCATTGGCCTTTATGTGGCCCGAAATGTAAGTAGCGCGGCGGATTATGCCGTGGCTGGCCGACATCTTTCCCTGCCGATTGTAACCGCCACGGTGTTTGCCACCTGGTTTGGCTCGGAAACCGTGCTGGGCATTTCCTCGACGTTTGTGGAAGAGGGCCTGGGTGGCATCGTGGCGGACCCGTTTGGTGCATCCATGTGCCTGATTCTGGCAGGTCTGTTCATTGCCCCCAAAATTTATCGCTTGAATTTGCTCACCTTGGGCGACTATTACCGTGTGCGATACAACCGGGCAGTCGAGATTTTCTGCAGTGCGTGCATCGTGGTGTCCTATCTGGGTTGGGTTGCAGCGCAAATCAGTGCACTGGGTTTGATCTTCAACGTGCTCACCGATGGTGCGGTTTCCCAAGAATGGGGCATGGTGATTGGCGCCAGTGTGGTGCTGATCTACACGCTCTTCGGTGGCATGTTGTCAGTGGCGATCCTCGACTTCATCCAGATGGTGGTCATTGCGGCTGGCTTGGTTTACATCATGTGGATCGTCGCCGATTTGGCCGGTGGTGTGGGTACCGTGGTTGATCATGCTGAGGCCGCGGGCAAATTGCAGTTCTTCCCCGAAGAGTTCAGTTATGTGCTGTGGGTGCCGTTCGTCGGCGCATTCCTGACCATGGCTTTTGGCTCCATTCCCCAGCAGGATATTTTCCAGCGCATCAGCTCCGCCAAAGACGAGAAAACTGCGGTGCGGGGTGCTGTACTGGGTGGCTCCATGTACTTCTTCTTCGCATTTATTCCGGTGTTTTTGGCCTACGGTGCGATCATGATCGACCCCGCCACATTTGAAGCCATGGTGTCCGAGGATTCCCAAATGGTGTTGCCCAACCTGGTGTTGATGCACACGCCTGTCTTTGCTCAAATCGTATTTTTCGGTGCTCTGATCTCTGCGATCATGAGTACGTCCAGCGCGACTTTGCTGGCACCCTCCGTGTCGTTCGCAGAAAATATTGTCAAGAACATCTACCCCAAAATGGATGACAAAGCGCTGTTGCTGACCATGCGTATTTCGGTTTTCGTGTTCACCATCATCGTCGTGGCGTTCGCCATTAACAGTGAATCCTCAATTTTCGAGATGGTGGAAAGCGCCTATGAAATTACCCTGGCTGCTGCATTTGTGCCATTGGTGTTTGGTCTGTACTGGTCAAAGGCTACCTCGCAGGGTGCAGTGGCATCGATTGTGGTGGGTGTGAGCAGTTGGTTGATCGCCAAAAACTTCTTCCCCAGTGAAATTTGGCCGCCCCAGCTGTTGGGCATGGTGTTGGGTTTGTTCACGATGATCATTGCTTCACTGTTGCCACAATTGATCGAACACAGGCCAGCGCTGCGTGACGGTGTTGTGCACCCACATTAAGCTAAAATAGCCGGATTACCTTTGTTGAAAGTGATCCGGCTGTGAAATACCTCACCATTGAAGACACCATTGGCAACACCCCTCTGGTGCAGTTGCAACGCTTGCCTGGCAAGGCCAACGCCGATCGTGGCAACGTGATTCTCGGTAAATTAGAGGGCAATAACCCGGCTGGTTCTGTCAAGGATCGCCCCGCGATCTCCATGATCAAGCGTGCTGAAGCGCGCGGAACCATCAAACCGGGCGATACGCTGATTGAGGCCACTTCGGGCAACACTGGCATTGCCTTGGCCATGGCGGCCGCCATTCGCGGTTACCGCATGGTGCTGATCATGCCTGAGCACCTGAGCATTGAACGTCGGCAAACCATGCGTGCCTTTGGCGCCGAAATCATTTTGACCCCGCAGAAAGGGGGCATGGAGTACGCACGAGACCTGGCCGAGCAAATGCGTGATCAGGGCAAGGGCGTGATTCTTGACCAGTTCGCCAACGAGGACAATCCGCTGGCCCACTTTGAAACCACTGGCCCTGAAATTTGGCGTGATACTGCAGGAAAAGTCACTCACTTCGTGAGCGCCATGGGCACTACAGGCTCGATCATGGGCGTGTCCCGTTACCTGAAGGGCCAAAATCCGAACGTACAAATTATAGGAGCCGAGCCCAGTGAAGGCTCGCAAATTCCTGGCATTCGCAAATGGCCGCAAGAATACCTGCCAAAAATTTACAAACCTGCCGGTGTAGACCGTGTGGTTCAAGTCACCCAGCTTGAAGCTGAGGAAATGGCACGAAAAATGGCAGCCGAAGAAGGTATCTTCTGTGGCATTTCAGCAGCTGGTGCGGCGCATATTGCCCTGAAAATTGCGGAAGAAGTTGAAAACGCAACCATTGTTTTTATCGTATGCGACCGTGGTGATCGTTACCTGTCCACAGGGGTGTTTCCTGCCTGACAAAGCACTCAATTCAGCATGTCCCTTCTCAGTTTCAATGCTTCGCTGAGTTCAAGCACGGCGTTGGCATAGAAAGAACTGCGGTTGTAACGGGTCACCACGTAGAAGTTTTGCCCGCCTGCCACGAATGCAGGCTCGGCTTCACCTCGCACCAGTTCAATCAGTGCCAGTTTTTCCTCGGGCAATGTTTCACCATTTAATTTCACGCCTTTTTGTTGCATCACCGCTGGCGTAAAGGTGGGCACAATGTCCGGTGCCAGCAGTTCTTGCAAATTGTCGGCATGTTCAATATCCACCAGTACCCGGGTGGCTTTCCCGCTTTCCCAACCATGCACTTTCAGAAAATTGGCCACGCTGAAAATTGCATCGCGGCGGCTGTGGAACAAATCCACGATGCCATCGCCGTCACCGTCCACTGCGAAAGCGGTCCATGAACTTGGCATGAACTGACCCAAGCCAATTGCGCCAGCATACGAACCTTTGACCTCAAGCGCGTCCAGGTGGGTTTTGTTGCACAGGGCGATGAATGCCTCGAGTTCGCTTAAAAAAAACTCCGAGCGGTCACGTTGACCCTCGGGGTAGGCAAAAGCCAGTGTCGCCAGGGAGTCAAGCACCCGGTAATTGCCGATGTGTTGTCCGTAAATGGTTTCCACGCCAATAATGGCCACGATGACTTCTTGCGGAATACCGTATTTGGCCTCGGCTTCTTTCAAGGTGCCCAGGTTGGCATCCCAAAATTCCACACCATTGCGAATGCGGTAGGGTTCTACAAAACGGCTTCGGTAAGTATCCCAGTTACGAACACTCTTGGTTTTGGGTGGTTTTACTGCCTTGACCACTTGTGGTAACAGCTCAGCCTGTTTCAACAGTTCCAGCGTCGTTGTTGCAGGTATTCCTTCTTTGGCTTGCAGGCGCTCTGCCAAGGCCGCGGCATTTTTGTGCTCGGCGAAGTTGACCTTCTGTGCATCTTGGGCTTGCACGGCTTGAGTGCACAGGGCTGTGCTGATTAGAATGGAGGCAAAGCTTGTTAAGATTCGTTGAGCAGTCACAAAAGGAGTCAGCATGTCCGGTAGAGGCGAAGTCAAAAGAAGTAACGGTCGACCCGGCGCATGTTTGCTTGTCGTGGCAGGTCTGTCCTTCACTATAACCCAGCATTTACTTGCTGTTCAGGCCTAAGCCATGACCACAGCCTATATTTCCCACAATGATTGCGCCTTGCACAACCCGGGTCTGGGTCATCCCGAGAGCATGGCTCGTTTGCGGGTAATTCGAGAAAGGTTGCAAGCATCGGATTTGTGGCCACGCCTGGTGCATTGCGAGGCGCCCGAGGTGCCTTGGTCGGCTGTGACAGCAGTGCATACTCCCGCCTACGTAGAAAGCATCAAGGCCCGCTTCCCCTTGAAGCGCAACATCGACATTGATGGCGACACCACGCTGTCAGAATTCTCGCTGGATGCGGCACGTCGCGCTGCCGGGGCCTGCGTGCACGCGGTCGATTTGGTGATGGCCCATGCTGTGAACAATGCCTTTTGCGCAGTTCGCCCGCCCGGTCACCATGCTTGTGTGGATCGCGCCATGGGCTTTTGCGTATTCAACAACGTGGCCATTGCCGCGCAGCATGCGATTGATGCCTATCGGCTTGAGCGGGTATTGATCGTGGACTTTGATGTACACCACGGCAACGGCACCGAGCATGCATTTGCCAACAACCCCAAGGTGCTGATGTGCAGTACTTTTCAATCTCCTTTGTATCCTTTCAGCGGTGGACTTGGGGTGGCCAGCAACATGATTAACTGTCCAGTTCAACCCGGCGGTGGTCGCGAGGAAATCAAACACGCCATTCAAACCCACTGGGTGGATGCAATTGATCGCTTCAAGCCACAGTTGGTGTTGGTTTCAGCTGGGTTTGACGCCCATGAGAGCGACCCGTTGGCTGACATGACTTTGAGCACTGAGGACTATGGCTGGATCACGCAGTTCTTGAAACGAGTGGCTGAAGAATATTGCGATGGCAAACTGGTCAGTACGCTGGAAGGGGGTTACGAACTGGAGGCTTTGGCCGATTCTGTCTATGCCCATGTGGAGGCGCTTGCATCGTGATTTTTTCAACCCCCGCGCCGTATTCCGAAAATCGATTGAGTGAAATGTTGGCGCGAAATGCCGAGTGGGCGGGGCAAATCACCGCGCAAGATCCGGACTATTTCAAGCGACTTTCTGCAGGGCAAAGCCCGGCTTTTACCGTGATCAGCTGTTGCGATAGCCGGGCAGACCCCAATACTTTGCTGCAAAGCAATCTGGGTGAATTGTTTGTGTACAAGAACGTGGCCAATCAGGCGGGTTTGAATGATTTGAGTTTGCAAACTGCCATTCAATTCTCTATCGAGAGCTTGAAGGTGAAGCACCTGCTGGTGTTCGGGCATCACAACTGTGGTGGCGTTCGTATTGCCTTGGGTTTGCATGAGGGTGGTTCGCCCGGAGATTGGCTGGAGGGTGTCAGGGAGTTGGCGCATGACCACCTGATGTTCAACCCCTCGTCGCTTGAGGAGGCCAACCGAAATGTGGACAAATTGTGCGAGCTGAATGTAATTCAGCAAGTGCGGTTGGCTGCGTTGAGCCCCTCAGTGAATGCCGCGTGGGGCCGGGGCGAGCCGGTGGCCGTAGGTGGTCTGGTGTACAGCCTCTCAACGGGGCGGGTCATTGATCTGGATTGCACCATTCGAAGTCGGGATGAAATCGACGAATGCTGTTTTTCAGCCATGAAAGCGATCTGCGCACGCTACCAATAATCTCGACAAACCCCCCCCTTAGAGTGTAGACTCTATGAAAAATCGAACGATCGTGCGTTTTTTCTGAAAACGCTTCGTATAATCCAAATTACATATTCTCCAATTTCAGAAAGGGATGGCTTGCATGAAGATCCTGGTACCCGTTAAACGTGTGGTCGATTACAACGTAAAAGTGCGCTGCAAAAGCGACGGCTCTGGCGTAGATATTGCCAACGTGAAGATGTCGATGAACCCCTTCGACGAAATCGCTGTTGAAGAAGCCACCCGCCTGAAAGAAGCTGGCGTGGCCACTGAAGTGATTGCTGTCAGCTGTGGCGTTGCCCAATGTGTTGAAACCCTGCGTACAGCAGCCGCCATTGGTGCTGATCGCGGTATTTTGGTTGAAACCGATGTTGAGCTGCAACCCTTGGCTGTCGCCAAAATCCTGAAAGCGATTGTTGAGAAAGAAGGCATTGACCTGGTCATTATGGGCAAGCAGGCCATCGACGACGATTGCAACCAGACTGGTCAGATGTTGGCTGCTTTGGGCGATATGCCACAGGGCACATTCGCTTCCAAGGTCGTTGTTGAAGGTGGCAAGGTCAATGTGACCCGTGAGGTTGATGGTGGTCTGGAAACAGTCAGCCTGAGTCTGCCCGCTGTGGTGACCACAGACCTGCGCCTGAATGAGCCACGTTATGTGACTTTGCCCAACATCATGAAGGCCAAGAAAAAACAGATCGACACCATCAAGCCCGCTGACCTGGGCGTGAATGTTGATCCTCGCATCAAAACCCTGAAAGTAAGTGATCCACCCGTGCGTTCAGCCGGTATCACCGTGCCCGATGTGGCGACGTTGATCGACAAGTTGAAGAACGAAGCCAAAGTGATCTAAATCAGGGACAAAAGGAGCACAAATCATGTCAGTACTCGTCATTGCAGAACACGACAATCAAAGTATCAAGCCCGCCACATTGAACACCATTGCTGCGGCCAAGAAAATTGGTGGCGACATCCATGTGCTGGTTTCCGGCAAGGGTTGTGGCGCTGCCGCTGAACAGGCCGCCAAGGCTGCGGGCGTGGCCAAGGTGTTGGTCGCTGATTCGGACGCGCTGGGCGACCAGTTGGCAGAAAACTTAGGCGCGCAAATTCTTGCAATCGCTGGCAGCTATGGCCACATTTTGGCACCTGCAACCAGCGTGGGCAAAAACGTATTGCCACGAGTGGCGGCCAAGCTGGACGTTGCACAAATTTCCGACATCATCAGTGTTGAAAGTGCGGACACCTTCACACGCCCGATTTATGCGGGCAACGTGATCGCCACGGTTCAGTCTTCTGACGCGACCAAAGTAATCACTGTGCGCACCACCGCATTTGACCCAGTCGCGGCCGAAGGCGGTTCTGCTGCCATTGAAAATCTGAGCGCTACTGCAGATTCTGGCAAATCCACATTTGTCAGCCGCGAAGTGGCCAAGAGCGACCGTCCGGAACTGACCGCAGCAGGCACCATTATTTCCGGTGGTCGTGGTGTGGGTTCAGCCGAGAATTTCAGCATCCTGAATCCGTTGGCCGACAAGTTGAATGCAGCAATCGGCGCTTCACGTGCTGCGGTGGATGCAGGTTACGCACCCAACGACTGGCAGGTTGGCCAAACCGGCAAAATCGTGGCGCCCCAGTTGTACATGGCCTTCGGTATTTCTGGCGCCATTCAGCACTTGGCTGGCATGAAAGACAGCAAGGTGATTGTGGCCGTGAACAAAGACCCTGAAGCACCGATTTTCGGTGTGGCTGATTATGGCTTGGTGGGTGATTTGTTTGATGTGGTGCCCCAACTGACCGAAAAACTGTAAACGACATAAAACGCAAAGCTGTATCAGGAGACGACAATGAGTTACAACGCCCCAGTCAAAGACATGATGTTTGTCTTGAAAGAATTGGCCGGCTTGGATCAGGTATCCCAGTTGCCAGGTTGTGAGGATGCAACCGAGGAAACCGTGGATGCGGTTCTGAATGAAAATGCGAAGTTCACCAGCGAAGTGGTAGCCCCTCTGAACTGGTCGGGCGACGTAGAGGCCGCCAACTGGAAGGACGGCGTTGTAACCACAGCCAAAGGCTTCAAGGAGGCATTCAAAGCCTTCGGCGAGCAAGGCTGGCAAGGCCTTCAGCACCCCACCGAGTTCGGTGGTCAAGGTTTGCCCAAAGTGGTGGCAACCCCCTGCATGGAAATGGTCAACGGCTCCAACCTCAGCTTTGCGCTGTGCCCACTGCTGACCGATGGTGCCATTGAGGCGTTGTTGGTAGCAGGTAGCCAGCAACTGAAAGAAACTTACATTCCCAAAATGATTTCCGGCGAATGGACCGGCACCATGAACCTGACCGAGCCACAGGCTGGTTCAGACCTGGCGCTGGTGCGTTCCAAGGCCGTGCCGCAAGGCGACGGCACTTACCGCATTTCTGGCCAGAAAATTTACATCACCTACGGTGAACACGACATGGCCAAGAACATCGTGCACCTGGTGCTGGCCCGCACCCCCGATGCGCCTGAAGGCGTGAAGGGTATCAGCCTGTTTGTCGTGCCCAAGTTCCTGGTGAATGAAGATGGAAGCCTGGGCAAGCGCAACGATGTGTACTGCGCATCCATCGAACACAAGCTGGGCATCAAGGCCTCTCCAACTGCGGTGCTGCTGTATGGCGACAACAAAGGTGAAGTAGGCCAGGGCGCAATCGGTTATTTGGTTGGTGAAGAAAACAAGGGCTTGCAATATATGTTCGTGATGATGAACGCCGCCCGTTTTCAGGTGGGTGTTCAGGGCATCGGTTTGGCCGAGCGTGCCTATCAAAAAGCCGTGCAGTATGCGAACGACCGTGTGCAATCCCGTCCAGTCGATGGTTCTTCCAACGAAGCCGTGGCCATTATTAACCACCCCGATGTGAAGCGCATGTTGATGAGTATGCGCTCTCAAGTTGAAGCCGCACGCGCCATGGCTTGTGTTGCAGGCGCTGCTTATGATGCCGCGCATTTCCACCCTGATGAGGCCACGCGCAAACAGAACATGGCTGTGTATGAATTCATGGTGCCGCTGGTCAAAGGCTGGTCCACAGAAATGAGCATCGATGTGACATCCACGGGTGTACAGGTGCATGGCGGCATGGGTTTCATTGAAGAAACAGGCGCAGCGCAGTATTACCGCGATGCAAAAATCCTGACCATTTACGAGGGCACAACAGCGATTCAAGCCAACGACCTGGTGGGTCGCAAAACATCGCGCGACGGTGGTGCCATGGTCAAAGCGTTGTGTGCTGAAATTGCACGCACTGTGGTTCAGCTCAATGAATCCGGTTCTGCGCACGCCAAAGCAGTGGCAGCTCGTCTGGATGCGGCTCGCGCTTCCTTCCTCGATGCAGCGCAATTTGTAGTTGACAACATGAAGAGCAATCCGAATGCTGTGTTCGCTGGTTCGGTACCTTACCTGAAGCTGGCAGGTACCACAGTGGCTGGTTGGCAAATGGCGCGCGCGCTGTTGGCCGCGGAAGCCAAGATCAAGGCTGGCGAAACAGACAGTTTCTACAGCGACAAGATTCTGACTTCCCGTTTCTTTGCCGATCACGTGTTGAACACCGTGCCTGGTTTGCGCGACAGCATTGTGAATGGTTACCAAGGCATCACAGAAATGGCCGTTGCCAATTTCTAAATAGCCCAAGTAGTTCAACCACTCAAAAGCCCCTCACATCGAGGGGCTTTTTGTTTATGCTGCCAGCATGAACTATTCACATGTTGCCGACTTCGTACTCTTGATCCACTTTGCGATTGTGCTGTTTGTGGTGGGAGGTTTGCTGCTGATTGTGTTTGGCAACCTGTTACGTTGGCCTTGGGTAAACCACTGGTGGTTCAGGGTCTTGCACCTTCTCGCAATCTCAGTGGTTGTTTTTGAAAGCTGGCTGGGCATTGAATGCCCGCTCACCACGCTTGAAAACTGGTTGCGCCTTCAGGCGGGGCAGGGTGTTTATCAAGGCAGCTTCATTCAACACTGGGTTCATGGGGTCATGTTCTATGAGGCGCCGGGCTGGGTGTTTGCCTTGGCCTACACCCTGTTTGCCCTCGTTGTTGTGGCAGCTTGGTGGCGCTGGCCGCCACAACAGTTCAAGTAGCATTACCAACCTCCAATGCCGGCACCTGCAGCGTCAAATCCGCCAACGGCGCCATCGGAAAACCAGCCTGAGAAGTCTAGCCATTCAGTGGTTTCGGTCACCAGCACGGTGGGTAACTCGGTCGCTTGAGCCAGGCCAATGCCAGCCAAAATAATGAGCAAAATTAATGTTGTCCTGAGTGCCTTGTTTGCGGTTTCAAACAGGTTCCAGTTCAGGTCCAGGCCAGTGAGGTTTTCGGGCCATTCATTCATGATTCACACTCCTTTTGAGATGGTGTGAAGTCATGGTATTGATGTACATTGTGCAAATAAACTACCGGTATCGAATTACACCATTGCACCATGAGCAATAATTTTAATGAACTTCAAGCGGCCGAAACCTTCCTGATGGTCGTCAACACCGGCAGCTTTGCGGCTGCGGCCAAGTTGAAGGGAGAAAACCCGTCCAGTATCAGCCGGGCCATTTCCCAGTTGGAGGCACACTTGAATATTCGTCTTTTGAACCGCACCACGCGGCAGGTCAAAATTACTGAGGCGGGCGAAATTTATAAAATTCACGCCCAGCGCATGCTGGAAAGCCAGCAAGAGGCCCGCGATGCGATTACGCAGCTGCAAAGCGGGCAACCCCACGGAACCGTTCGTATCAGCCTTCCGGTGATCGTGGGTGAAAAAATACTGGCACCCCGATTGCCCGAATTTCACGCTAAATATCCCGATGTGCAATTGCAGGTCGATTTGTCCAATCGAAACGCCATGATCGTGGAGGAAGGCTTTGACATTGCTTTGCGAGTGGGCGTGCTGCAAGACTCCACCTTGCGGGCCCGCAAGGTGGCGACCATCTGGCGAAAGTTGTATGCCGCGCCTGCGTATCTGGAAAAGCATGGTGTACCGCAAACGCCGGCTGACCTGGTTCACCATCAGTGCATTGCATTTTCTCAACGGGGAGATCAAAAGGAATGGGAATTCTGGCCGAAAAATGGTGCGCAACCCAGCCAAAAGCACCGGGTCATGTCATGGCTCACCTGTTCCAGCCCCATGATGGTGGTGCGAGCCATTCAGGCGGGTTTGGGTTTGGGTCGAAGTGCAGACTGGATGCTGCATGGGGCGTTGGCACGCGGCGAACTTGTCGAAATTCTTTCAGATTGGTATTGCGACAATCCGGCCACCGGTGGTTTGCCCATGTATCTGGTGTTTCCACCGGGCCTAAGCAGCCAGTTGTCATTGAAAACCAGGGTGGTTGCCGACTTTCTGGAGCAAATAGTTCGTACAGAATTCAAAAAGGCAGATTAAACGTCAATTTGCTGACAGCGAAACTTTCTGGCTTGGGCTACATTAGCTGAACAACAAAAAATACCCTACGGAGACACAATGCTCGGCAACACCTACATCACGATCGGTTTACCGGTTTCCCTATTTATCATCATGATCGGTATGGGTTTAAGCCTGACCGTGGAAGATTTTCGACGTATCAAAGAGCAGCCCAAAGGCGTCATCGTGGGAACGGTGCTGCAACTGGTTGGTGTGCCCATGCTGGGCTTTGCCATTGGTGGTCTTTTTGGCGGTGGGGTAATGGCGGCAGGCCTGGTGTTGTCTGCGGTCATGCCTGGCGGTACTACCTCTAACGTGCTGACTTACATGGCCAAGGCCAACCTTGCATTGTCGATCACGCTGACTGTGATTGCCAGCCTGCTCACTGTGCTCACCATACCCTTTTACATGTCGTACGCACTTCCCATGTTTGTGGGGGCCAATACCGAGTTGCAACTGCCTTTTCTGCAAACCCTCATTACCATGATGGTGATCGTGATCATTCCGGTGTGTATTGGCATGTTCATTCGCGCCAAGAAGCCGGAGTTGTCCAAGAAGTTCGAGCCTGCCATCAACAAGTTCGCAGTGTTTGTGCTGGTTGCCATCATTGTGTTGATCGGTGTGAGCGAATCCGAGAACATGCCTGCCTGGTTTGCGCAGGCCTGGATGCCGGTGGTTGCCCTGAACTTGGCCGCAATTGCTTTGGGTTTGCTGGGTGGCAAACTCAGCGGTTTGAACGCTCAGGACAGTTTGACTGTGTCGATTGAGATGTGTGTCAAAAACTCAACTTTGGGTTTAACCATTGCTCTGTCTTTGTTGGGCAATGCCGAAATTGCTGTTCCGGTTGTTGTTTATGGTTTGTTGATGTATGTCACAGTTGCTTTGCTGTGCTGGTATGGTCGTCGTATCTCAAGCCAATCAAGCGCGTAAATTTCTTAAAGTGCGCCAAAGTTCACCCAAGGCCACACTTCGGTGTGGCCGAACCCGGCCGTTACGGGTATAATTCTCGGCTAGCTGAATGATTCTTAGGCAAAAAGCCTGCGCGGGTGTTATTTGTCCCCGGGTGTTTTGTCGCATCTATTGGAGTTTCCCTTGTCGAAATTAGTCGCAAGCGCCCACCCGCGCGCCTTGCTCGCGCTCGCAGACGGCACAGTATTCGAGGGCATTTCTTTTGGCGCCCCTACCACGCAAGTGGGTGAAGTGGTGTTCAATACATCGCTCACGGGTTATCAAGAAATCGCCACCGACCCATCCTACTGCCGCCAAATTGTCACCCTCACTTATCCTCACATCGGCAACGTCGGTACCAACCCTCAGGACGAAGAATCCGCCGGGTTGCATCTGTCTGGCCTGGTCATTAAAGACCTGCCTGAACTGGTGTCCAACTTCCGTTCAACAATGCCTTTGGCGGATTACCTGAAAAAGCACGGCGTGCCAGGCATTGCCGGTATCGACACCCGAAAGTTGACGCGTATTCTTCGTGAGAAGGGCGCCCAGAATGGCTGCCTGCTGACTGAAGGCAGTGGCGAAACCTTTAGCGCCGAGCGCGCCATCGAACTGGCCAAAGGCTTTCCAGGCTTGGCTGGCATGGACTTGGCCAAGGTGGTCTCCTGCAAGGAAGCACATGAGTGGGTTGAAGGCGAATGGGCTTTGGGTGTTGCGTCCGAAGAACCACATTTTCAGACTGGCGAGCGCCCTCACCACGTGGTGGCATTCGACTATGGTGCCAAGCGCAACATTTTGCGCATGCTGGCTCAGCGTGGTTGTCGAGTCACAGTGGTGCCCGCACAAACTCCGGTGGAGAAAGTGTTGGCCTTGAACCCCGATGGCGTGTTCTTGAGCAACGGCCCTGGTGATCCCGAGCCCTGCGACTATGCAATTTCTGCCATCAAGCATATTTTGGACAACACCAAACTGCCCGTCTTTGGCATTTGCTTGGGTCACCAGCTGATGGCCTTGGCCAGTGGTGCCAAAACCATGAAGATGAAGTTCGGTCACCACGGGGCTAACCACCCTGTGCAAGACTTGAAAACCAAGCGTGTGGCCATTACCAGCCAAAACCATGGCTTTGCGGTGGACGCCGATTCATTGCCCGCCAATTTGCGTGTAACCCACGTGTCGTTGTTCGATGGGTCCATTCAGGGTCTAGAGCGCACCGACCGTGCAGCCTTCTGCTTCCAGGGACACCCTGAAGCCAGTCCAGGTCCGCACGATTTGGCAGAACTGTTCGACCGTTTTATTTCAGACATCAAGGCAGCCAAAGCCTAATCCGCTTTTGTGCAAACCTGTCTGAACCGTATTGAAATTTTTAAAATTAAAGGGAAGTTATGCCAAAGCGTAACGATCTAAAAACAATCCTGATCATCGGCGCTGGCCCCATTGTGATTGGTCAGGCCTGCGAATTTGACTACTCAGGTGCCCAAGCCTGTAAAGCACTTCGCGAGGAAGGCTACAAAGTGGTGCTGGTCAACAGCAACCCTGCCACCATCATGACCGACCCGGAAATGGCTGATGTGACCTACATCGAACCCATCACCTGGCAGGTTGTTGAACGAATCATCGAGAAAGAGCGTCCTGATGCCGTGCTGCCCACCATGGGTGGTCAAACTGCGCTGAACTGTGCGCTTGATTTGGCCAAGCATGGCGTGCTGGCCAAGTACAATGTCGAATTGATTGGCGCGAAAGAAGAAGCGATTGAGAAAGCTGAAGACCGCTTGAAGTTCAAGAACGCCATGACCAGCATCGGGTTGGATTCTGCGAAGAGCGGTGTAGCGCACTCCATGGAAGAAGCACTGGAAGTGCAGGCGAAAATTGCCAAAGAAGTAGGCAGCAACGGCTTCCCGGTCATTATTCGCCCCAGCTTTACCCTGGGTGGAACCGGTGGCGGAATTGCCTACAACGCCGAAGAGTTCGAAACCATTTGCCGCCGCGGTCTGGAGGCGTCCCCCACGAATGAATTGCTGATTGAAGAAAGCCTGATCGGCTGGAAAGAATACGAAATGGAAGTGGTGCGTGACAGCGCCGACAACTGCATTATCGTGTGTTCAATCGAAAACCTCGACCCCATGGGCGTGCATACCGGCGACAGCATTACCGTGGCGCCTGCACAAACCCTGACCGACCGCGAATACCAGTTGATGCGCAATGCTTCCATTGCCATTCTGCGCGAAATTGGCGTGGATACCGGTGGTTCTAACGTTCAGTTCTCGATCAACCCGGCCAATGGCCGCATGATCGTGATCGAAATGAATCCGCGTGTGTCACGTTCGTCTGCCCTTGCGTCCAAGGCAACCGGCTTCCCGATTGCCAAGGTGGCGGCCAAGCTGTCTGTGGGTTACACCCTCGATGAATTGAAAAACGACATCACTGGTGGCTTGACCCCTGCGTCGTTCGAGCCTTCCATCGACTACGTGGTCACCAAGATTCCGCGGTTTGCATTCGAAAAATTCCCCACCGCCGACGATCGCCTGACCACACAGATGAAGAGTGTGGGTGAGGTGATGGCCATGGGCCGCACCTTCCAGGAAAGCTTCCAGAAAGCCCTGCGCGGTCTCGAAGTTGGCGTGGATGGTTTGAACCAGAAAACAACCGATCGTGAAGTGATCGAACGCGAATTGGGCGAGCCTGGCCCAGAGCGAATTTTTTATGTAGGTGATGCCTTTGCCCAAGGCTTTAGCCTGGAAGAAGTACATCAGTTGACCAAAATTGATCGTTGGTTCCTGGTTCAAATTCAAGACATCGTTGACACAGAACTTGAGCTGGAAACCAAAACGCTGGCGGATCTTTCCGAGCCTGTGCTGCGTTTGCTCAAGCGCAAGGGCTTCTCCGATCGTCGCCTGGCGTATTTGCTGGATGTGTCGGAAGCTGAAATCCGCAAGCTGCGTCACCAGCACAATGTACGTCCCGTGTACAAGCGCGTAGACACTTGTGCAGCCGAATTCAAGACAGGCACCGCTTACATGTATTCCACCTATGAGGAGGAATGTGAGGCTGCGCCCACTGACAAGAAAAAGATCATGGTGCTGGGCGGTGGTCCGAACCGAATCGGTCAGGGTATTGAGTTTGATTACTGCTGCGTGCATGCCGCCATGGCACTGCGCGAAGATGGCTTTGAAACCATCATGGTCAACTGCAACCCTGAAACCGTGTCTACCGATTACGACACCTCCGATCGCCTGTACTTTGAGCCATTGACACTTGAAGACGTGCTTGAAATTGTTGCCATTGAAAAGCCGGTTGGTGTGATTGTTCAGTACGGTGGTCAAACCCCGCTGAAACTGGCGAAATCACTGGAAGCCAACGGTGTGCCCATCATCGGCACCAGCCCTGAAAGCATTGACATCGCTGAAGACCGGGAGCGTTTCCAAAAGCTGCTGACCAAGCTGAACCTGCGTCAGCCGCCGAACCGCACTGCGCGCACTGAAGCCGAAGCGATAGCCCATGCCCAGGAAATTGGTTATCCATTGGTGGTGCGCCCAAGCTACGTGCTGGGTGGTCGCGCCATGGAAATTGTGCATGAGCAGAAAGACCTCGAGCGCTACATGCGCGAAGCCGTGAAGGTGAGCAACGACAGCCCTGTGCTGCTGGACCGCTTCCTGAACGACGCGATTGAAGTGGACGTAGATGCCCTGTGTGATGGTCAAACCGTGATGATCGGTGGTGTGATGGAGCACATTGAACAAGCGGGTGTGCACAGTGGCGACTCTGCTTGCTGCTTGCCCCCGTATAGCCTGTCGGCCGACATGGTCAATGAATTGAAACGTCAGTCCGAACTCATGGCCAAAGCCCTGAATGTGATTGGTTTGATGAACGTTCAGTTCGCGATTCAAAACGACACCGTGTATGTGCTGGAAGTGAATCCCCGCGCATCTCGCACAGTGCCGTATGTATCCAAGGCCACAGGCAAGCAGTTGGCCAAGATTGCTGCACGCTGCATGGCTGGTCAAACCTTCGCGGCTCAAGGCGTGACTGAAATCCCTGTACCGAAATATTTCTCGGTCAAGGAAGCCGTGTTTCCCTTTGTGAAATTCCCCGGGGTTGACACTATTTTGGGCCCAGAAATGAAGTCCACGGGCGAAGTCATGGGCGTTGGCCGCACTTTCGGTGAGGCGTTTGTGAAGTCGCAGCTGGCTGCATCAGTCAAGTTGCCTGAGGGGGGCACTGCCTTCATCAGCGTGAAAACCGAAGACAAGAAGCACACTGTGAAGCTGGCCAAAGGTCTGGTTGATCTGGGTTTCAAGATCATCGCAACACGCGGTACGGCTGCAGCCATCGCAGAAGGCGGTATTGAATGCACCGTGGTGAACAAGGTGCTTGAAGGTCGCCCGAACATTGTCGATATGCTGAAAAACGGTGAAGTGCAGTTGGTGGTAAATACGGTTGAGGAGCGCCGAAGCGCGATTAACGACAGCCGATACATTCGAACCACTTCATTGAGTTCTCGTGTTACGATCTTTACAACCATGGCAGGTGCACTGGCTTCAGTCGAGGGGATGAAACACCTCGGCGCAATGGACGTTTACAGCGTTCAAAGCCTGCATGCGGAACTCTCTGCTTAATCTGCCTGTCTGAACCTTTAAGCCGTCTCATAGCAATGTTTGCTATCAGGCGGCTTTCCATTTGCAGGAACAACTGAATTTATGGCCACTATCCCATTGACCGTTAAGGGTGCTGAAAAGCTGAAACAGGAATTGCATCGCTTGAAAACCATTGATCGCCCCGCAGTGATCAATGCCATTTCTGAGGCGCGTGCACAGGGCGATTTGTCCGAGAATGCGGAATATGACGCCGCAAAAGAAAAGCAGGGTTTTATCGAAGGGCGGATCAAGGAAATTGAAGGCAAACTGAGCAACGCCCAGATTATTGACCCCACGAATGTGGATGCGGAAGGCCGTGTGGTGTTTGGGGCCACGGTGAAACTGGAAGACATTGAAGCCGGTGCCAGTGTGGAATATCAAATCGTGGGTGATGACGAGGCTGATATCAAAGCTGGTCTGATTTCGATTTCCAGCCCGATTGCACGTGCCCTGATTGGCAAGTACGAAGGTGATGTAGCTCATGTTCAAGCGCCAGGCGGTTTGCGTGAATACGAGGTACTGGAAGTAAAATACATCTGATGGTTTTTGTAAAAGGGGTGCAATCACAATGACTTGGCGCGGTTTTCGGAGTGCGGAACTGGCGTTCTGGGCGATTTGGCTCGGGGCTTTGTGGTTCATGGCTATTCTGGTTGCACCGGGCTTGTTCAAATGGTTGCCGCGCCCCGAAGCGGGTTTGGTGGCTGGCCGTTTGTTTTACATGCTGGCCTTGTATTCTCTGGTCAGTAGCGCTGCGCTGTTGGTGCTGTCGAATTTGGCCGGAGAATTGCGGGCTGGGCTGCGTATCAACATACTGATGGCAGTAATTTTGGCGGTCAGCGTGGTTGAGTTGGCGTGGCTTCAGCCCTACATGAATACCCTGCGCGCAGCCATGGCTGGTTTGCAAGGCGACGAGCTGGCCGCAATGCGGAGCCAGTTCGGTAACATGCATGCCATTTCAAGCGTGTTGTATTCCGTCAAAATGATTGGGGCGCTGGTGTGGGGCCTGAGCCGGTTTGGTGTCACAAAAGACAGTAAGCCGGCCTTGGCCTCAAAGGCTTGATTTAGTCTTTGGATACAAACTGACGTTTGGTTTGGCGTGGACCTTTCGGCTTGGGGCGACTTTTGGCTTTTGCCTTTTCTGAATCCTCCGCTTTGGGGCGGAACAGTACCAGCAATTTGCCAATATGTTGAACCAGTGCAGCACCAGTTTCATCGCAAATGGTTTGTGCATACTCAAGTCGGGCTTCCCGGTCGTCACCAGCCACGCGGACCTTGATCAGGCCGTGCGCGTTCAGGTTCATGTCGATTTCTTTGACTACATTGGGTGTTAAGCCCTTGTCGCCAATCAGAACCACCGGATCCAACGCATGGGCCTGTGCTTTAAGTGCCTTTTTCTCGGCGGGTGTCAGGGTTACAGCAGTGGTGTCCGTCATATTAATTTTTCACTCGGTTGGGTAATCGGTGGCTAAAAAGAAGAAACTCAATAAAAACTGGTTGCATGACCACATCAACGACCCTTACGTGAAAATGGCCACGAATGCGGGTTATCGAGCCCGTGCAGCCTTCAAATTGAAGGAAATCGCAGAGCCGGAAGGGTTGTTGAAGCCAGGCATCAAAGTCGTCGATCTGGGCAGTGCGCCAGGAAGTTGGTCGCAGGTGCTTCGGGAAGCCTTGGTCGGGCCCGGCGGTGTCATCAATGGCCGTATTATCGCACTGGATCTGCTTCCAATGGAACCAATTGCGGGTGTTGAGTTCATTCAGGGGGATTTTCGCGACGAAGCGGTGCTTGAAGACCTGAATCAGCGCTTGGGCGGAGAGAAACTGGACTTGGTGGTGTCTGACATGGCGCCTAACCTGTCCGGCGTTGCTGCGGCTGACTCAGCCCGAATTGAACATGTGTGCGAGCTGGCCATTGATTTTGCGGTGAACCATCTAAAGCCCAACGGGGCATTGATTGTGAAGATTTTTCACGGGTCGTCTTACAGCAACATCGTGCACCAGATGAAGCAGGTATTTAAAAGCGTATCGCCGCGCAAACCCAAGGCTTCTCGCGATCGTTCTCGTGAAACCTTTTTGCTTTGCAAGGGTCTTAAATAGGTATTTTGCAGCATCATGATCCAGGTGATTGCGATTGTTAATCCACACCATGAAATAGTGTGATGGCGTATTTCATTCGCTTGGGTTTAAAATGGACATCCTGTCCCCATTTCCCTAGGGTGGTGGCAGAGTCCTCGAGGAGAAGTGGCATTGAATAATTCGTTTTCCAAAGCAGCAGTCTGGTTGGTTGTGGCGCTGGTGCTCTTTACTGTGTTCAAACAGTTTGAAGGGCAGCAAACGCGCTCCAACGAAATGACCTATTCCGAGTTCATGCAGGATGCGCAGAATGGACGCATCAAGAGCGTGATCGTCGAGGGCCGCACTGTGCGCGCTCTCACCACTGATGACCGTGAGCGGGTGGTGTATTCGCCTGGCGATATCTGGATGGTGGGTGATCTGCTGAAATACGGCGTGCAAGTACGTGCCAAGCCTGAAGAAGAGCCATCCTTGCTGATGAGCCTGTTCGTGAGCTGGTTCCCCATGATTCTCCTGATCGGCGTGTGGATTTTCTTCATGCGTCAAATGCAGGGTGGAGGCAAAGGTGGTGCGTTCAGTTTCGGTAAAAGCCGTGCCAAGTTGCTGGATGAGAACACAAACCCAGTGACCTTTGCGGACGTGGCTGGCTGTGACGAGGCCAAGGAAGACGTACAGGAAATGGTTGATTTCCTGAAAGATCCTTCCAAGTTCCAAAAGCTGGGTGGCCGTATTCCCCGTGGTGTATTGATGGTAGGGTCGCCAGGCACTGGTAAAACCCTGCTGGCCAAAGCCATTGCTGGCGAAGCCAAGGTTCCGTTCTTTGCAATCTCTGGCTCCGACTTCGTCGAAATGTTTGTCGGTGTGGGTGCAGCGCGTGTTCGTGACATGTTTGAACAGGCCAAGAAGCAGGCGCCTTGCATTATTTTTATCGACGAAATTGATGCGGTGGGTCGTCAGCGTGGCGCTGGTTTGGGCGGCGGAAATGACGAGCGCGAGCAAACCCTGAACCAGATGCTGGTGGAAATGGATGGTTTTTCGACAGACCAGGCCATCATTGTGATTGCGGCGACTAACCGTCCCGATGTACTCGATCCGGCCTTGTTGCGTCCTGGTCGTTTCGACCGACAGGTGGTGGTCAGCCTGCCTGACATTCGTGGCCGTGAACAGATTCTGAAAGTGCACATGCGCAAAATCCCTATGTCGCCAGACGTGGACGCATCTGTACTGGCCCGTGGTTGCCCCGGTTTCTCGGGCGCAGATTTGGCCAACCTGGTGAACGAAGCTGCTTTGTTTGCCGCACGTCGAAATGGCCGTGTGGTTGAAATGAACGACTTTGAAAAAGCCAAAGACAAGATCATCATGGGTGCTGAGCGCCGTAGCATGGTGATGCCCGAAGAGGAACGCCGCAACACGGCTTACCACGAATCGGGCCACGCTGTGGTCGCCAAATTGATGACCAAAACCGACCCGGTGCACAAGGTGACGATTATTCCTCGTGGTCGTGCTTTGGGCGTGACCATGCAGTTGCCGGAAGGTGACCGTTACAGCATGGACAAGGAACGCATGTTGTGTACCATTGCCGTGCTGTTTGGTGGCCGCATTGCTGAAGAAATTTTCATGAACCAGATGACCACTGGTGCATCGAATGACTTTGAACGTGCAACAGCCATTGCCCGTGACATGGTGACCCGTTACGGCATGACCGAGGCTCTTGGCCCCATGGTGTATGCCGAGAACGAAGGCGAGGTGTTCCTCGGCCGCTCAGTGACCAAGACCACGCACATGAGCGAGCAGACCATGCAGATGGTGGATGCGGAAATCCGCAAGATCATCGATTCGCAGTACAAGGTGGCTTGGGATATTCTGGATCAGAACCGTGACAAGGTTCACACCATGGCCAAGGCCTTGCTGGAATGGGAAACCATTGATGCGGACCAAATCAACGACATCATGGAAGGAAAAGATCCACGCCCACCTTCAACGGGTGGTAGCACACCTCCCACGGGTGGCAGCCCTAGTTCCAGTGGTGGCGGTGGCGAGAAGGTTGCTCCTTCGCCTCAGCCTGCACCTGCTGCGATGAGTGTGAAAGCAGAGTAAACCCTGCTGGATTTGTTATAACCTGAAAGCCGTTGGTTTCGCGACCAACGGCTTTTTTGTTGCTTGCTTCGGAGTTGGGTTATGGCGAGGCTTGGGTGCTACGTCACCAAGCCTTAAGCAAGTCTTTTGATTGTGGCGCGGCGTTGGTGTGGTCGAGACTTGGGTACTGTGCCACCTTGCCTAAGCAATGCTTCTGATCCGGCTTGATGCTTCTGGCTTGGGGCATGCGAAACGCTTAAGCGTCTTCGCATCGGTTCCTAGCGGAACCGCCCCGCGCTACGAAGCCGCCGGGAAGCCTTGCAAAGCCGGCAAGGCGGCACAGCGCCCGCGCTAGTAGGGCCAGTAAGCCAGTACGCTAACTCCGTTGCCAGTGCGCTCAGGGGCGATATCCTCGCAGCGCCGATCAAGAAAACCTGCCCTTGGTGTTGAATTAACCGTCCGTTCGGCAAAGCCGAAAGCGCAGCCCGCCCGCTGTTTAGCGGGTGCGCTTGGGGCGGTTAATCAATAACAAGGGGGTATTCAGGTTTTCTGGCGAGAGAGGGTATGCACCTGAGCAAGCTTGGACAAACGGGTGCGCACCTGAGCGGGCTAGGCTAACGGATAAGCTGTGAGCACAGCAGGCGAACTAAGCTGCTGCTATGCCGTAAAATACCAGCACAGCAACTCACAAGGCAGCACATGGTTCGCACTTGGAAAGCAGGTCGTTTCGAGCTTACCTACACGCACGGCAAGCCTTTGATTATGGGTATCGTGAATGTCACGCCTGATTCATTTTCGGACGGAGGCAAGCACAACTCAACCCGGCTTGCCATTGAGCATGCCCGCAAGCTGGTGGAGCAGGGGGCACACATTCTGGACATTGGTGGGGAGTCTACCCGGCCAGGTGCTCAGGGTGTTGATGCTGATGAGGAATGGGCACGCGTCGCAGACGTTCTGAAAGAGTTGATGAACTGGAATGTGCCTTTGTCGATCGACACCATGAAAACCGACGTGATGGCGTGTGCGGTGCATTTGGGTGTGGACATTCTTAATGACGTGAATGGTTTTAGGGATGCAGGCGCTGAAGCTGTGCTTGCACAATCGAATGCAGGTGCGGTAGTGATGCACATGCAAGGTGAGCCGCGCACCATGCAAAATTCGCCCCAGTACAACCATGTGGTCAACGATGTTGAGGCATTTCTGAACCAACGCATGCTGGCGCTTGGGCAGTTGGGTGTGCAGGCAAACCGGATTCTGGTGGACCCTGGCTTTGGTTTTGGCAAAACACTGCAGCACAATATTGATTTGCTGAGGGCAACGCCCTTGTTTTCTACTTTGGGGGCTGGGGTGTTGGTCGGTGTGTCGCGCAAGCGAATGATTGCGGAGCTGACTGGACAAACCGATCCGGCTTTGCGCACGGCCGGCTCGGTGGCTGCGGCAACCTACGCGGCGCAACACGGGGCAGCCGTGCTGCGCGTGCACGATGTGCGTGAAACTGTGGAGGCCTTGAAAGTGGCCTTCGCTTTGAGTCAATGATGCAGGCGGATAGAGTGCCCAAACTGCCCACGATTTTCGTCAGTGTGGCTGCGTATTGCGAACCGCACCTTTATTTGACCATTCATCAATTGTTTGCCAAGGCGGCCCATCCGCAGCGAATTCATGTCGGTTTGGTCGACCAATCCGAGCACTTAAACCCTGAGTGGTTGACGCAGTTTCCTGTGCGCAAAAATATCAATTATGTGGGCTTGTCACCCGTGGATTCCCGCGGGGTTAGTTGGGCGCGTGCCATCGCGTTTTCGCTGTATAACGACCAGGATTATTTGCTGCAAATTGATTCTCACACTTTGTTTGATCAAGGTTGGGATGAGTTGTTGATTCAACAACTGCTGCGGCTTCAAGCCATTCACCCCAAGCCGTTGGTTAGCACCTACCCGCCAGGTTTCCGATTTGATGCGCAAGGCAGGGCGGTGGCGGATGAGCCTGCAAAATCTGACGAGATATTTTTCATTGAACGCGACCCTGGCAGTCTGTTGACCGCCGAGCGCGCTGTGTTGCAGTTCCGGGTGGTGCGAAAGCGGGCTGAGCAGCCTGACACGACCCACTTGCCGGGTTTTCATGTGGGGGCGTGTTTTTTATTCACCTCCGGCGATTTTACCCAGCAGGTGCCGTACGACCCCTATCTGTATTTTCGGGGAGAAGAGCAAAGCCTTTCCTTGCGCGCGCATGCCAAGGGCTATCAGGTGTTTCACCCTCGGCACAATTTGATTCCGCTGTATCACTTGTACAAAGAGGTGGGCAAAGTGGTTGAGGGGCAGCATTGGCACCCCGACATGGAGGCCAAGCGCCACACAGCTTTTGGTTGGTTGCAACAACGGTCCAACGAGCGTACCCATGCCTTGTTCACGCCAGGCGCTGATTTGGGGGTGTATGGGATAGACAACCCGGCGCACCTTGAAAGCTTTTGTAAATTAAGCGAGATTGATTACCTTGGGCGCACTACAGTTCCCGTAAAATCAAACCAATAAACACTATTTACCTATTGCAGATATTTCATGAGCAGACAATATTTCGGTACTGATGGCATTCGCGGCACAGTGGGGCAAAACCCCATGGTTCCTGACTTCGTGTTGCGTTTGGGGCAAGCTGCGGGCACGGTGCTGGCCAAACATGAAGGTGATGGAAGACGTCCGCGGGTACTGATAGGCAAAGACACCCGCGTGAGTGGCTATTTGCTGGAAAGCTGTCTGGAGGCGGGCTTTACGTCGGTGGGTGTGGATGTGGTGATGGTAGGGCCTATGCCCACCGCAGGTGTGGCCTATTTGGCACGTGCTTTGAACATGTCGGCAGGCGTGGTGATTAGTGCCTCTCACAACCCTTATCAGGACAATGGCATCAAGTTTTTCTCAGGCGAGGGCACCAAATTGCCCGATGCCTGGGAGATGGAAATTGAAGCGCAACTGGCATTGAATGCGCCTTGTAAATCATCTGAAGAGTTGGGTAAGGCCAAACGCCTGAATGACGCGGCAGGCCGCTATATTGAATTTTGTAAGGGCACTTTTCCCCGAGACAAACACCTGCGCGGGCTAAAAATTGTGGTGGATTGTGCCAATGGCGCTGCCTACCAAATTGCCCCTGCGGTTTTCCGCGAACTGGGTGCTGATGTGGTGGTGTTGGCTGATCAGCCCGATGGTTTGAACATCAACCGCGGTGTGGGTGCCACTTACCCTGATTTTGTCGCCAGGGCTGTGTTTGAACACAAGGCTGATTATGGTTTCGCATTGGATGGCGATGCGGACCGGTTGATATGCGTGGACGGCAGTGGTCGAATTTACAACGGTGACGAGTTGTTGTTTGCACTGGTTGCCGAGCGCTTGCACATGCAGGGCAGGGTGGATGGTGTGGTAGGCACCTTGATGAGTAACCTGGGGCTTGAGCTGGCCTTGAAGCAACTGAATGTAGGCTTTGAGCGCGCCAAGGTGGGGGACCGCTATGTGTTTGAAAAACTGCAGGCCAACGGCTGGCAGTTGGGTGGCGAAAGTTCAGGCCACTTGCTGGTTCTTGACCGACATTCCACGGGTGACGGTATTGTGAGTGCCCTGCAAGTGCTGCGTGCGGTGCGAAATTTGGGTATGCCTTTGGCCGATATTTTAAAGCCAGTGGCCATGCTGCCACAGGTACTTAAAAACGCTCGCTTGCCCGTGGGTTACGACTGGGCCAACGATGTGAAAGTGCAGGGCGTGTGCGAGGCTGTGAAGGCGGAGTTGGGCAGCAATGGTCGGTTGTTGATTCGCCCTTCCGGCACCGAACCAGTGTTGCGCGTCATGGTGGAGACAGCAGACAAATCCACGGCCAATCGATTGGTCGATTCTATTCTTGCGGCCTTGCCCAAGGCCTGAGTGCCGCAGCTATGGTGAGGTTTCGGGAAGTCTCATCCAGCTTTGCACCTTCAGGTCTTTGACAGAGTGGTGCAAGTAGCGCCCTTGCCTAACCTCGTACCGACCATATTGAAAGGTGACGCCAGCTGCTTGCTGTTGGTGTGCGTATTCAAGTGCTGAATCCAGATTATTCTCGTGGGGTAAGTTGAGCGGGGAGTAGTTTTTCGGGTAACCCTCCAGGTAGTATCCTTTCGCGGTTTGGATAGTGGTGCGCTCGCCCTTCAAGCGGTTGAGGTTCAACCTGAGATGTGTATCGCTGGCGCCGCCACCGGTTTCGCAAGACACAATGTCGTAACCCATCAAAATCAGCTTTGCGATCAGTCGATGAATGGTTTCGCTGTCTGATAATTTGTTGGATTCAAAAACAATTTGATGGGGCCATTGTTGAGGTGTGGCGTCGTCGAAAAAGTCGTTCAATATCACCGCGTCATGCCCCTCAGTGTCTACTTTCAGCATAAATACTCCCTGCACGTCGTGTTGGTGCAGTACTGTTTGGAGTCGGTGACAAGGTACTGGCTGACGAACCAGGACCAATTCGGGGTCGATGTCCATTTTCTCAAGCTGTTTGGAGACTGTTGGGTGAGGTGCACCAATGGAATTGCAACCCCTGAGCCAATTGGGTAGACGGTGCTTTGCAATCACTTGAGGGGGGATAAAGTAAACCTCCACGGTGCCTTCAAAATTGGAAATGGCCGCATTGATTTTTTTGCAACCTGGGCGATTCGGCAGTCGATCAAGGTAAAGTGATATTGGGTCAATGGACAGACCGTGCGTATCGGGGCCTGCCGCCTGAATCAGGGTGTTGAAGTCGGAAGTGCCAATTTCAATGAAGTCCAGGAACATAATGTTTTTAGTCAGGTTTTGATAAAAATCATGCAAATCAAAGGTGAAGGTCGATATTTGCTGAGCCGGTTTTTCAGTGTAATGAAGCTGGAATGGCTTACATACTTGTTTGTATTGACTGTTGTTTTAATCCTTGCAAACGATGCATGGGCCAAGCCTCACCCAAAAGCACTATACACACACACGGCGTCGGAAGGTGTATTCAGGGTTTTTTACACCACCGAAGGCAAACATGCCGTTCCTGCAGAGGATCAGAATGGTAATGGGGTTCCCGATCGAGTGGACGACATTCTGATTCAGCTCAAAGCGGCAGATTGGTTTTATCAAACCCAGCTTGAGTTGATTGCGCCTCTGAAACATCCAAGATATAGCCAGAGCGATGGAATCGAAGTGCATATTCAACACTTCGACCAGGGCACAGGCCTTGCCTTTGATGAACCTACCAAACCCAATTGGTATGAAGGCCAGTCCTCCACGGCGCTCACACTAAAAATAAAGATTGGTTCGCAGGTCGATCCGCGCTTCAGCACCACCCCAGCGCACGAGCTATTTCACCTGTATCAGTATGGCTACTCACCTTTCAAGACAAAATGGTTTACTGAAGGCATGGCAAGGTGGTTGGAAAAGCCGTTTTCTCGCCAGACTCAGTTTGCAGTACCTCCATCACCATCGTCTTGTGAACAATTAACTGGCATGGCTTACAACGCCAACGGCTTTTTTGATCAACTTGCACAGCGACAAAGCAAGGCTCACCATCGCGAGGCATTTTCGGAGGATCATCGCCAGTTTGTTTACACAGATGGTAGCCCCGTGATCCGTTACGGGTCACCTTTTGAGTTTCGTATGGTTAAAACATGGTTGGAGCGAGCAGGCGAGCTGGGGGTGCAGGAATCGCGCAGACTTGGTGTTCCAGAGGGCAAATGGCCCGAGCCGCTTCAACGCAGCGGCCAATTTGATGTGCTACTGTGTAAAGCCTTGACGAAACCCTGAAATCAACATAAAATTCCGCTTCTTTGTCGGGGCATAGCGCAGTCTGGTAGCGCATCTGGTTTGGGACCAGAGGGTCGAGGGTTCGAATCCTTCTGCCCCGACCACCGAATTTAAAGGATGTTCTATCCTTGTCCAGTGGGTGCTTTCTACCCATTCGCGTGTGCGAGTTACAATGCAAATTCTGCCCGTAGCTCAGTTGGATAGAGCATCGGCCTTCTAAGCCGAGGGTCGGGGGTTCGAACCCCTCCGGGCAGGCCAAGAATTTAGTACCGGTTTACGGTGGCGGTGTTAGCTCAGTTGGTAGAGCAATGGATTGTGATTCCATGGGTCGTGGGTTCGAGCCCCATACATCGCCCCAAATAAAACAAGGACTTAGCGTGAGTGATCCGCTAGGTCCTTTTTCATTTATGATTTTGTTTCGTGTAGTTTGCAGTACAGGCAGTCATCATGACGAAGCGAAATTCGATGAAACAGGTCGTAAGCCCGGAACAATTGTCAAACCTGGATGAGTTGGTCGTTGACAAACGTTACGACAAGCGCGCAAAAGCCAAAAAAGCTCGACGCAATCGACATTACGAAAAACAGTTTTTGCGCAACGCAGTCACCTCCGGAATTCTTTCTGAAGACCCGACCTGAGCGATAAGTGACACGGTCAGTGTCAACATCGTGAGTTTGTGTCAGGTAGTCGACATTGGCAAATTCACACCTGTTCTACACTTTCTGAAACACATAGAAAGTGGAGACAGAGATGGGACGAACAGCCTCTTGTTTGGTATGGCTTTGTTTGCTTTTCTCCTTGGTGGGTTGCGTCGGTGGCGATGACAACGCCTCGGTGGCTGGAACACGAGTTCAACCCGGGCAAACTGACTCGAGGCTCGATCAATTCAACATTGCCAATCAATGCTTTTCAGTTGCTACCGCCGATGGACGCTTTCTGGAGGTCGGTTCTGGCAGCTATAGCCTCGGCAATGCACCTTCGCCCTTTTTTTTCAAGCCCAGTCGCTTGGGGCAATACTTGTTGTTGGATAGCGATGCAGGTTTTCTCGGGCTTTCCAATTCAAACCCTTTTAACCAAGCGCAACTAATCCAGTTTCTCCGAACCGGCACCGATTTTTTGTCTGGTCTTGGTGATCTCGCGGAAGTGATTGAGCCTTTGAAGCCGGTCAGTGATGGCGTGCGTCAGGCTGGAGAGTCTTTGGGTGAGGCCATCGATCAGCAAAGTGCTGTATCAAGCAGCGATTCAACACCCTTTGCACAGGCTGAGCCTGGATTCTTGACGGTGTGGGAAATCATTCCTGCGTCACGACAGAACTCATTTCGGTTTAGGCAACTGGTTACCCAACAATTTCTGGCGATTCAAGGTGAGGGGCTTGCCTTGGTGAGTGGCGAGGCAGATGCTGGCTCGTTTGTGTTACAACCCGCGTCGGGGTGCGCCTTG
>NZ_LUJK01000027.1 GCF_001601825.1 Limnobacter sp. CACIAM 66H1 | reverse complement strand
CCCAGCTCCGACTCCAGCTGAATTTCCCCACCCATGGCGTTGACCAAGCTTTTTACGATCGACAAACCAAGCCCAGTAGCGCCAAACCGGTTTTCACGGTCAGTGTGTACCTGCGAAAAAGGCTTGAACAACAGTGATTGTTTGTCTTTTGGAATGCCAAGGCCAGTGTCACTGACCTCAAAAGTAATCAGGTCTTCGTTTGGATTTAATTGTGTGTTGCTGACGGTTAAGCTAACTTTGCCGTGAGAAGTGAACTTGATCGCGTTAGATAAAAGGTTTTGGAGTATTTGGCGCAGGCGACCCATGTCACCGGAATAAATCTGATGCTCGCCCAGTTTGTTGTTCAGCTCAAACTTCACACCCTTGGATTCGCAGGTCAGGCGAGGCAATTCTGTGCTGCCTTTGAGCAGTTGCTCCATCAAAAATGGCGAATCTACAAGCTTGACCATGCCCGACTCCAGTTTCGAGAAGTCAAGAATGTCGTTGAGAATTGACGACAGTGTTTCGGAGGACTGCACGAGATAACCTGCTTGTTCCTTTAGCTCACCGGGTGGCAAATCCATCTCCAGCAAACGTGCAAAACCCATGATTCCGTTCAAAGGCGTGCGAATTTCATGGCTCATGGTGGCTAAAAAGCGGCTTTTTTCTGCGTTGGAGTCTTTCTCCGCCTTGGCTGCAATGGCTGTTTCACGAAGCCGGCTTTCCAGTTCTAGCTGGACGGTCCGGTCCAGGTGAGTACCCACCACCCGGGTCGGTTTGCCGTCTTCGTCGCGTACAATCAGGGCCTTGGCCAAAATATGTACCCAATGGCCGTTTTTGTGCGCCATGCAGAATTCGGCCTCGTAAGAATCCTTTTCAGGATCGTCTAAAGCCTCGGCCAGAACCTTTTTTGCCACCTCGAGGTCATCGGGCGCGGTCAAGCGTTCCCAGGTACCGAAATCATTGCTTAACTCATGGTCTTCGTAGCCCAGCAAGCGTTTCCAGCTGGGTGAAAAATAAACCTTGTTCGTTCCCACTTGCCAATCCCACAGTCCATCGTGTGAACCCTCCATGGCCAGCTTGAAACGTTCTTCGCTCTCGGCGAGGCTATCCCGAATTAGCCGCTCTTCGGTCACATCCTTGCACATCAAGATAATGCCGCCGCGGTGACCATCTGGTTTCAGCCAAGGCTCAATGGCCCAATCCAGCCAAATGGTGTGTCCGTCCTGGCTAGTCCAAGGGTCTGAAGTGGCCGACAGGCTTTCACCCGCCAGGCCCGCCTTATGCGCTTGGCGCCAGCGTTCGTGCAGGTTGGGCACCACGTCGTAATGGTTTTTGCCGACCAGGCTACCCTTGTGGCCATTTGCAAAGGTTTGTACCCAGCGTGAGGAGGCCGCCACGTAGTTCATTTCTGTGTCAAACATGGCGATTGGAATGGGTGCCTGCACAATCAGGGCTTCAACCACCCAGTAACTTTCCTTGGCGGATTTCAGGGCTTTTTCAAGTGACAAGCTTTTTTCAGTCAATCCTCGGGTCAAATCAAGAATGTCTCGGGAAATGGGTTGCAGCTCGGTGGGTAACTCCTTCATGGAGGCTTCAAGCGCTTTGGGGTCATTTTTTCGAACAAGTTCAAGATAAGCGCTGGCCTTGGCAGAAAGGCTTCTGCCCAGTGCAAGCACCAGCAACAGGGTGGCCACTGTGCCAATAATCAAAGCAACAATGGCGCCGATCAGTGCCTTTGAAATTGGAGATGCCACGGCATCCAGCGGGGTCACCGTGGCTGAAATCCAGCCCAAACTGCGGGTCTCCGCGCTGTTGTTGGGCGAAAAAGCCACCAGGTAGTCTCTCCCGTCACTCAAGGTTTCTATCGACCAGTTGTTTTCCCCGGCCACTGCTCTTTGAAAGCCGGCCATTGCAGTCCATGCTGTGCTGTCCTGAAAGTCCGCCAGGTCAAGTCGATTGCCCATTCTCAAGCTGCCGTCTTTGGCCAGAATTACGGTGGGTGCGGATGGGTTAATGGTGTTGAATACGTCTTTCTCGATTTCTGCAATGAAATACTTCCAGTCCAGGTGAATGCCGATCACCCCAATAATTTCGTCTGCCCTGTTTTTCAGCGGGGTGGTGAAATCAATAAACTGGTACTTTTCTTCAGCCCGAGAAGGTAACAAGGCCGCAAGCAAAGCCGCCTCATGCACGTCCATAATCGCCGGTGCTATCAAACCTTGTTTGAACCACGGGCGCGCAGCTACGCTTTTTCCAACCAACAAATCGTCCAGTGCAGCCAGTACGGTGCCGTCCGGTGCTGCCACACCAATCCACAAATAGCCCGGGGTGTGGTCGCGCATGATCTGCAAAAGCTTGGTTTGTTCTTCGGCACTGAAATTTCCAAATGACTGCTCAATGCGACTGGTGTAGACCAGGTCACGCAAGTGCTCTTTCAAATGACGATCAACCGACTGCGCGATTTGCTCGGTTTGCGCCAAGGCATTCACACCCGCTTGGTTGATGGTGTTGTTGCGCAAAATCCAGTGCGCGGTAATGGCCACAGGAATAGACAGTAAAAACAGCGCAATCAGACTGCCTACGATCAAGCGGGTTGTGAAGCTTGAGCGAATATTGAAATTAAGCATGAAGCGGAATTTGGGGAAATTGCGGATGAATCACTGTAACTCAGGCTGAGGCAACCCTCAATCGTTAAAGAGGCATGATTTGTCTGGTTTTTCAGGGTATTGAATCAATCTCAGATGGATTGTGTTTGCTGCCCGGGAGTTAACAATTCAAAGGTAGTATTGCGAACAATGTTTCATCACGACTGGAATCATCAGAATTGGATTCAACTGATTTATTAACCCGGGCTGTCGGCGTCCTGGCGTTTGGTCTGAGTATTGCCGGGTTCTGCGTCATATCAGAGCGCGGTACCAAGCTCTTGTTTGCGTTGTCGTCAATGGCTTGGGGGCTTCAATACTACCTGTTGGGCGTGCACACCGGTTTCTTGATCATGTTGCTGACTGGGGTACGACAAGCCGTCACCATTTATTCCAACGTCATGGGCCAGCGTTTGCGTTTGGCGCTGGTACTAGGTTTTAGCGGTCTGGCGATTGCGATTGCTGTGTTCACCTGGCAGGGCTGGCTGGCCAGTTCTCTGCCGCTGTTTGCTACCTTGTTGGGAACATGGGCCTTGTTCATGATGGGCAACGTTGGCATGCGCAAAGCCACATTGGTCACCAACGCCCTGTGGGCGGTGCATGGTTACCTGTTTGATTCCTGGGAACTGTGCTTGACCATGATCGTGATCACTGTGGCCAACCTGTATGGTTTATATCGCCTGCGAGGGGCTACTGTGGTGCCGTGAAATGGAAAAAGTGGGAGACTCAAAGATACAACGGAGGAGTAAGTGAGCTGCGCTGTGTTGCCGGCTTTGCAAGGCTTCCCGGCGGATTCGCAGCGCGGGGCGGTTCCGCCAGGAACCGATGCGAAGACGCCAAGGCGTTTCGCATGCCCCAAGCCAGAAGCGTCAAGCCGGAATTAGAAGCATTGCTTAGGCAATATTGCGCGGTTCACTTGCTTCGCCGTACGTCCGGAGTACAACGCTTTACGCCATTTACCTGCTAAAATGCAGCCTGTTTTCAAACCCTTGCATCATATAGAGGCCCCGCGATGAACACGCGCCCCGCTTCTTCGCCTGCCGAGCACAACAGTCTTGTTGTCAACGGCGCTGCAGTCGAAGCCCAACTCCGTGAACTCCTTCAAAAACGCATCCTGATTCTCGACGGTGCAACCGGCACCATGATTCAGCAGTACAAGCTTACGGAAGCCCAATACCGGGGCGAGCGTTTCGCTGATTTTCACCGCGACATCAAGGGCAACAACGAATTGTTGGTGCTCACCCAGCCCGCCATCATGACCGAGATTCATGAGAAGTACCTGGCCGCTGGAGCTGACATTCTGGAAACCAACACCTTCGGTGCCACCACCGTGGCGCAGGCCGACTACGAGATGGAACACCTCGTAGACGAAATGAACCGCGAGGCCGCCCGCCTGTGCAAGGAAGCTTGCATCAAATATTCCACACCAGATAAACCCCGTTTTGCAGCCGGCGCCTTGGGTCCAACACCCAAAACAGCCTCTATTAGCCCCGATGTGAACGACCCTGGTGCGCGCAACATCACGTTCGACGAACTGGTGGCTACTTACTACCAGCAAACCAAAGGGTTGGTTGAGGGCGGTGTTGACCTGTTGCTGGTTGAAACCATTTTCGACACGCTGAATGCCAAAGCCGCGCTGTTCGCGATTGACCAGTATTTCGAAGATTCGGGCAACAAATTGCCCATCATGATTTCCGGCACAGTCACCGATGCCTCGGGCCGCGTGTTGTCAGGCCAAACAGTTGAGGCCTTCTGGAACTCCGTGCGCCATGCCAAACCGATTACCATCGGCTTGAACTGTGCGCTGGGTGCTTCGCTGATGCGCCCTTATGTGGCTGAACTTTCCAAGATTTGCGACGTGCCCATTTGCGTGTATCCCAACGCCGGTTTGCCCAACCCGATGAGCGACACGGGTTTTGATGAAACACCCGAAATCACCTCCAGCCTGGTGAAGGAATTTGCGCAAGCAGGCTTTTTGAACGTGGCCGGTGGTTGCTGCGGCACCACGCCCGATCACATCGCAGCCATTGCCAAGGCACTGGAAAATCAGAAGCCACGCGCCATTCCCACTGTGGAACCCAAGTGTCGTCTGTCCGGCCTTGAGCCGCTGAACATCGACGACAACAGCCTGTTCATCAACGTGGGTGAGCGAACCAACGTCACCGGCTCCAAGGCTTTTGCCCGAATGATTTTGAACGAGCAATACGACGAGGCGCTCAGCGTGGCCCGCCAGCAGGTTGAAAACGGCGCGCAAATCGTGGATGTGAACATGGACGAAGCCATGCTCGACTCCAAAGCGGCCATGGTGAAGTTTCTGAACCTGATGGCGTCCGAACCTGATATTTCGCGCGTGCCGGTCATGATCGACTCCTCTAAATGGGATGTGATCGAAGCCGGCTTGAAATGCGTGCAAGGCAAGGCGGTGGTCAACTCCATTTCCATGAAAGAGGGCGTGGACGAATTCAAGCGCCAGGCCAAACTGTGCAAACGCTATGGTGCAGCGGTCATCGTGATGGCCTTTGATGAAAAAGGTCAGGCCGACACCTACGCCCGCAAAATTGAGATTTGCGAGCGTGCTTACAATATTCTCGTGAACGAAGTCGGCTTCCCAGCCGAAGACATCATCTTCGACCCGAACATCTTCGCCATTGCAACCGGCATTGAAGAGCACGACAACTACGGCAACGACTTCATCGAAGCCACCGGCTGGATCAAGAAAAATCTCCCGCATGCCAAAATTTCCGGCGGTGTCTCTAACGTGTCATTCAGCTTCCGTGGCAATGAACCTGCCCGCGAAGCCATTCACACGGTGTTCCTGTACCACGCCATCAAAAACGGCATGACCATGGGCATTGTGAACGCTGGCATGATGGGCGTCTACGATGAACTGGAACCCGAACTGAAAGCCCGCGTAGAAGACATTGTGCTGAATCGTCAGCCCAATCTTCCGGCCAACGACCCTGACTTCGGTAAAACCGCCACCGAGCGAATGATCGAATTCGCGGCTACTTTGAAAGCCGGTGGCAAGAAACTGGAAGAAAACCTGGAGTGGCGCAATCAACCTGTCGAGAAACGGCTGGCTCACGCTTTGGTGCATGGCATCACCAACTTCATTGTTGAAGACACGGAAGAATGTCGCGCTGAAATTGCGGCCAAAGGTGGTCGCCCCATCAATGTGATTGAAGGCCCGTTGATGGACGGCATGAACGTGGTCGGTGACTTGTTTGGTGCAGGCAAAATGTTCCTGCCGCAAGTTGTAAAAAGCGCCCGTGTCATGAAGCAGGCTGTAGCTCATCTCATTCCCTACATCGAGGAAGAGAAAAAGCAGCTGGTGGCCGCGGGTGGTGATGCCAAGGCCAAGGGCAAAATTTTGATTGCCACCGTGAAAGGCGATGTGCACGACATCGGCAAAAACATCGTGACTGTTGTTCTTCAGTGCAACAACTTTGAAGTCGAAAACATGGGCGTGATGGTGCCCGCTGAGCAAATTCTTGCGAAAGCCAAAGAGATCAATGCGGACATCATTGGTTTGTCCGGCCTGATTACGCCATCGCTTGAAGAAATGGCTTATGTGGCCTCTGAGATGCAACGCGACCCCTATTTCCGCGATCGTGGTATCCCCTTGCTTATCGGTGGCGCCACCACCAGCCGCGTGCATACCGCGGTGAAAATTGCACCGCATTACGATGGACCCACCGTCTACGTCTCAGATGCCAGCCGCTCTGTGGGAGTGGCCTCCAGCTTGTTGTCAGACGAACAAGCCGACCAGTTCAAGGCCGACTTGCAAGCCGAGTACGAGCGAGTGCGTGAGCAGCACGCCAATAAGAAAGCGCAACCACTCATCAGTATTGAGGCTGCGCGCGCCAACAAACAGAAAATCGACTGGGCCAATTACACACCGCCAAAGCCAAAGTTCATCGGCAAGCGTTACTTCAAGAATTACGACTTGGCCGATATTGCCCAGTACATCGACTGGACGCCTTTCTTCCAAACCTGGGACTTGCACGGTGGTTACCCTCGCGTGTTGCAAGACGAGGTAGTGGGTGAAGCAGCCCGCAAGGTGTTTGAAGATGGCCAAGCGATGCTGAAAAAATGCATTGAAGGCCGCTGGTTGCAAGCCAATGCGGCGGTGGCGTTTTACCCGGCCAATACGGTGGGCGACGACCACATTGAGGTGTACGCCGATGAAAGCCGAAGCCAGCTGTTATTCACCTACAGCCCCTTACGGCAGCAGGGTGAAAAGCGCGAAGGTATTCCGAACAAATCACTGGCTGACTTTATTGCACCCAAAGGTCATGGCGATGACTACATTGGCATGTTCGCCGTCACAGCGGGTTTGGGCGTCGAAAAGAAAGAAAAGGAATTTCAGGCGGCACACGACGATTACAGCAGCATCATGTTCAAGGCGATTGCCGACCGCATGGCTGAGGCCTTTGCTGAGTGCCTGCACCAGCGGGTTCGCAAAGACCTCTGGGGCTATGTGGCCAATGAAACTTTGAGCAACGAAGAACTTATCGCCGAAAAATACCAAGGCATTCGCCCTGCCCCCGGATACCCGGCATGCCCGGAACACACCATCAAGCGAAACATGTTCGAAGTGATGCAGTGTGAAGAAATCGGTATGACACTGACTGAAAGCCTGGCCATGAACCCGGCGGCCAGCGTTTCAGGTTTTTATTTCGCCAACCCTGAGAGTGATTACTTCAATGTGGGTACGATTGGGCTCGACCAGTTCCGGGATTTGCAGGCTTATTCAGGACGAAGTGAGGATGAGTTACGCAGATCCTTGTTGTCGGTATTGTCCTAGTCCCTAGCGATTCGATGATCCCCGTACTAGCCGCGAGTCCGGAACCTTTGGTTTTTGATTGTCACAAAATCAAGGGTTCCAACAGCGCGGTCTACCTCAATTGGATTCATCACCTTGTAATTTTCGCTGGGAGGTCTCTCCGGTAGCGATAGTTCTAATACACAATGAAATTAAGTTCTGGGCTGGCGATCTCGATCTCGATCTAGACTCGACCCTTATTTCAGGTGAAAGATTTACTGCGTCAAGTCCACGTTTGACGCACAACTCTGAATCATTCAGAAAAGCCCTTGTTGCCAGCAAGTCGGGTGAAACACTTGGTTATGCTGAACTTCATCATTTTCAGGGTTTTGGTCACCTCTTGGCAAAATTAATCGTCAAACCTGTGTATCGACGTCAAGGCATCGGTCGTCGCATACTTGGGCAATTTTCCACCCAGTTGGCTGCACGAGGGGAAAGGCTCTCTTTATTCGTTCACGCCCAAAACCGGTTTGCGCTCAAGCTTTATGTTGGTTTTGGGTTCAAGGTTATCGAATACCACCAACACGATCGGATGTATTGGATGGTGTGGAGACCCATCTGAACTTCAAGATTTTTCACATTATTTTTTGAACTTTGCACCTCTTTATTTTCACTCAAATGTCACAGGTGAAAAGAGGTTGAAATGGCCATAACCATACCAAAAAGCATTGTTCCAAATATATTTACGGGTTTGGATCACACCAGTTCGAGTAATTCGAATTTTGTTACTGATGGTCATTTTTTGAATCGAATAGCACAGGCCAGAAGTACGGGAAATATTCATAAAAATCGCCAGGCCACGAAGGGCGCACCAACCATAGCTGCCGGCAACAAAAAATCCAATGAATCGAACTTGCAGGGAAAGCTTGACGCAGTCGCCCGATCGGGTCTGATTCCCGCCCCTTGGTTTACCCGCAGTAAAAGTTACAGCGATCTGCGTAAGGCATTCTCAACACTGATCTCTGATGACGACACTTTCTTTGAGCACTCCGTGATGCGTGTTCTACCCAATAAAGGTTACGCATTTGATGATCCAGCCAATCAGTATCGGGGCGAATCAGAGCAGCAAAAGGCACTTCGAGTCTATCTCTCTCTACTGACCCTACGTGCAAAACATCAAGAGGGTTTGATTCATTTAACTGATGAGGAGATGCAAAAAACCGAACAAAATATTGTGGATGTTGCTGCTAAATTTTCAGACGTGGTGATGCCCTCACTGGGAGCTTATGACGATGGGCTTTTTGTAGAGCAGTCTATGCCACTCAAAGCAAAACATTTTGTTCAAATTTACGCCGGCTGCTACTCCGGAGCGGTTGACTTGGCCAATCTTCATGATCTCGTGCTTGTTCGAGAACATTTTGAGAATGCGCCTAGATACCTTCGAATGATTCATCACCGGTTGATTACGGTGATCAAAAAGGAACAGATCCTTTACCCCTCGCAGTATTCGTTACGCAGATTGGCCGCGCTCAACAGGGAAATCAACATGATCAATGAGCTGTCTACGGTATATGAAAGGGTCGAATTCTTTATGGAAGGCCTCACAAAAATCAATGCGAAAAGTCTGCCCGATCGCGCAGATTTCACGGTGTCTTTTTTGAGAACACTGCGCGGCGTTGGACACCGCGAGAACAACATGCTGCGTGATAGTTACGGCTCAATTGGTGTGGATGCACTTGGAGCCTTGCGCTATTTACGACTAGCAGTCTGTTTTGTAAGGGACACAAAAGACACGCTATGGGCAGAATCTGCGGACAAGCTCAATGAGATTACCGACATATCAAAGCTTTCTGAAAAGCTACTGCGAATGAGACGCCATGGAAATTGAACAGGAATCTGATCTAAAGCAAATAGGTCGGGTAGCCGGTTGGCTTATTTTTGAAAATTTGCAAATGTACCAAACCTTTCGAATGTTGCCAGAGCGGTCAGTTTTCTTGTTGCCTGAAAACAGATTTTGGGTTGATGTGTCCAACTTCCTTACGCTGGAGGATCAACCGTTCTACAGCATGCAACATGATTTGTACCTGAAGGTGGTTTGTCCTCCTGTTTTTGCGCTGGCACTGGAGACAATAGAGGGCTTTTCACTAAATAAAAATCCTCAATATCTTAGTCATGTTTTGGACCATTGTCTGGGCATGGTTGGCTTAAAAAACAAACAGGTAAGCCATGAGTAATTCGAAGACTATTGATTCAACCATTACAGCCAAGGATGTTGCAAGTCACAGCGCTGGAGATGTGCAAGTATTAAAATTACTTGAGAATCAGCGTAAAGACGCCAGGGTCTTGAAGCGTGTGCAGACTGATGCTGGGAGGCTTTCTTCGGTTCACGATCAAAAAAAATTCATCGACTTGGTCTTCGATCCACCATGTCAAAGCCCGAGAGATGCTGTGCTCGATTGCTTCATCGCTGAGCTACCAACGCCAAAAAAACAAGCTTTCTTTCTTGATTCGGAAGTATCAGTGACGTTGGATTCATGTCGTTCCTCGGAAGATGGAGATCGTCAACGAGTCGATGTTCAAAGCGAACTTACTGATCCAGGCCTGATTACCTCAAGTCCTTTTGTGGACGACAAAGGTAATCCACACGGGTGGTCGTGTCAAAAGCCTGAAAGGAAGTTTGATTCGAAGTGATTTGCCAAATTCCTTTGTGGGCGAAATTGTACTCATTGAAACCAATCAGAAGAAAAAAGTACACCTGATCGGTGAGGTGATTGCGTTCGAGGGAAACGAGGCGCTGATTGTTTGTTTGGAGGATGTTTTAGGTGTCACACATGGTGCGCGCGTGACGTCTACAGGCCGCAGCCATGCAATTTGCGTCAATGACACCATTTTGGGACGAATTCTAGATGGATTCGGTCGCGACATTGAACAAGGATTGTCACTTGACTCGGGTGCATTGGATTTGAGCGGGTTAGGCGAATCTGTCATAAAGGAGGGCCCTTCCCCGACAGACCGACCGCCAATTTCCTCACCCATGAAGACCAAGATAGCCTGTATTGATGTGATGAATACCTTTGGCTCTGGTCAACGAATCGGAATATTCGCTCCCCCCGGCTGCGGCAAATCCACACTCATGGCGCAGATCGCTCGGGGCGCAGATGTCGACCGGGTGGTTTTTGGGTTGGTTGGAGAGCGTGGTAGGGAAGTTCGGGAGTTTTATGAAAATGAGCTTGACGAAGCTACCAGGACCCGATCGGTGGTTGTTTGTGCAACCTCCGATAAAAGCGCGCTTGAAAGGGTTCGTGCTGCGTTCACCGCGACCACGATTGCAGAGGCATACCGCAATCAAGGGTTTCGAGTGCTTTTATTGATCGACTCGGTTACACGCCTTGCTCGAGCACAACGTGAAATCGGAATGGCTGCAGGAGAGCCAACCACACGCGATGCTCTTACACCATCGGTTTATCAGTTATTGCCGAGACTTATAGAACGTTCGGGTCGCACTCAGGTTGGGGATATTACCGCGGTTTATACCGTGTTGATGGAGAAAAAATCGATCTCCGAGGACGCTGTAGCCTCTGAATGCAAATCCTTGCTGGATGCTCACCTCATCCTTTCTCAGGAAATGGCCAACAAAGGTCAATACCCTGCTGTCGATATCATCCAGAGTTTGTCTCGTGTCCAATCCAACGTGGTGGATGAGGGACATCTTGCAGTTTGCAGGACAGTCCGTCGAATTTATGAAAGATATCAGAAGGTCGAGTTACTTTTGCAGTTGGATGAGTACAAGAAAGGTTCAGATGCCGAGACCGATTATATGTTTCGGCCCCCATGGTTTTAATGACTGTGCTGGTCGGTGTACTGATCGGTATTCTGCAGGCGGTTTTTCAATTACAAGATCAGTCCTTACCTTTCGGTATCAAAGTCTTTGGAACAGTTGCCTTGTTGGTCACCTTAGGTCCATGGATGGGCGATCTCCTGATCCAATTTACCAATGGCTTGCTTGACCAAGTCGCCTATCTCGGTAAAAAGTGATTTACGAAGCACTTTTAGGCTCTGTGGGAGATGTTGGAGATATCTTCCACGCTGCCTTGTGGTTCTTTCCCCGCACCATGGCGTTCATAGCACTCTTGCCATTGTTTAGTCGAAGTATAAGCACATGGCTTATCAAGTCCTGTGTGTGTGCGGCTTTGATCATCATGCCCGCGATTCAGTTCGCACCACTGGTGGATTTGCAAGTCACTCACTCCTTGGCGATCATTGGCATGATGCTGTCGGAGGCTTTGCTTGGGGTGATGTTGTGTTTTGTCATTTTGACCCCTTATTTCGCTTATCGAATCGCAGGTAATTTAATCGATAACCTGCGAGGAACATCGTTTGCAGCACAGATGACTTCAGGTGAGTCCGGTGAATCCTTACCCCTCGAGGAGTTCATGACGATTGTCTATATTTATCTCTTTTTAACTGGGGCAGGCTTGATTCAGGCCGTTGAGCTGGTACAAGGCAGTTTCATCGTGTTACCTCCCGGTGTTTTAGCCATGGGAGATTTACAGATGTGGGCCATCCCCGTCTTTGAGCTGTTCAAGAAGGCCTTTGTCATGGCTTTTCTGATTTGCGCACCCGTGATCGTGGTGCTGATTTTGACCGAGTTGTGTGTTGCTGTTGTAGCAGCGTTTACACCCAACGTGCAGTTCTATTCGATGCAGTTTGGATTGAAATGCCTGATCGGCCTGTTGATCTTGCTTTTGATTTTCGAATTTATGAATGATGCGGTTTCGCAAATGATTCGCCAGAATCTAGAGTGGATATCGGGATTCCTCGCCGAGGTGTCGCGATGAGCGGAGAAAAGACAGAAAAGCCAACGCCGAAGAAGATTAAAGATAGTCGAAAGAAAGGTCAGGTTTCTTATGCCAAGGAGTTGGTCACGCTCGGGAAACTCTTGTTTTTACTGGGCGGGATCATTGTATTTCCCGCACTATTTACCGGGCCTGTTTCTGATATTTTTGATCAGATATTCTTCGTTCTTCAATCTGGTGAGGAGTTGTTAGTCGCGGAGCTCCTTGTCGCAATCATCTGGCCCTCCGCTTTGCTGTTCATGGGTTTTGCTGCAGCTGGTATGTTGATTGGCATGTTTTCAACCTGGGCGCATATCGGGTTTGTCGTTTCGACAGAGCCTGTTTTACCTTCCATAAAAAAGCTCAATTTTGTTGAAAACATCAAGAACATGTTCTCCAAGAAAAGCCTCCTTCTCTTGGTCACAGCTTTCTTCAAAATTACTTTTGTTTTTTTGGGTCTTTATTACATTTTAACTTATGAGATTCAGACGATTCTTTTGTCGGTTTTTGGTGGATTGACAGGGGTCTTTGAGTCTTTGCACCAGTTGCTCAAAAAGTTTTTCTTCACCTTAATCGCGATACTCGGGTTCTTCAGTATTCTCGACTGGCTGATTACTTACATGGCTTATCTAAAGTCGTTAAGAATGAGTAAGAATGATCTTAAGGATGAATACAAAGTGGTTGAGGGTAACCCGGAGATCAAGCACCACCGGAAACAGGAACATCGCAGCATTCTGAATAGCTCCCTGAGTAAGTTAGGTGATGCGAAAGTACTAGTTACAAACCCAACTCACATTGCTGTCGGCTTGGATTATGAACCCGGTGTACATGATGTGCCTTATGTTCTGTTCATCGAGGTTGATGAACAGGTGCCAATGATGAGGAAGCGAGCCGAGGAGCTACAGATTCCCGTTGTCGAGTATGTGGCACTGGCCAGAGCAATTTATCGTGACTGTCAACCCGAGGAGTACATCAAGTCGGATCATTTGGAAATGGCGGCAGCTGTATTTCGAGAAATCATGAATGCGATGGACGGGAACGATGATCAGACTTGACTGGTCGCGGTGAACTTAAAGTGACTTTGAAAACCGTATTTGCTTTTCTTGCGGGGGGATGATATTTTTTGACAATAAATTCAAACAAACGTTTGATTGTCAATGTTGGAGACATCGTGAAACTCACCCAAGAACACAAGGAACTGCAGCGCACCATTGAGCGCTTTGTTGAAAACGAGATCAACCCACACGTGGCCACCTGGGAAAAGGAACAAATGTTTCCCGCCCATGAGCTGTTCAAAAAGATGGGTAATCTTGGCTTGCTGGGACTGACCAAACCAGAAGAGTTTGGCGGCATGGGTTTGGATTACAGCTATTCCGTGGTGGCGGCGCAAGCTTTAGGCAAAATCCATTGTGGCGGTGTGCCCATGGCAATCGGCGTTCAGACCGACATGGCCACACCCGCTTTGGCGCGGTTCGGCAGCGACGAGCTGCGCCGTGAATTCCTGGCACCTGCCATTGCTGGTGACATGGTGGCTTGTATCGGTGTTTCAGAACCCGGTGCGGGCTCCGATGTAGCCGGTGTCAAAACCACCGCACGCAAAGATGGCAGTGATTACATCATCAACGGCAGCAAAATGTGGATCACCAACAGTTTGCAAGCCGACTGGATTTGCCTGTTGGCCAACACCAGCGAAGGCAAACCCCACCAGAACAAATCACTGATCATCGTGCCCATGAAAACACCGGGCATTACGATTGAGAAGAAGATTCACAAAATCGGCATGTGGGCATCCGACACGGGTCTTATTCACTTTGACAATGTGCGTGTACCCCAGCGCAACTTGATTGGTATGGAAGGCGCAGGCTTTATGTACCAAATGATTCAGTTTCAGGAGGAGCGCCTGTGGGGTGCCGCCAACAGCATCGAAGGCATGATGCATGTGCTGAACGAAACCATCAACTACACCCGCCAGCGCAACTTGTTCGGCAGCACCGTGCTCGATCAACAAGTGGTGCATTTCACACTGGCTGAATTGAAAACTGAAATTGAGGCCTTGTGTGCCTTGGTGTGGCAGGCCACTGAAGAATACGTGGCAGGTGGCGAAGTCACCGAGCTGGCCAGCATGTGCAAACTGAAGAGTGGTCGCTTGGTGCGCGAAGTCGCTGACAAGTGTTTGCAATTCTGGGGCGGCATGGGTTTTACTTGGGAGAACCCAGCGTCGCAGTTGTATCGCGATGGCCGACTGATCTCAATTGGTGGCGGTGCAGACGAAGTCATGCTGGGCATCATCTGCAAATTCATGGGTATTTTGCCGGGCAAGAAAAAGAATGCCTAGGATCAAAAAACTGCTCATTGCCAATCGCAATGAAATCGCGCGCAGAATACTGCGTGCGGCCAAACCCATGGGTATTGCAACAGTCGCCGTCTATTCCGAGGCCGACGAAAAAGCCATGCATGTTCAAGAGGCTGATGAAGCTTATTGCATTGGGCCGGCACCCTCGCTTGAATCGTACTTGCGCATTGACAAACTCATTGAAACAGTCCTGAAAGCCGGTGCAGACGCCATTCACCCCGGCTATGGTTTTGTATCGGAAAGCCCTGCCTTTGCGCAAGCCTGCGTGGACGCGGGAATTACCTTGGTCGGTCCCACGCCACAGGCGATTGCTGACATGGCCGACAAGGCCCGTGCGAAAGAAATTGCCCAACAGGCTGGCCTGCCTTGTATTCCTGGCTTTAGTGAGCCCAACGCAAGCGTAACCGACCTCATGGCTGCGGCGCAGCGGATTGGCTACCCGGTCATGATCAAGGCACTGGCAGGCGGTGGCGGGCGTGGCATGCGTTTGGTGATGACTGAATCCGAATTTGCATCGCAACTTCACTCGGCCCAACTTGAGGCGAAGAATGCATTCAACGACGATCGGGTCATGCTTGAAAAAGCCATCATCAACCCGCGCCACATTGAGATTCAGGTGCTGGCCGATACCCACGGTCACGCGGTGCATTTGGGCGAGCGCGATTGCTCCGTTCAACGCCGTCACCAGAAAATTGTGGAAGAAGCACCCAGCCCAGCGGTGGACGCGGAGCTGCGTGCACGCATGGGTGAAGCCGCATTAAAACTGGTGCATGCCACCCACTATGTGGGTGCGGGCACGGTTGAATTTTTGCTGGATTCAAACGGTGACTTTTACTTCATTGAAATGAACACCCGTTTGCAGGTTGAGCATGGGGTGACAGAGGCCATCACTGGAATTGATCTTGTGCAATGGCAATTGCGAATTGCGTCAGGCGAACACCTCACCTTGCAACAAGAGCAAATCGTGTTCAACGGCCATGCCATTCAAGGCCGCCTGTGTGCTGAAGACCCTGCGCGCGACTTCATGCCGCAAACCGGGCCAGTGTTGGCCTGGAGTCCTGATGCGAACAGCCGCTGCGACCACGCCCTGCAAACAGGCGGTGAGGTAAGTCCTTGGTACGACAGCCTTTTGGCGAAGGTCATTGTGCATGGCGATCACCGCCTTTCCGCCTGCGAAAAGCTGGCTGATTCACTCAAAAGAACCGTACTCATCGGCTTTGAGCACAATGCACTCTACTTGCAACGAATTGCCAGCCACCCTGTTTTTCAGGGGGGTGATTTCGGCACGGGCTTTTTGGCCCAGCATGCTGATGAATTGCTCAAACCTCAACATTTCCTGCCAGAGTGTGCCGTGGCCGCAGTCTTTTTGGCTTATGTACCCCGCCTTAAGCACTGCGCGTGGCCGATACCTTTGACGGGCTTTTCAAGCACACGTGCGCTGCCCCAGCCGCTGAAAATCAAGGCTCGGGGCACCACCTTGAATTTGAAGGTTGGGCGTAGCGTGCAAGGTTACGTGATCGAAGGACTGGGTGATGAAACAGTGGTGATCGAGCACTGGAATTGTAACGACATGGCAAAAGGCAGTTTCACCATCAAGGCGATGGTGCAAGGGCTATCCGCGCAATACACCCTGACGCCTAGCTCAAGCGGAGTATGGGTTCAACAATGGCTAAATCCACAGGCATTGCATGTGGATGATGAAACTCTTCTGAGTGCCTCTGCCTTGGCGGAAGGTGTGTTTCAACCCCTTGTCAGCAGCCCGATGAACGGCAAAGTGACACAAGTGCTGGTTCAACCGGGCCAACAGGTAGAAGCTGGCACCGTGTTGGTGTGTCTGGAGGCCATGAAAATGGAACATCGCATTACTGCCAAATCCGCTGCAGTGGTGGAGCAGGTGCACATCAGGGTGGGTGACCAAATGAAGCAGAAACAAGCCATGGTCCAGCTTGGTCAGATTCTATAAACAACACACAGCCCGGCTGGAGGAGACACAATCCGTGGAAGACTTTTTCCGCTCGGTGGAGCGATTCGTCAATGAGCAGATCAAGCCCCACATCAATGACTGGGACGAGGCAGGGGAATTCCCCCGCGAGCTGTACCGTCAGGCTGGCGAGCTTGGCTTGCTAGGCCTGGGTTACCCGGAAGAAGTCGGAGGATTCGAATGCTCGCTGGCCGATCGCTTGAGGCTGTCCAACCTGGTGTGTTCCGCAGGCAGTGGAGGCCTGTTGGCAGGCCTGTTCAGCCACAACATCGGTTTACCTCCGTTGTTGAATCATGGCAGTGAAGCGCTGGTTCAACTGATCGCTCCTGCTGTATTGAAAGGTGAAGCCATCAGCGCGCTGGCCATTACCGAGCCCTCGGGCGGGTCTGACGTGGCCAATCTGAAAACCAAAGCTGACCTGTTTCATAGAGACGGCACTCCCTACTATCGAATCAACGGCGAAAAGGTATTCATCACCAGCGGCGTGCGTGCCGATTGGCTCACTGTGGCTGTACGAACTGGCGAGCCCGGTGCACGCGGTATTTCCGTGCTCATGGTGCCAGGCAACGCCAAGGGCCTGACCCGTAGCCCGCTGAAAAAGACAGGTTGGTGGATGAGTGACACCGCCAGCATTTACTTTGACAATGTGGAAGTACCTGCTGCCTACCTGGTCGGCAAAGAGGGTAAAGGTTTTCGCATCATCATGGAAAACTTCAACACCGAACGCTTGATGCTGGCCGGTGCTTGCGTGGGCTTCTCAAAGGTGTGTTTGAATGAGGCTCTGGATTGGGCCCAAAATCGTCAAACCTTTGGCAAACGCCTGATGGATCATCAGGTGATTGCCCACAAATTGGCCGATATGCGAATGAAAGTCCGGGCCACTGAGGCCTGGTTCGACGAGACCATAGACCGAATCGACCGGGGTAATATCAACGAAACGCTAGTGGCCGATATCTGTTTGCTAAAAAACCAAGCCACTCAAACCTTGCAGCACTGTGCCAATGAGGCCGTACAAATTCTCGGGGGCATGGGCTTCATGCGCGGAAGCTCCACCGAGCGTATTTACCGCGAAGTAAAAGTGATGTGCATTGGTGGCGGCGCAGAAGAAATCATGAAAGAACTGGCCATTCGACAACTGGCCTGGTGATGTAAATTACCCCCCGAAAGAGTTACACTAATTGGCTGAATAACAAAGAATTAGATTCGATCGGCGTTTCCCCGAGAGTGCTTTACAGGCGGCAAATCAGGATTTGTAAGTACAACACTTACAAATAATGTTAAACATTGTTAATTATTAGGAAATATTCACATCCATTTCCTGATTACCGACAGTAAAACTCTCACAAGGCGGAACTTTCGCCGAACTTTTAAATGAACACACCATTGTCGGAGAATGTACTGTGGCTAACATCACTGGAATTATCAAAAGCGTGTTGGGAGAGGTTTCTGTAACCCGTCCCGACGGTGAACAAGTCCTTCTGAAAGAAGGTGACATTATTTCTGCAGGTGACACAGTTACCACCAGTGCAGAAGGATCTGCTTACATCGAATTTCCTGGCGCCGAAGGTCAAAAAGCCACAGAAGGTATTCTGCAATCCAACGCGGTAGCCACGCTGAAAGAAGGTGAGAATGGCGCTGAGTTTGAAGTGGCCGAAGGCGAATTCGAATTGTTGACTGAAGGCGAAACCGTAGCCGTAACAGGCGCAGGCGGTATGTTTGGCTTGTTTGGCGCAGGTTTGGCCGCGGGCGGTTTGGCTGGCCCACTGGCTGCTGTAGCTGGTGCTGCATTCGTGTTGGGAAGCGATGACAGCGACGGCGGCTCCGGCGGTGGTTCTTCCGGTGGTGGCTCCGGCGAAGCAGCCGCAGGTGCACTCGAGCCCGTTACCGATGCAGCTGGCCCGGCCTCCCCAGCACTCGAAGAGACCCTGGATGCGCTGTCACCTGTCACAACAGTCGTTGATGCTCCAGTAGGCGCGTTGGCACCTGTGACTGAAGCATTGGATCCAGTTCTGGAAGAAACAGCACCCATCACGGATGCACTCGAGCCAGCCCTCACCCCTGTGAACGACACCTTGAGCGATGCACTGACAGGCTTGGCCCCCGTGACCGACTCGCTCGATCAAAACGTAACGCCCATCACTGAAGCTGTTGAAGAAGCGCTTTCACCCGTGGTCGATGTATTGGCGGGCAATGAGGATGGTTTGGTGACAGCCGCTGCTGATACTTTGCCGGTTAACCTGCGCGTGGTCGCAGAACAACTGGGTGGTGGCTTGAGCATGGTGACACCCCAGCTGGCCGACGGCCTGTCTCAGGCAGTTGGAGCGCTTGCACCAGCCCTGGGCCCACTGAACGATGGTCTGACCCAAGGTTTTGACGCCGCCGCACCCTTGTTTGATGGCTTGGCCACTGCAACTGATGCACTGCCCATGGTCTCTCAGCCTTTGGCCGATGGCCTGAACCAGGCTTTCGACGCACTGACCCCTGTGACCGATCCTCTAGTTGCAGCGCTGTCCGGTGGCTTGCCACTGCCCGGCGGTGACGGAGGTGGTGCAGCTGGCCCCACAGGTACACCGTTGGATGCAGTGCTTGGCCCAGTCACTGACGCCTTGGGCGGCGCAGGTGGTGGCGGCTTGCCAAGTTTCCCTGAAACAGGCACTCCATTGGATCAGGTTACTGCATTGCTCGACCCAAGCATTCTGACTGACGCACTGGCTGGTGGCGGTGGCGGCGGCTTGCCAAGCTTCCCCTCTACAGGTACTCCTCTGGATTCAGTGACATCCATGCTTGATCCAGCCATTCTGACCGATGCGCTGGCTGGCGCCGGCGGCGGTGGATCCGACGGCCCCACAGGTACACCCCTGGACGCGGTTTTGGGCCCATTGGCCGATGCCGCTGCGGGTGGCGGCGCGGGTGGCGGTTTGCCCGGCATCCCCGAAACAGGCACGCCCTTGGACATGGTCACGTCACTGCTGGACCCTAGCGTACTGACCGACCTGGCAGCAGGTGGCGGTGCAGGTGGTGGCTTGCCAAGCTTCCCGTCCACAGGCACGCCCCTGGATTCATTGACAAGCCTGCTGGATCCATCAAGCTTGCCAATCTCCTCCGGTGCAAGCCCACTGGATGCATTGACCAGCGCGCTGCCCACAGACAGCCTGCCCATCTAAGCTTTGTAGTATTGCCTGGGGCTCCGACCCCCCGGCAAAGTGAAAAGGCACCCTTCGGGGTGCCTTTTTGCATTCCAGAGTTGGGCCAATTTTTTACGGCCGAGCCACGCCAAATTGCATGGGCTGCACACTGCGCTCTTGTTGCAGACAGGCGATCAGCGCAAGCGCCAGCACCTGTCGTGTGTCTCTTGGATCGATCACGCCGTCGTCGAGCAACAATCCGCTGGTGTGGAATGCGCTGGTTTGTGCTTCAAACGTGTCGATGATTTGTTTTTTCATGTTTTCCAGCATGAAATCTGGTACCTCCATGCCTTTTCGTGCCGCGCTGGCCTGCATCACAGTGGCCATGGTGCCGGCGGCTTGCTCGGCACCCATGACCGCAGTTTTGCTGTTGGGCCAGGCAAACACGAAACGTGGACCAAATGCCCTGCCGCACATCCCATAGTTACCAGCACCAAAACTGGCACCGCACAGCAAAGTGATTTGAGGAACTGTTGCGTTGCTTACCGCTTGAATCATTTTTGAGCCATGTTTGATGATGCCGCCTTGCTCAGCCTCTTTGCCCACCATGTAACCGGTCGTGTTTTGCAGGTAGATGATTGGGGTTTTGGTTTGGCAGCAGCTTTGAATAAAGTGCGTGGCTTTGGTGGCACCAGCCGTGTCGATCGGCCCCAGGTTGCTGATGATGCCGATGGAAACACCCATCAGCTTGGCGTATCCGCACAGCGTGGCCGGACCATAGTTGGCCTTGAATTCGAGGAAGTCGGAGTCGTCGACGATGCGGGCGATGACTTCACGCATGTCCACCGGCGTTTTGATATCGGCGGGCATGATACCCAGTAGTTCTTCGGCTGGGTAGCGTGGTGCAGGCGCGTGAGCATTCAATGTGGGTATCACATTGCGATTGCTGCTGTTCCAGTCGATTTTTTCCATCACGTCGCGGGCCAGTGCAATGGCGTGGCGGTCGTCGTCGGCGATGTAGTCACCCAAGCCTGAGACTGAGCAGTGCATGTCGGCGCCGCCCAGTTCCTCATCCGTTGCTATCTCGCCCGTGGCGGCTTTCAACAAAGGGGGGCCAGCGAGAAATGCGCGTGCACGTTCACGAACCATAATGACCACATCGCTTAAACCGGGAATGTAGGCACCACCCGCAGTGGACGAACCGTGCAGTACGTTGATGACGGGCAGCCCAGCCGCGCTGAGCTTGGCCAGGCGGTAGAAATTACCGCCGCCCAATATGAAGTGCTCGACTTTGTACTTCAACAAATTGGCACCAGCGGATTCGCCGAGGTTAATGAAGGGCAGTTTGTTTTCCAGAGCAACGTCCTGAGCCCTTTGCATTTTTTCAATGCCCATGGCCTGAAGCGCACCGGCTTCGATGCCAGAATCGCTGGCAACCACCATACACAAGGTGTTGGCCACATAGCCCAGCCCGGCAATGATGCCGCCGCCGGGAATGCTTTTGTCGGCCTTTTGACCATCTTGCATGTAACCAGCCAGGGTGCTCAGTTCCAGAAAAGGAGAACCCGAGTCGAGCAGTAGCGCCACCCGGTCGCGCGGCAGCAACTGCCCGCGCTTTGCAAACGATGGCGCAGCTTTTGCCGAGGCGTCGCGTGTACGTTTCTCCAGCGATCGAAGTTCATTCAGGGCCGTTTCCATATTGGCCTTGTTGAGTTCAAACTCGGCGGAATTTGTGGAAACGAGGCTCTCTAAAATAGGCATTGGTTTGTGGCTTTAAGTAGCGGCAAGAGGGTCAAAAAAATCAAACGTTTGTTTGATTTTGCGGGTGAGACTTTGGTGTGTCAAGCCTTAAATACGGGCTTATTTCTTGCTGGCCGCTGCGCGTGCAGCGTCTCGACGCTGAATCACCTCCGGCACGCCACCCAAATGAAAGCTGTTGAAAGCCGGGTTGGGTTTGCCGGTGCCCACTTGCCAAATGCGGCGCGCGTTAGGGGCTGCGCCGTCGATTCGAATACAGGAACCCGAGATGAATGAGGCCGCGGGGCTGCACAAGAACACCAAGGCGCCTGACACCTCTGCCTCCAGGCCCAAGCGTTGTAACGGAATCGTCTTGTCCAGTTGCATGATGGTTTGTTTCATGGGCTCAGGGTAAGTGTCCATGCCGCTCGATGCAATGAAGCCCGGTGCAACCGCATTCACGCGCACGGGAGCCCATTCATTGGACGCTGTTTCCGAGAAGTTCAGCATGCCAGCGCGCGCTGCGCCTGAGTGGCCCATGCCGGGCATGCCGTTCCACATGTCCGCAATAATGTTGGTGATGGACATGTCGGACTCGCCCAGATGCAACATCATGTATTGGTTGAAGACCTCTCGGGCCATCAGAAATCCACCTGTGAGGTTGTTACGCACCACGGTTTCGAACCCTTTGCCACTAATCATGTTCAGCGGTGAGGGGAATTGCCCCCCTGCATTGTTGATCAGGTGATTGATTTTGCCGTGGGCCGCCAACACGTCGGCCACTGTCTCCTTGACCCGCTCCTCTTCGCGAATGTCACAGCTGTGCAGGGAAATTTTGACCTTGCAGGTTTGCTCAATTTCCGCTTTCACGGTTTCAAGCTTTTCCATTTTTCGACCGACCAAGGCCAGGTCTGCACCCAGGCTGGCCAGTTCATGTGCGGTACAGCGGCCGATGCCGGAACCTCCGCCGGTGACCAGCACCGTTTGTCCTGCAAACAGATTGGGGCGAAATACGGATTGGAAGCTGTTCAAAAGGGTCACCTGTGAATTGTGCTTGTTTGTTTTCAAACGATCGTTTGAATTTAACCATGCTTTTGCAGATCGTGCTTTCGTACGATCCGATTCACAGCCGATTTTTTTACCGGCTACCGGCGTCTGCCAAACGGATGGTGTTGGATTTGCTGAACATTTGATCAGCGAAGGCGATGGTGTGTGTGTTCAAGGCGCGCGAGCTGTCGTGCTCTGGATCTCGTTTCGAAAAGTCGGTGCGAATCGACTTCACGCGTTGATACACCACCTCATAATGTTCTGGCATTACTTTCTGGACATACGCCAAGCCGACCAGATCCGCCAGTGTTTCTTCAAAATGGACATTATTCTTGAATTGAATGCCCAGGTGTTCCTGTAGTGCCTGCTTGGCGGCCACACGTTTTCCTTTTTCTGACATCAGGCAGTGGGTCAATTCATGGGCCGAAGTGAATGCCAGAAATGCGGGTTCGGCACCCGCGTGACCGGAGTCCAGAAAATGAGACCACACGCGCTTGGCGTCTGCATGTTGGTTGACGTGCAGCACGCAGGCCTTGATGCCGCTGTTAGTCAAAAATGGAGAGGGGTTGTTCATGGTGCTTTCTCGAACATGGATGCGATCAGTGTCGATGGCGTAGACCTGGGCGAACTGGGCGATTTCCTCTTTCATGGCTGCCGTGTCGGGCAGGCTGGCTTGGGGTGTGAACAGGCTGACCAAACCAAAGAATAAACCGTTCCACATGACATGCTCCAAGAATTCCGGTGATGTCTTGTGAACGGCAGGTTTTGTTGAATTCAGCATTGCACCAATGCGTTGCCCTTAAAGGGGGTATTCAAAGGGGGTGGGGGCGTGAAAGCCGATTCGGCATGTCAAAATAGTCTCCATGCACACAATCAATTCGGGAGTGAATTCACATGAACAGCAGTCCAGTGGTGATCGTCACCGGCGCAGCAGGCAATTTGGGTCAGGCGGTGGCCACCCACTTGGGAAGTTTGGGTTATCGACTGCTGTTGATTGATTTGCATCAGCCTGAGTGGGAAGGCGAAAGCGATGCGGTGTCGATTGGCAATGTAGACTTGACCTTGCCCGAGCATGCTCAAGAGGTGGTGAATCAAGCCTGGGAATATTTTGGCCAAATCGATGCGGTGGTCAATATTGCAGGTGGTTTCGTTTGGGAGCGTCAGGCTGAAAGCAGCCTTGATACCTGGAATACTCAGTACGCCATGAATGTGCAAACCACCGTGAATATGTGTCAAGCCATTCTGCCGCTGTTTCAGGATCAACAAAGTGGCGTGATCGTCAATATTGGGGCGGCGGCTGCATCAAAAGCAGCGGAAGGCATGGGGGCTTATTCGGCTGCCAAGTCAGCTGTGCTGCGTTTGACCGAAGCTCTGGCGGCGGAAAACAAGCATTTGGGTATTCGTGCCAATGCCGTGTTACCCAGTATTTTGGACACCCCCGCCAATCGCGAGGCCATGCCTGATGCAGACCCAGCCGATTGGGTGGCACCCGACTCTTTGGCCGGGGTTATTGGATTCTTGTTGTCCGATGCTGCCCGCGACATCAATGGGGCGGGCATTCCGGTCACTGGGCGGGTTTGAAAAGCCGGCCCCTGTGTCAGCCGGGTTACTTTCGGTTGGACAGGCCGTTGAGGTAATTGTCGATTGTGAATTCAGCCTGCTCCATCAGGTTGAACAGGTTTGGGCTGAGCACAAAGTTGGCAAAAAGCCCGTCAATCAGGGCATGCAAGCCAATCGCTGCCTGACGGGCATTGGTATGTGCAGGCAATTCGCCTTTGGCAATCGCGGCTTGAAAATCGGCTTCAATGGTTTGAATGCAGCCTTGAATGGCTTCCAGGTGTCTGTCTCGGATGGGCAACATGTCATCAACCATTTCTGCCTTGTGCATCACGATGTCAAAAACCCGCTGTGTGCGAGTGTCTTCGGCCAAGGTACGCACCACATGCATGGAGCGCGTGCGTAGATAGGCCAGCGGTCGTTGCTCGGGGTGTAAATCGGGCGTGGCGATGAATTCATCCATCGGTAATATGACGCGTTGTAACATCGCATCAAAGAGGTCGGCTTTGTTCTTGAAGTGCCAATAAATGGCCCCCCGCGTCAAATCCGCGGCCTTGGCAATGTCGTTCAGCGTGGTCCTTGATACCCCTTTCTCAGAGAACACTGCTTCGGCTGTGTCCAGAATCAGGTTTCTAGTCTCCTGCGCTTCTTCCTTCGTTTTTCTTACCACAATCGTCTACGCCAAAATTGAAAAATTTATTTACATACACTCATGTATGTATGTATTATCTGACTTCTCGGTCATTAAATCAACCCGAAAAATTCCCACAAGGATATAACAGGGCAAATATCATGCACAGCAACTCATTGAAATCAAAGCAAACCCAAGCTTCCCCCTACAGCCGCGCTTTTGCAGGAGCCACCCTTCTGCCCGCGCTGCTGGTGACTGTTTTGTCCAGCGCTTTGTTGCTGGGCTGTGGCCAGGGCGCCGATGCCCAAGCCCCCGGTGGCCCCGGTGCCGGCCAGGCAGCACCCGTACCCGTGGTTGAAGTAAAAACTCAACCGCTCGAATTGACTTATGAATACCCAGCTCAAATTGCTGGCTTGCGCGAGGTTGAAATTCGCGCCCGTGTGGCCGGTATTATCGAGCGCCGCCAGTTTGAAGAGGGCGGCCGAGTGAAGAAAGGCCAATCTTTGTACAGCCTGGACAATGCTCCCTACCAAACTGCTTTGGCCCGTGCCCTGGCCGATGAAAATGCAGCCAAGGTTCGCGCTGCTCAAGCCGAACGCGATTACAAACGGGTCATGCCTCTGGCCGACAGCAAAGCGGTGTCGCAATCTGAATTGGACAATGCGCAATCTGCCTTCGAAGTGGCCAAGGCAGATTTGCAGGTTGCCAGTGCTGCGGTTCGCACGGCTCGCCTGAACCTGGAGTATGCGCGGGTTGAATCGCCAGTGAATGGCTTTGCAAGCCGTTCGTTGTACTCCGAGGGCAGTTTTGTGTCTGGCCCTTCCGAGTTGTTGACCACAGTAACGCAGATCGACCAGGTCTATGTGAACTTTGGTATTCCTGAAAAAGACCATGAGCAATTGCGCAAAGGCATTGCAAGTGGCGCGGTTGCCTTGAGCAATGGCGACTTGGTGGTTGAGGTACTGGGTGCCGATGGTAAACCCATGGGATTGAAAGCAAAGCTGGGCTTTCAGGATGTACGCGTGAACCCAGCCACCGGTACGGTCGATGCACGTGCCGTGTTGGCCAATGACAAGGAAGTGTTGAGCCCAGGGCAATTTGTGCGTGTGCGCGTCAGCGGTGCGGTGCAAAAGGATGCTGTGTTGTTGCCACAACGGGCTGTGCTTGAAAACCCGGAGGGTGGCAAGGTTGTGATGACAGTCAGCCCTGAAAATACTGTGGCCCCACGCCCTGTGCAGGTTGCGCAGTGGAAAGGTGACCAATGGGTAGTAACCGATGGACTGGTTGCTGGCGACAAAGTGATGACCGACGGGTTCATGAAGGCCCCACCCGGAACACCCGTACAACCCGTGATTGCAGGCGCCGATGCGCAGCCCGCAGTTGTTGACAGCGCCGCACAGGTCAACGCACCTGTAGCCACAGAGCAGAAGCAATAAGGGGTCATTCATGTTTTCGAAATTTTTTATCGACCGGCCTGTGTTTGCGGCCGTGTTGTCGATTTTCATCATGCTGGCCGGTTTGGCTGCCATGCGTGGTTTACCGATTGCGCAGTACCCTGAAATTGCACCCCCAGTGGTGCAGGTTCGTGCGGTGTATCCCGGCGCCTCTGCAGAAGTGATTGCCAGCACCGTGGCCGCGCCGATTGAAAACGCCATCAACGGTGTCGAGAACATGATGTACATGAGCTCGACTTCGGCCAGCAGCGGCGTGGTTGAAATCATGGTGACGTTTGAAATTGGTACTGATCCTGATCAAGCCGCTTTGAACGTGAACAACCGTGTAAAGCAAGTGGAAAACATTTTGCCGCAGGAAGTGCGCAGGCAAGGTGTAACCGTGAACAAGGGTTCTTCCTCATTTTTGCAGGTGTTGGCGTTTTACTCAGAAGACGGCCGGTTTGATGACTTTTACACCTCGAACTATGTGACCTTGAACGTACTGGACCGCATCAAGCGGATTCCGGGTACGACCAACGTTCAAATTTTTGGTGCGAAAGACTATGCCATGCGAATCTGGATCAAACCGGATCGCATGGCGCAATTGAAGTTGACAGCTGGCGACATTGCCGCGGCCTTGAACGAGCAGAACGCACAGTTTGCTGCGGGCAAGGTGGGCCAGGCGCCCAACAACAACGGCCAGGAACTGGTTTACACCATCACGGCGCAAGGCCGATTGCAAGATGTTGAGCAGTTTGAAAATGTGTTGATCCGGGTGAATCCGGATGGTTCGTCCTTGCGCTTGAAAGACGTTGCCCGCGTGGAATTGGGTTCCAAGGATTACGACTTTACCGGTCGCATCAATGGCAAGCCAGCGACACTGGTGGGTGTGTTTTTGCAGCCGGGTGCCAATGCGCTTGAAGTAGCTCAAACCGTGAAGGGCACGGTGGATGAAATTGCGGCGGACTTTCCAGAAGGTCTTAACTATGCGGTGCCTTATGACACCACACGATTCGTAGAAGTGTCGATTCGCGAAGTGGTGAAAACGCTGATTGAAGCGATGATTCTGGTGTTCATCGTGGTGTATGTGTTTTTGCAAAACTGGCGCGCCACGCTGATTCCAATTCTGGCTGTACCCGTGTCCCTGTTGGGTGCATTTGCTGGCTTGTACCTGTTGGGCTATTCCATTAACACACTGACCTTGTTCGGCATGGTGCTGGCCATCGGTATTGTGGTGGACGACGCCATTGTGGTGCTGGAAAACGTTGAGCGAATCATGCATGAGGAGGGCTTGAGTGCCCGCAAGGCTGCGATCAAGGCCATGCAGGAAGTGACGGGCCCGGTGATTGCAATTGTGCTGGTGTTGTCGGCTGTGTTTATTCCAATTGGTTTCCTCGGTGGTTTGACTGGTGAGCTGTACCGCCAGTTTGCGATCACCATCGCGATTGCGGTGATCGTGTCGGGCATCGTTGCGCTGACCTTGACGCCAGCATTGTGTGTGATGTTGTTGAAACATGAACACAAAAAACCCGGTAAATTTTTCACCTGGTTCAATGACTGGTTTGGCCGTGTCACGACCAAATACGTCGGTGGCGTGAAGTTCATCAGCATGCGTCCGGCCATTGGTATCGGCTTGTTTTTGGTCATGCTGGTGGTGACCGCCGGTTTGTTCAGGGCTACACCCGGTTCATTGGTACCCGATGAAGACCAGGGCTACTTCATTGCTGCGGTGTTTTTGCCTGACGGCGCTACTTTGCAGCGCACAGACAAGGTGGTGGCAGAAGTGGTGGATGCAGTGGCAGCCAACCCGGCCAATGAGTATTCCGTGGCATTCACCGGGTTCGACTTTTTGGGTGGCAGTTTCAAGAACAACGCGGCCACCATGTTTGTGACCCAGCGCCACTGGGATGAGCGCGAAGCTGTAACCGGGGAGCTGGTGGGTGAATTGTTTGGCCGCACGGCTGGCATTCAGGAAGGTTTGGTGCTGGCCTTTGCCCCACCTCCAATCTTCGGTTTGGGCAATGCAGGTGGCTTTGAGTTTTACATTCAAAATCGTGGCGAGGGTGGGCCGGCAGAATTGGCCAAGGTGATGAACAACTTTATCGCCAAAGCCAACGCCGATCCGCGCCTTGCCGGTGTACAAACGCTGTGGCGCCCAGGCACACCACAGTTGTATGTGGATGTAGACCGCGAACGTGCACGTGCCATGGGAGTGAATGTGAATGAGGTGTTCGATACCTTGTCGGCAAGCCTGGGTACGTACTATGTGAATGACTTCAACAAGTTTGGCCGCACCTGGCAGGTGTTGATGTCGGCGGATGCGCAGTATCGCAAAAGCCCGACTGACATCGGCAATATGTACGTGCGTTCCAACAAGGGCGAGATGATTCCAATTTCTGCCTTTGCAAAAGTGGAGTTTTCGCAAGGTCCGGAAACTTTGGAGCGTTTCAACAATCTACCGGCGGTGAAATTGCTCGGTAGTGGCGCACCTGGGGTGAGTTCCGGCGAAGCCATCAAGGCGATTGAAGACATTGCTTCCGAGGTCTTGCCTGATGATTTCAGCTATGACTTCTCGGGTGCCTCCTTCCAGGAAAAGCGTTCTGCGGGTTCGTCCAGTTTTGCCCTGATTTTGGGTGCACTGATGGTGTTCCTGATTTTGGCGGCACAGTATGAAAAGTGGACCCTGCCATTCTCCGTATTGCTGGCCATGCCGTTTGGTTTGTTTGGCGCCCTGCTTGCGGTTTGGATGCGCGACATGACCAATGACGTGTATTTCCAGATTGGTTTGGTTACCCTGCTTGGCCTTGCTGCGAAGAACGCAATTTTGATTGTGGAATTCGCGGTATTGAAGCGCGAGGAAGGCATGAGTGCATTGGAGGCTTCTCTGGAAGCAGCCCGTTTGCGGTTCCGCCCCATCCTCATGACCTCGTTTGCGTTTATTCTAGGGGTCGTTCCGTTGGCGTTCTCCAGCGGTGCGGGTGCCGGCGCGAGAACCGCGGTGGGTACCGGTGTAATGGGCGGCATGACTGCTGCCACATTGCTGGCCATTTTCTTTGTGCCCCTGTTTTACCGTCTGATTGACAGAAGTGAAAAAGGTGGACGACACCATGGTGATGAAGAGGAAGCAAATGATTCATCCAATCAATCTACAACGAACAAAGGGGGCGACCATGCTTAAAGCCCTTCCAAAAACAGCGATTGCCTTGGGCTTAACCCTGGCGTTGACGGGTTGTGCTTCCAGCATTCCTCTGCTGGACAGGTTCACCGCAAAGCCAGAAAAGTCGACCGAAGTCGTGGTGCCTGAAAACGCCAAAGGCGTTGGCATGAGCCAGGTTCAAAACGAAGCCTGGTGGCTATTGTTGGGTGATCCCGCTTTGACTCAAGTTGTTGAACAGGCCCTGAAAAACAACACCGATGTGCGTTTGGCCAATGAGCGCTTGAATGAAGCCGGTGCAGTACTGGGCATTGCGAAGTCCCAGCAGTGGCCTTCCATTTTTGGTCAGTTCACAACGGGTCGAAATCGTCCCTCACAGGCTGGCAACGTGCCTGTATTCGGTGGGCAGAATGTGTATGAAAGCCAGCAGTTTGGCATTGGCGCTACTTGGGAGCTTGACCTGTGGGGTCGCATTGGTGCCTTGGAGGATGCAGCCCGTGCCGCTTTCATGCAGCAAGGCTACAACGTACGTGGTGTGCGTTTGAGCGTGACCGCAACGGCGGCCTCCCTGTACACACAAGTGCGAGTGCTGGGCCTGCAAGTCAAGGTGCTTGAACAAACTCTTGAAAGTCGCGATGCCGCATACAAGCTGGCCAAGCAGCGTTACGACGTGGGTTTGAGCAATGAACTTCAATTGCGCCAAACGGAAGCTGAATTGCTGGCAGTGCGTGCTCAGCTGCCCGACACTCGCGAACAACTGGCGCGTGCCCAAAACGCACTCGCAGTGATTGTGGGTGGCAATGCGCCCGAACTTCCGGCGTTGGCAGTGGAAAACCTGGAATTGACCAAGCTGTTCATATTGCCGGAAAACACACCTTCAGAATTGTTGCTGCGCCGCCCCGATTTGGCTGCAGCCGAGCAACAATTGCTGGCTGGCGAAGCCAACCTGGAAGCGGCCCGCAAAGCCTTTTTCCCCACAATTGGTTTGAGTGCATTTGGTGGACGTGAAAGCGCAGATTTAAGCGATTTGTTCAGCGGCCCAGCCCGAGTGTGGAGTTTTCAGACTCAAATTACACAGCCAATTTTCCAGGCGGGTCGTTTGTTTGATGAACGAGACGCAGCCGTGGCGCGCCGCAATCAAGCGGTGTTGCAGTATGAAGCCAGTATACGTACTGCATTCCAGGAAATTTACGACGCCATCGTGGCTCAGCGTGAAGCACGTGAGCGCTTGCAGGCGCGACAGGAGCAGGTTCAAACCCTGACCCAAGTGGTTCGACTGGCGCAGTTACGCGTCGACAACGGCGTGGCCAACCAGCTTGAGTTGCTGGATGCCCAACGCAATTTGTTGAACGCACAACTCAGTTGGGCATCGGCCTGGCAGAGCCAGCAAGGCGCAAGCCTGGCGATGATTCGAGCTTTGGGTGGTGGTTTCAATGCCGAGCAGGTGGCTTTGAAAGAATAAGCGCCTGAACGATGTAGTACCTCAAACGGCGACCGGGTAACTGGTCGCCGTTTTTGCTTGATGCATTGAACTTTCACCAGCCTGTGATATAACCAAAATGGGTTAACCCATAGCATTCAACAAACATTCAAACAAAGGAGTTGGAGATGGCAGGTTATTTCGAATTAAGCAAAAGCAGCGACGGTCAGTTCAAATTTGCCCTGAAGGCGGGAAACCATGAAACCATTTTGACCAGCGAGCTTTACAAAACCAAAGCAGCGGCTGAAAACGGAATTGAGTCAGTTCAGAAAAACTGCGGTGAAGCATCACGTTATGAGAAGAAGGTCGCTGCCAACGGCAAGCACCATTTCAACTTGAAGGCTGCCAACCATCAAATTATTGGTTCCAGCCAGATGTACGCCAGCGAGGCTGCATGTGACAACGGCATTGAGTCGGTAAAAACCAATGGCAAGTCGACCACGGTCAAAGATTCCACCATTTGAGTTATTTTAAACCCACGCAATTGGCTTGGCTTTTTGTGTGGGTAACCGTTTCAGTGTATAAGACTGGTTTTTGAGAGTTCAACTAGACGGCGGACAAATGCCTTGGCAGCGTTTTTTGGTGATTACCTGATTGTTAGGCAACTCAAACGTAAGCCTTCCTAGTTTCAGATCAGCCATTAATCCAGAATCAAAATTAATCTGAAACGCATCCTTTGATGCTTTCTGCAAGATCTCAATCGCATTTTCCGCCTCTTTTCTTGTGTCGAAAATTTGACTGGTCAAAATTTGCTGGTGTGTCCCGCTGTGTAAGATGAATTGATATCGCTTGTCTGCCGTTTTGGTCAGAGTGAAGTACCCTGCGTGTTCAGAGTTACCCGCAGAAGGTCGAACATATGGTTTGGATCTCTCGTGTAAAACCTCTTGCGAAGACCCTCCTGTGGAAGTAGGTTCACCACGTGCCTTGGTCAGCAACGCAAGTCCCTCTTCAACCGGTATTTGTCTGCCGCGCATGGCTCTGACTTGAAATCGGGTTTCAGCGTCAAATTCAGCCAGTATTTGAGTTGTCATTTCATCAATTAGCGCATTGAGCGGAATGCCACGCGCCTTGGCCAGCGCTTTCAGGCGAGCATGTTTTTCATCGGAAAGACGCACAGTTAAAGCTGCCATTCAAACCTCCTTTAAAAGCTGGTTTGGGCTCAGAATTCTTAAGCCATCAAAGATTAACTCAGTGCCTTTGAAGTCTTTGATATTTTGGGTCACGATCACTTCTGCATTACCCGCAATCGCCAGTTCGATTAAATGATTGTCTGCTTCATCGCGAAGATTGGGGCGCCAATTGAAATAAATTTTTTGAAGATTACATTTTGAAAAAAACAAATCCAGAAGCTTGTTTCTTTCGCTGTCATTCAGGCGACTTGATTTGAATAGAACCGGTCTGGCCAACACGGCCTCATATTCATTAATCAAAGCGGTGCAGATTAAAGGGCGAATCTTTTCAAGAAGCACCGCCTCGATCACGCGAGTGCTGTCGCCGTTGCCAAGGCAGGCTGAAATAAACACGTTGGTATCAATTACAACAATCATTATCAATGGTAGCATTTTTGCCACCACGGTACATCTTTCATTTCCCTAGAGCAAATCCACTATCGGTTCTGTCACTTCCCGGTTATGATCAAACGATGACATCGAAGAATGTCATCTTAAGCAAAAACCGTCGGAGACCCACCATGACCGCCACCACTGCTGCGCGAAAAAAAGCCGCGCGTCCCGCGTCCAACACTGACGTGCCTTTGAAGCAACGCAACGTGAAATTTGATTGGTCGGAAACACCGATTGACTGGATTCCCGATGAGCCCTACGCAAGCTACTTCATCAACGAGATCAACCTGATTTTGCCTGCTGGCGAGTTCTGGTTTTGTCGGCTGTACAACAAGGCTCTGCCCTTGGTGACCGATGAAAAGTTGAAAGAAGATGTGCGCGGATTCATCAAGCAGGAAGCGATGCATGCACGTGGGCACAGTTCAGCCACTGAGGAATATCTCGCCGCGCGCGGCATAAAGACCGAGCGCAATCAGCGATTGATGAAATGGTTGTTTGATGTGGTGCTGGATGACACGCCTTTCGGCAAGAAAGTCCCAACCTGGCTGGAACGTCGCTGGCTATTGGCGAGATTGGGCCTGGTGGCCACCATTGAACACATGACCTGCGTATTGGGCATGTATGTGCTTGAAAACAAAAAATGGGACGAGCTGAATTCAGATCAGGTCTTGCTGGACCTGATTCGCTGGCACGGTGCGGAAGAGGTGGAACACCGTAGCGTGGCCTTTGATTTGTACAAGCATCTGGGGGGCGATTATTTGTCCCGCTATTACTTGGCGGCCATTGTGGTCCCGATGATTATTGGCTTGTGGGTGGATGGTGCTGCCAACATTGCCGGACAAGATCCTCGTTTTGCCAAGAAAAAACCTGCGGTTTACAAACCATGGATGTGGGTTGAATGGTTCAAGGCCTCACGCAAGCAGTTGTTGCCCAATCCACTTTGGCTGGTGATGCAGCAGTTACCCTACTTCAGTCCCTGGTACGACCCTTCCAAGGAGGGGTCAACCCAACTTGCACAGGATTACTTGAATCAGTCCCCGGCTGCCATGGCTGCTGGGGCGATTGCTGCGAACATGAAAGTCCCGGCCTAGGCTTCCCACAGGGGGAAGCTTTCGAACTTTCTACAGCTTGCCCTGTCCTAGCTCAGGTGGTATGTTCCGGTTTATGACAAAAATGGTTCGAATTCTTTTCATGTGGCTCATGTTGCTTGCGTTGCCTGTTCAGGGCATGGCGCAGGTCGGCATGTTTGCGTGCCATTTGAATGGAAGTTCAAGCAGCGCCGGTCAGGCAATCGACCACAGCACCATGCACCACAGCGAACTGAACCATGAGGGCATGGATCACAGCATGCACGATATGGTGGATCATGCCGATCCTGACTCATCCAGAAAATTGATGAAGTCGCTGCACGGTTGTTGCAACTGCGCGCCCACCTGTGCTGTGGTGCTGTTGCCGGTAGCACAGGCCAGCTTCAATGCCATTCAGCAGGACATGCTGCACCCCGTTTCTTCGCCGCAACTTCCGCATTCCGCCGACACGCGTCGGATTGATCGACTGCCCAAAACCCTCGCCATTTGATTCTTGGGCATGCCGGGCCACATTCGCCTGCATGCCTTGTGTATTAAATGATTGCGAGGATCTATGAAGTCCCATTTCTTATTCGCGCCCCTGTTACTCGCCTTCGCATCGTCTGCGAATGCCGAACAGACTGTGCAAGAACTTGACTACCAATCGGCATTTGAAGGCTACCAAGCCTATTCCGATTCTGAAATACAAAACTGGCCCAAGGCGAATCAACTGGTTGATGAAATCGGTGGCTGGCGTGTCTATGCACGCGAGCCTTATGAAGACCAAGAAAAAGACAAACCGGCCAGTGCTCAAGACCCATCCAAAACCCAGTCACACAATCACGGAGGTGCGCAATGAACGCCCACCGTATTTTGAGGAGAACGACGGTTGCGCTTGCGGTGCTCGTGTTGACGGGCTGCGCCACGGTCAATATCAACGAGTCTCTAGACCAAACCAATCAAGAGCTGAGTGGCTTCACTCAGGGCAAGATGAGCCTTGTTCTAACCGATGAACAACGCCAGGCCATGACCGCCAAAGCAAATCAGATTTTGAAGGAGCCTCTAAGCCAGCCGGCTGCGGTTGAACTGATGTTGACCCACAGCCCCCAGTTTCAAACCGTATTGGCCGAGAACTGGGCACAAGCGGCGCAAGCTGCGCAAAGTGGCCGCATTCACAACCCGGTGTTTGCATTCGAACGTGTGCGCATTAAAGATGAACTTGAATTGGGTCGACTGCTGAGTTTCGGTTTGCTGGATTTGCTCAGCTTTCCGGCGCGCCAAGGCATTGCCCGCACGCAAATCGACCGCGCGCAGTTGCAATTAACCAGCAGCGTGGTAGACCAGGTGACCCAGGTTCGTCAGGCTTGGGTGGATGCAGTTGCCGCCCAGCAGGCTCACACTTATGCCCAGCAGGTGTTTGAAAGTGCTCAAACCAGCGCTGAATTGGCTCGCCGCATGCAAGAAGTAGGCAACTTTACACGCTTGCAGCGCGCACGCCAGCAAAGTTTTTATGCCGACGCTGCGCTTAATCTTGCAGCCACACGGCACAAAGCCACAGCCACCCGCGAAGCACTGGTGCGCATGTTGGGTTTGAACACCGAGCAAGCGGCGCAGTTGAAGTTACCCGATCGCTTGCCCGATTTGCCTGAGGCGCCCAAACCCGCGGCTGATGTGGCCAAGCGGGCCGAGAATCGACTCGATGTGAGGATGGCCAAGCTGGGCTTTGATGCCAGTGCAAAAGCGCAAGGATTGGGCAACGTGGCCAGTTTTCTGGACATTGAAGCCGGTATCCGTTACGACACGATTTTTGAGAACGACACCGGCGAGCGCAACAACAAAAAAGGGTGGGAATTGGAACTGGCGCTGCCAATTTTTGATTGGGGCGGAATGAAGCGCGATGCCTTCAATGCCAGCACGCTGGCTGCTGCCAACAGGCTTGAGGCAACCCTGCGCGGCGCGCAATCCACGTTGCGTGAAAGCTATTCCGCTTACCGCACCACCTACGATATTGCACGCCACTACCGCGACGAAATCATTCCGCTGCGGCAAACCATCGCCGATGAAAACGTGTTGCGTTACAACGGCATGTTCATTGGGGTGTTTGAACTATTGGCGGATAGCCGCGACCAGGTGAGCGTGGTGGTGCAGGCCATTAACGCCCAAGCAGATTTTTGGCGTGCTGACGCTGCGTTGCAGGCCACCATGGTGGGCAAACCCATGATGGTGTCGGTCAGTGGCGCGGCCGCAAGCGCTGGCGGCGACGCTGGCGGTGGTCACTAAACGAAAGGACATTCAACATGACTTCGAGACGAGAATTTTTCAAGGCCGCTGCACTAACTGGCGGCGCGGTGGCTGCGGCCAGCGTCAGCAAAGTGGCCATGAGCGCTTTGCCTGAACCCATTTTGCAAACATCGCCTGACACCATGCCCCCCCTGGTGCCCAACACTGGGCGCCCTTACAACCCGGTGGTGACATTGAATGGCTGGACCTTACCATGGCGCATGAACAATGGTGTGAAGGAATTCCACCTGGTGGCCGAGCCTGTGTTGCGGGAAATGGCACCGGGTATGACGGCTCACTTGTGGGGCTACAACGGGCAAAGCCCTGGCCCCACCATAGAGGTGGTGGAGGGCGACCGGGTGCGTATATTTGTCACCAACAAACTGCCTGAGCACACCAGCATTCACTGGCATGGCCAGCGCTTGCCCAACGGCATGGATGGTGTGACCGGTTTGAACCAGCCAGGTATTCCAGCCGGTAAAACCTTTGTGTATGAATTTGAGGCGCGCAGACCTGGCACCTTCATGTACCACCCGCATGCCGATGAAATGGTGCAAATGGCCATGGGTATGATGGGTTTTTGGGTCACCCACCCAAAGAACAAGAACCCGCTGATTAATGAAGTGGACCGGGATTACTGTTTCTTGTTGAATGCCTATGACATTGACCCTGGCGCGTACACGCCGAAAATCATGACCATGCTGGATTTCAATTTGTGGACCTGGAACAGTCGGCTGTTCCCGGGTATTTCACCACTCGTCGCTCGCAAGAATGATCGAGTCCGGATTCGTGTTGGTAATCTGACGATGACCAATCACCCCATTCACATTCATGGCCATGAATTTGAGGTGACTGGTACCGATGGTGGTCCGACACCGAAAAATTCACGCTGGCCTGAAGTCACCGTGGATATTGCGGTGGGCCAAATGCGTCAAATGGAATTCATCGCCAACGAAGAAGGCGACTGGGCATTTCATTGTCACAAAAGCCATCACACCATGAATGCGATGGGCCACGATGTGCCCACCATGATCGGCGTGGACCACCGGGGCATGACCAAGAAAATCACCAACCTGATTCCGGACTACATGGCCATGGGTGAGCGGGGTATGGCCGACATGGCTGAAATGCAAATGCCGCTGCCCGACAACACCATTCCCATGATGACGGGCGAAGGCCCCTTTGGTTCGGTGGAAATGGGCGGTATGTTCAGTATGCTGAAAGTACGAAGGGACCAGAAGCCAGGTGACTATTCAGACCCTGGTTGGTATCAGCATCCAGAAGGTACTGTGGCCTATGAATTTACGGGTGAACTGGCCAAACCCAAACGCAGCAGCAATGCCGGGCAGCCCGGCATGAAGTTGGCACAGAAGAACCAGCCGCACATTGAGTTACAGGTGCGTAAACCCACCGGGCATTCAGGTCACTGATCGTTTTTACGTAAAGGAATGTAAATGTTGAAATTATCTGGAGTCCTGATTGCCTGTGCTGCGTTATTGGGAGGAGTGAACAATATTGCACTTGCTCATGGCGAAAAGAAAACAGGCAATACGCCGGTGGTGAAAGAGCAAACTGATTGGGGTATTGCAGGTGATACGGCTGCGGTGGCTCGAACCATTGAGGTCAGCATGGGCGACGACATGCGTTTCAAGCCGGGTCAGCTGACAGTCAAAGAAGGGGAAACCATTCGTTTCGTAGTTCACAACAAGGGCGCGCTACTGCATGAGTTTGTGATTGGAACCAAAGCAGAAAACGCAAAGCACGCAGAGTTGATGTTGAAATTTCCCGGCATGGAACATGACGAACCTTACATGGCCCATGTGGACCCCGGTAAAACGGGCGAAATTGTTTGGACCTTTAACAAAGCAGGCAAATTTGAATTCGCCTGTTTGATCGCGGGTCATTTTCAGGCGGGCATGGTGGGCACAATCACCGTGGCGGCCAAATAACTTTTTGTAGGAGTAACACCATGAAAAATACATTGAAACTGAGTGCAATTACCTTGGCTTTGTTGGGCGCCAGTGCCGCTTACGCGGCCGACCACACGGTACATGTCATTGAAAACGAGAATCGCATGAAAGCCGAGGCCGAGGCCAAGGCGAAAGCTGCTTCCCAAGCTGAAATGGCCGATGGCGAAATTCGCAAGATCAACAAGAACACTGGCAAGATCACTGTGAAGCACGGTGAAATCAAAAGCGTTGAAATGCCACCCATGACCATGGTGTTCGGTGTGGCTGACAAAGCCATGCTGGAAGGCTTGAAAGAAGGTGACAAAGTGAAGTTCAACGTGAAGCAGGAAGGTTCGAACTACACCGTGACCGAGATCAAGAAAGCACAGTGAGTGCTTGATTCTTATCGGTAAGAAATCAGGCCATTGGGTTTGGCAGCAAATGCTTCCAGCCCGGTGGCCTGGTCTGCCAGTACACCTGCTATTTCACCTTCAAAATGGGCTTGCTCGTTGAAGCTGGCCAGGCTTACACCACGTTGCCCAAACAACAGTTTGCTCACACTGCAATTGGTAATCATCCAGTTCAGCTTGAATGCATTGGCGTCAGGCAATTGCAACAGGTTTTGCGCAACGGCTGTAATTGGTCCACCTGAAGTGAATACCGCCACATTGGCTGAACCCGACCCTTGCTTCAGTTGCATCGCTTGCGCCGTAACAGCACCCAAACCACTCATCACCCTGGCTTTGAAGCCAAGCCAACTTTCCGGGTAGTCGTTGTCGTGTTCACCGCTCACCCAACGCGCAATCGCTTTCTCGAAAATTTGTTGAAAGGCCTTGCGAGGGTCGGCGTTTTGCATCACCTGCTGTTCGAATGCATCGGGGTCGTCGTACTGCCCGATCAGCGCCTGCAAAATGGCTTCATGGTCGTACTCATTCAAACCCGCATGCTGCACCGGTTCTTGAAACACACCGTAGGTGCCTGCAAAAGCCTGCGCAGTTTGCAAATGTCGATTCATGCTGCCACTGAAAAAACCGTGAAGGCGGATTTTTCTTGCCTTGAACCAGGCACCCAATTGGGCTGCCTGAAGTTGCCCAAGATCAGACAATTGGTCGTAATCGGCACTGTCGAAACTGGCTTGACCGTGTCGGATCAAATAGATGGTTCCCATGCGTATTCAACCTGCTTTCTTGATGAGCGATTTACATCGCCAATCAAAATAATTCACCATAATCCAGAAGTTTTTAAATGCCGGATTGCGTGTTTGCTTGTGGTGGTAGCGGTAATAAATTTGTTGTGCAATCACGGCGATTCGGAACAAGCCAAACACCTCGTAGAAGGTCCAGTTGTTGGTGTGTATTCCAGTTTTCTGCATGTAGTAGTCCACCATTTCACGGCGCGTCATCATGCCGGGCAGGTTGGAAGGTTGTCGTTGCAGCATCTTCATCAAGAAGTTGTCGTCACTCTGCACCCAGTAGGTAATCACACTGCCCAAATCCATCAGCGGGTCGCCTACGGTGGCCAGCTCCCAATCCAGAGCACCAATGATTTCGGTGGGCTTACTGGGGTTCAGCACCACATTGTCCAGCCGCCAGTCGTTGTGAATCATGCACAGTTTCACATCGTCGGGGCAATTCAAATCAAGCCAGCGCCGTACCTTGTTGAATGAACTTACATTCCAGGTGCGTGCCTTGTCGTAGCGCTGGTTCCAGCCGTCAAGCTGGCGGCGTGTGTAACCACTGCCCTTGCTTAAGCTATTCAGTCCGCTGGCGTGAATGTCGATCTGGTGAAGCTCAATCAACCGATCCAGAAAGTTGATGCTGAGTTGCCGGGCCTGTTCGCGACTAAGCTGCACGCCACGCGGCATGTGCTTGCGCGGAATAATTCCCTCGATTCGGTGCATCACGTAAAATTCACTGCCAATCAGCGACTCGTCGGCGCAATGCCCCACCATATTGGGCACATAGGGGTACACGGGTTTTAACAGGCTTTGAATGCGAAACTCACGGCCCATGTCGTGCGCACCTTTGGCTTTGGTGCCTTTGGGTGGACGGCGCAGAATCAAATCGGCTTCGGGGTACTTCAAACGGTAGGTCCAGTTGGAAGCTCCCCCAGAATATTGTGTTAACTCGGGCTTGTCGCTCAGCGTTAAACCTTGCGTGCGAAGCCATCCTGTTACCACATCGGTATTTAACTCTTCGCCCTGGCGAACCGCACCACCTGTGTCGATGACCGATTTTGTGGACTCGGTCATTATTTGAAACCCCGCTTCATCATTTCAATGCGGGCTATCACGCCTTTGTGAACTTCGTCGGGGCCATCGGCCAGGCGCAGGCTGCGTGCCTGAATGTAAAAACCGGAAAGCGGCGTGTCGCGGCTAACACCTGCGCCGCCGTGCATTTGAATGGCCATGTCGACCACCTGTTCCAGCACGTTGGGGGCCACTACCTTGATCGCAGCAATTTCAGTCATGGCTTGCAGTGCACCCACCTGGTCCAGTTTCCAGGCTGCATACAGGGTTAACAGTCGAGCCTGGTCGATGGCCAATCGAGCCTCGGCCACCCGTTCACGGTTACCACCCAAATTAATCAGGGGCTTTCCAAAAGCGATGCGACTCATGCCACGTTGAATCATCAGGTCCAGCGATTCCTCAGCCGCGCCAATGCAGCGCATGCAGTGGTGGATACGGCCCGGGCCCAAGCGTCCTTGTGCGATCTCAAAGCCCTTGCCCAGACCAGCAATGACATTGCCCAAAGGGACGCGCACATTGTTGAACTCCACCTCGCCGTGGCCGTGCGGCTCATCGTAAGTGCCGAACACTGGCAACATGCGTTTGACAGAAACACCAGGGGTATTCAACGGCACCAGCACCATGGTGTGTTGGTGATGACGATCCAAATCCGGATTTTCTGTTCGGGCCATGACAATGGCAATTTTGGCACGCGGGTCACCAATGCCGCTGCTCCACCACTTAGTGCCGTTGATGACTACTTCATTGCCCTCCAGGGTGGCTGTGGCTTGCATATTGGTCGCGTCGCTGCTGGCCACATCAGGCTCTGTCATGCAAAACACAGACCGAATTTCACCTGCAAGCAGGGGCTCCAGCCATTCCTTTTTTTGCTCGGCATTGCCGTATTTCCACAGCACTTCCATGTTGCCGGTGTCGGGGGCGTTGCAATTGAACACCTCGGGTGCCATCAGGCTGCGGCCGGTTTCTTCGGCAATCAAGGCGTATTCCATGGTGCTCAGGCCTGCGCCAAGTTTGTCATCGGGCAGGAACATGTTCCACAGGCCTGCCTCGCGCGCCTTGCTTTTCAGGGCTTCCATTTCTGGGGGAATGCGCCAGTTGTTCCACTCGCGGCCATTGCACTGGGCCTCTATTTTGTCCCAGTAAGCAGCCTCTAGCGGTGCGATTTCGTTTTTCATGAAGGCGCGAACGCGCTTTACAAAGTCTTGCGCTTTGGCGCTGGGTTCAAAATTCACAACCGGTCTCCTGATTATTTTGACGGTTCGGCTTGTTTCCTCCGATATCATCCATGCTAACGGAAATTACAAGGTGTCAACAATATGCGTGCTTTGGGCAAAGTTTTGATTGCAGTGGTCCTGCTGCCAGTGGCGGTTATTGGTGGCGTGGTGGTGTTTGGTTCTACGCCTGTGGAGCCCGTGGCCTGGAAGCCGGCACCCATGCCCAGCCTCACTTCGGGGCCCTATGCCAGCAACAATTTGCTGGACCAAGCCGAGGTATTTGGCACGTACAACCTGCTTCAGCCCGAGTCAATCGAACCTGGCCCTGATGGCTTGTTGTACACCGGCATGAACACCGGTGAAATTGTTCGGTTTGACCCAGAGAATCTGCAAGTCAAAGAAAGCCCCCAAACCACGCCCTTTGATCTGATTGCCAACACCAAAGGCCGCCCCTTGGGTTTGGTGTTCCATCCAGAGGGTTTTCTGGTGGTGGCCGATGCGATCAAGGGCTTGTTGAAAGTGACCCTGCAAGGCGAAGTCACAGTGCTCTCGACTGAGTCGGAAGGTGTGCCATTCAAGTTTGTAGACGATGTGGCGGTGAGTGCCGATGGCCGCTATGCCTATTTTTCGGATGCTTCCAGCAAGTTTGATTTCAACAATTATGTGCTCGATGTGCTTGAACACGGCCCGAACGGACGATTGCTTCAATATGATTTCCAAACCGGTGAAACAAAAACATTACTTCGTGGGTTGCAATTTGCCAACGGTGTAACAATTTCAAAGGCTGGCGACTATGTGTTGGTGAACGAAACTGGCGAATACCGAATTGTGCGGTATTGGTTGCAAGGTGAGAGGGCCGGAACTCGCGATGTGTTTGTCGATGGCTTGCCCGGTTTCCCAGACAATATTCGCACGGATGTGGACGGAAACTACTGGGTTGCCGTACCCAGTTTACGTGACCCCCTGCTGGATTCGCTCGCCGATCAACCTGCTGTTCGAAAAGTAATGGCAAAATTATTGAACTACGTTCAATTCCCGATCAAGCCCAAGGCCATGGCGCTGGCGATCAACCCGCAAGGCACCGTGATTGCCAATCTGCAGGCGGAGAAGGCGGGTGCTTACTATTATTACGTCACGCAGGTGACGCCCTTTAATGGCAAACTGTACCTCGGGTCAGTGCATATCAACGGAATTGCAACTATTTCCAATCCACTGGGTCAGTCACCAAGCGAATAAAACAGGAGAGAAGAAATGGCCAAAGCAGCAAAGAAACCCGACATGCCCTCAATCAATATTGGCATCCCAGATGCCAAGCGTGCCGCGATTGCCCAGGCGCTTAGCCGTTTGCTGGCCGAGACCTACACCTTGTACCTGACCACGCACAATTTCCACTGGAACGTGACCGGAAAAATGTTCAACACCTTGCACACCATGTTCATGGGTCAGTACACCGAAATGTGGAATGCTGTCGATCCAATCGCAGAGCGTATTCGGGCGCTTGGTTTTCATGCGCCAGGTTCGTATGCCGAATTTGCGAAGTTAAGTACTTTGAAAGACGCGCCCGCCAAGCCGCCCAAGGCCATGGAAATGGTGGAAATTCTTGCCAAGGGTCACGAAGCGATTGCACGCACCGCCCGCGAAATTTTTCCAATCATCGAAGACGGCGATGATCAGCCGTCTGCTGATTTATTGACTCAACGCATGGACATTCACGAAAAAACCGCCTGGATGTTGCGTGCCTTGCTG
>NZ_LUJK01000026.1 GCF_001601825.1 Limnobacter sp. CACIAM 66H1 | reverse complement strand
CTTGGAATGAGCCCGCATCAATTGATTGATGCGGGTAATTTTGAGGTGAGCCAAAAGTCAAGTTTGGTCACACTCTTTCAGCTCTTTAGGAATAAACATGAATAATCAGAAAATTCGCATTCGCTTGAAAGCTTTCGACTACAAGCTGATTGATCAATCGGCTCTCGAAATCGTAGAAACAGCCAAGCGCACCGGTGCAGTAGTGAAAGGTCCGGTTCCGTTGCCAACTCGAATCAAGCGTTTCGACATTTTGCGTTCTCCCCACGTGAACAAGTCTTCGCGTGATCAGTTTGAGATCCGCACTCACCAGCGTTTGATGGACATCGTAGACCCAACAGACAAAACTGTGGATGCTTTGATGAAACTGGATCTGCCGGCTGGTGTGGATGTTGAAATCAAGTTGCAATAAATTTAATTAACGCATATAATCTTTGGCTAACCTTTTCAAAAGGTTAGCTTTAGATAGAATTTAATCATTCGGCCAATCGTAGCCGAAATTGGAGAAATCATGAGTCTAGGCCTTATTGGTCGCAAGATCGGCATGATGCGCATCTTTACGGAAGCGGGTGTTTCTATTCCCGTGACTGTTGTGGATGTGTCTTCTAACCGTGTTGCGCAGCTCAAAACACTCGAACAAGATGGCTACACAGCCGTTCAGTTGGCCTACGGGTCAAAGCGAGCCTCTCGCGTTGTCAAGGCGCAGGCTGGCCACTTCGCTGCAGCTTCTATCGAGGCAGCATCATCCCTTGTTGAATTCCGTGTTGACACGGCCAAACTTGCAGAGTTGCAGGTTGGTGCAGCCGTTTCCGCGGAGATTTTCGCGCCTGGTCAAAAAGTTGACGTGAGTGGCGTGACTCAAGGTAAGGGTTTCAGCGGTGCCATCAAGCGTCACCACTTTAGCTCGCAGCGTGCTTCTCACGGTAACTCAATCTCGCACAATGCGCCCGGCTCAATCGGTATGGCTCAAGATCCAGGCCGAGTGTTTCCTGGTAAGCGCATGGCGGGTCAATTGGGTAACGTAAACCGTACCACTCAGAATCTGGAAGTGGTTCGTGTTGACGCCGAACGTGGTCTGCTGTTGATCAAGGGCGCGGTGCCCGGATCCAAAGGTGGCCAATTGTTGGTTAAGCCAGCTGTCAAGGCAAAGGCGTAAGGGGAACCAGATGGAATTGAAAGTCATTAGTGATTCTGGGCAGGCCTCTCAAACTGTTCAGGTTTCCGATGTTGTGTTCGGTCGTGAGTACAATGAGCCGCTGATCCATCAGTTGGTTGTTGCATACCAGGCCAATGCGCGTCAGGGTACACGTCAACAAAAAGATCGTTCTGAAGTGCGTGCTTCCACGCGCAAGCCCTGGAAGCAGAAGGGTACTGGTCGTGCGCGTGCCGGTGCTGTGTCTAGCCCATTGTGGCGCGGAGGCGGTAAAACTTTCCCGAACTCTCCAGATGAGAATTTCACGCAGAAGCTGAACAAAAAGATGTTCCGTGCTGGTGTGTGCTCCATCCTGTCTCAATTGAGTCGCGAAGGTCGATTGGTGGTGGTTGAGTCCTTGGACTTGGAAGCCCCGAAGACCAAGTTGCTCGATCAGAAATTGAAAGGTATGGGTTTGGATTCTGTTCTGATGATTGTTGATTCAGTGGATGAAAATCTGTACCTGGCGTCTAGAAATTTGCCCAATGTGGCAGTGGTTGAGCCACGCTACGCTGACCCTCTTTCTTTGATTTACTTCAAGAGGGTGGTTGCGACTCGTGCTGCAATCGACAAACTGCAGGAGATGTACGCATGAACACTCAGCGCTTAATGAAAATTTTGTTGGCACCCATCGTCTCTGAAAAGAGCACCATGCTAGCCGACAAACATGAACAAATTGCTTTCAAGGTTTGCACCACTGCAACCAAACAAGAGATCAAGGCCGCTGTAGAGCTGCTGTTTAAGGTCGAGGTTGATGCTGTGCGTGTGGTTAACATCGCTGGCAAGCAGAAGCGCTTTGGCCGCACCATGGGACGTCGGTCCGATGTGCGCAAAGCCTATGTTGCGCTGAAAGCTGGTCAGGAAATTAATTTCTCGGAGGCTGCGTAACATGCCATTAGTTAAATTAAAGCCAACGTCGCCAGGCCGTCGTGCCATGGTGAAAGTGGTTCATCCGCATCTGCACAAGGGTGAGCCTTACGCGCCTCTGCTTGAAAAGAAGTCAAAGACTGCGGGTCGTAACAACAATGGCCGCATCACAACCCGTCATATGGGTGGTGGTCACAAGCAGCATTACCGCATGGTTGACTTCAAGCGCAACAAGGATGGTGTGCCAGCGAAAGTGGAAACGATCGAGTACGATCCAAACCGCACAGCTCACATTGCTTTGATCTGTTACGCAGACGGCGAGCGTGCCTACATCATTGCGCCTCGTGGTTTGCAACTAGGCCAAACGGTTCTGAACGGTTCAGAAGCGCCGATCAAGATTGGCAACACTTTGCCGATCCGCAACATTCCAGTGGGAACAACTGTTCACTGCGTAGAGATGTTGCCAGGTAAGGGGGCGCAAATTGCGCGTTCGGCTGGTGGTTCTGCAATGTTGCTGGCCCGTGATGGTACTTACGCTCAAATGCGTTTGCGCTCTGGCGAAATTCGTCGAGTTCACATCGAGTGTCGCGCCACCATTGGTGAGGTGAGCAACGAAGAAAACAGCTTGAAGAAGGTTGGTAAGGCTGGTGCAACTCGCTGGAAGGGCATTCGTCCAACAGTGCGTGGTACGGCGATGAACCCGGTTGACCACCCGCACGGTGGTGGTGAGGGTAAGACCGGTGAGGGTCGCGTGCCAGTGAGCCCGTGGGGTCAGCCGGCCAAGGGCTACCGCACTCGCAACAACAAGCGTACCAATTCGATGATTGTTCAGCGTCGTCACAAGCGTTAAGTGGGGTAAACAGATATGTCTCGTTCATTAAAAAAAGGTCCTTTCTGCGACGCCCACTTGATCAAAAAAGTAGAGGCTGCTGCAGCATCCAAGGACAAGCGTCCAATTAAAACCTGGTCCCGTCGCTCGACTGTGCTCCCTGAGTTCATCGGTCTGACAATCGCTGTACACAATGGCAAGCAGCATGTGCCGGTGTACATCAACGAAAACATGGTTGGTCACAAACTCGGCGAATTTGCGTTGACACGCACTTTCAAGGGTCACGCGGCTGACAAGAAGGCCAAGCGATAAGGGGTAAGAAATGGAAACTCGTGCAATTTTGAAGGGTGTTCGCTTGTCGCCTCAGCGTGGCCGTATGGTCGCTGATCTGATTCGCGGTAAAAAGGTTGATCAAGCCTTGAACATTCTTGCTTTCTCTCCGCAGAAGGCGGCTTTGATTGTGAAAAAAGTGTTGGAAAGTGCAATCGCCAACGCTGAGCACAATGATGGCGCTGATGTGGATGAATTGAAAGTAAAAACCATTTACGTGGAAGAGGGGCCAGTGTTGAAGCGCTTCACAGCGCGAGCCAAGGGCCGTGGCAATCGTATCACTAAGAAGACCAGTCACATTTATGTGACGGTTGGAAACTAAGGGGGTTACATGGGTCAGAAGATTAACCCTACGGGCTTTCGCCTCGCGGTATCACGCAATTGGGCTTCTCGCTGGTACGCATCGAATCGTGATTTTTCCAAGATGCTTCTTGAAGATATCCAGGTTCGTGATTTCCTGAAGAAGAAGTTGAAAAACGCGTCAGTCGGTCGAGTGCTGATTGAGCGCCCTGCCAAAAACGCTCGCGTAACGATTTATTCTGCACGTCCAGGCGTAGTGATTGGCAAGAAGGGTGAAGACATTGAGTTGTTGAAGTCCAGCTTGCAAAAATTGGTCGGTGTGCCTGTTCATGTGAACATTGAAGAAGTTCGCAAGCCCGAAATTGATGCGCAGTTGATTGCAGACGGTATTTCCCAGCAGCTCGAGCGTCGCATTATGTTCCGTCGTGCTATGAAGCGCGCGATGCAAAACGCCATGCGCATGGGTGCCCAGGGCATCAAGATCATGTCGTCTGGTCGTTTGAACGGTATCGAGATTGCTCGGACCGAGTGGTACCGTGAAGGCCGTGTGCCTTTGCACACTCTGCGCGCCGACATTGACTACGCAACAAGTGAAGCGGCAACTACCTACGGCATTATCGGTATCAAGGTTTGGGTGTACAAAGGTGACACATTGGGTCGTGGAGATGTTGCGGCAGCGCCAGTTGAGGCAGAAAAGGAAGAGCGTCGCCCGCGTCGTCCTTCTACTCGCCCAGCCGGAGCCGGTGCACGCAAGGCGCGTAAACCCGAAGGTGCTAGCGCAGCAGCTAGTGGTTCAAACAAAGAGGAAGGCGCTGCCAGCACTTCCTCAGAACAGTAATCTAGGAGCGCATGATGTTACAGCCATCACGTCGCAAATATAGAAAAGAACACAAAGGCCGCAACACCGGTCTGGCCACGCGTGGTGCAAGTGTTTCTTTTGGTGTTTACGGTCTGAAGTCTACTGGCCGCGGTCGTTTGACTGCGCGTCAGATTGAATCGGCCCGTCGAGCCATGGTTCGCCACATCAAACGTGGCGGTAAGATTTGGATTCGCGTGTTTCCGGACAAACCAATTACCAATAAACCTGCCGAAGTTCGTATGGGTAACGGTAAGGGTAGCGTTGAGTTCTACGTGGCTGAAATTCAGCCTGGTAAGGTTCTCTACGAAATGGACGGTGTAAGTGAAGAGTTGGCGCGTGAGGCGTTCCGCTTGGCGGCAGCCAAGTTGCCTCTTCCTTGCGTGTTCGTGACACGTCAGATTGGGAGTTAAGCAATGAAAGCTTCTGAATTGCGCGGCAAAAGCGCTGCAGAATTGACAAAAGAGTTGGAAGAGTTGTTGCGTGCGCAGTTTTCTTTGCGTATGCAGGCTGCCACGCAGCAGTTGACCAACAACTCCCAGTTGGCAAAAGTACGTAAAGACATCGCTCGTGTAAAAACAGTGATGACTCAATCGAAGAGGTCCGCATGAGCACCGAAGCGAAAGTAAGTTTGAAGCGAACCCTGGTGGGTCGCGTGGTAAGTGACAAAATGACCAAATCGGTGGTCGTGATGGTCGAGAACCGTATCAAGCACCCGATTTATGGCAAGTACATCGTAAAGTCTCACAAGTACACAGCCCACGACGAAAGCAATGAAGTCGGTGAGGGTGATCTGGTCGAGATCTGCGAAGGTCGTCCGATTTCCAAGACAAAATCTTGGAGTGTGACCAAAGTGTTGGAGAAAGCAAAAATCATTTGATTTTTGTCTTGCTCAAGTAATTCAAGCCTGCTACCATAGCAGGCTATCTTTTCAACCCTTGCGGGACCAAAACTGGTTGCGAAAGCAATTAAGTTGGTTTGACAATCCATGATACAAATGCAATCACGGCTAGATGTGGCCGACAACACGGGTGCGCGTTCTGTAATGTGCATCAAGGTTCTTGGTGGTTCCAAGCGCCGTTACGCGGGCATTGGTGACATCATCAAGGTCTCCATTAAAGATGCGGCCCCACGCGGTCGTGTCAAGAAAGGCGAAATTTACAACGCAGTAGTGGTTCGCACTGCCAAGGGCGTTCGTCGTCCAGATGGCGCGTTGATCAAATTCGATAGCAACGCAGCGGTTTTGTTGAATGCAAAACTCGAACCCATCGGTACCCGTATTTTTGGCCCAGTGACACGTGAGCTTCGTAATGAAAAGTTCATGAAAATCGTGTCGTTGGCACCAGAAGTTCTGTGAGGTAAATATGAACAAAATTCGCAAAGGCGATGAAGTGCTGGTTCTTAACGGCAAGTTCAAGGGAAAGAAAGGCGTTGTACTTTCCCGCGTGAATGATGAGTACCTCTTGGTAGAGGGTGTCAACATCGTTAAGAAGCATCAAAAGCCAAATCCTATGAAGGGAGATGTTGGTGGTGTTGTTGACAAGACAATGCCCATCCACCAGTCCAATGTCAGTTTGTTTGACAAAGAGACAGGTAAGCCATCTCGTGTAGCCATCAAGGAAGTTGATGGGAAGTCCGTGCGAGTCCTGGTGAAAACCGGCGCTCAGTTGGCAAACTAAGGGGGCCGTCGTGTCACGTTTTCAAGAGTTTTATAGAAACGAAGTGGTTGGTCAGTTGACCAAACAGTTTGGTTACAAGTCTGTGATGGAAGTGCCTCGCATTACCAAAATCACCCTGAATATGGGTGTGGGTGAGGCTGTCAACGACAAGAAGATCATTGAGCATGCTGTGGGCGATTTGACAAAAATCGCGGGTCAGAAGCCTGTGGTTACCAAGGCCAAGAAGGCGATCGCCGGTTTCAAGATTCGCGAAGGTTATCCTGTGGGTTGCATGGTGACTCTGCGTGGAGATCGCATGTATGAATTCCTGGATCGTTTGGTAACTATCGCGTTTCCTCGTGTGCGCGATTTCCGTGGCGTATCTGGCAAGTCCTTCGATGGCCGTGGCAATTACAACATCGGCATCAAAGAACAGATTATTTTCCCTGAGATTGAGTACGACAAGATCGACGCACTTCGGGGTCTCAACATCAGTGTAACTACGACAGCGCGTACCAACGATGAAGCCAAGGCTTTGTTGACCGCTTTCAAGTTCCCGTTCCGTAACTGAGGTGTGACGTGGCAAAACTAGCTTTGATTAATCGTGAGAAAAAGCGCGCAGCATTGGTTAAGAAATACGCAGCCAAGCGCGAAGCTTTGAACAAGATTGTGAAAGATCAGTCGGTCAGTGAAGCAGACCGCTATGAGGCACGTCTTAAGTTGCAGGCGATGCCAAGAAATGCGAACCCAACTCGTCAGCGTAACCGCTGCGAATTGACTGGTCGTCCCCGCGGCACATTCCGTTTGTTCGGTTTGGCCCGTAACAAGATCCGTGAAATTGCCATGCGTGGTGAGATTCCTGGAATCACTAAGGCAAGTTGGTAAGGGGTTCTAATTATGAGTATGAGTGATCCAATCGCCGACATGTTGACCCGCATTCGCAATGCTCAAGGTGTTGACAAGGTTTCGGTTGAGATGCCTTCCTCAAAAGTGAAGGTAGCTATTGCGCAAGTTTTGAAAGATGAAGGTTACATTGAGAGTTTCTCAATTGTGGGTGAGTCTGCAAAGCCTGTATTGAAAATTGAGTTGAAGTATTACGCTGGCCGCCCTGTGATCGAGAAGATCGAGCGTGTGTCAAAGCCAGGCTTGCGCATTTACAAAGGTAAAGACGACATTCCTCAGGTGATGAACGGCTTGGGTGTGGCAATTGTTTCAACTTCCAAAGGCGTGATGACTGATCGCAAGGCCCGTACCACTGGTATCGGCGGCGAAGTTATCTGCTATGTGGCTTAAAGGGGTAATGAAATGTCAAGAGTAGCGAAAGCTCCCATTTCTGTGCCTTCGAGCGTGCAGGTTACCGTGAATGGACAGGTGGTTTCAGTGAAGGGCGGCAACGCTGAATTGAAGCTGAATGTGAATTCATTGGTGATGCCGGTGTTTGAGAATGGCGTTCTGTCGGTTAAACCGATTGTTGATACGACTGATGCGAACGCACAGGCTGGTACGGCCAGGGCATTGTTGGCCAATATGGTTAATGGTGTGAGCAAGGGTTTCGAGCGCAAGTTGCAGTTGGTTGGTGTGGGTTATAAAGCAGCAGTTCAGGGTGATTCCATCAACCTGGCGCTAGGCTTCTCTCATCCTGTCATTCACAAGTTGCCAGCCGGCGTGAAGGCCGAAACGCCAACACCTACAGAGATCATTCTGAAGGGTGCCGATAAACAAGTGATTGGTCAAACCGCAGCAGAAATTCGCGCGTACCGTCCGCCAGAGCCATACAAAGGCAAGGGTGTGCGTTATTCCGATGAGCGTGTGGTTATCAAAGAGACCAAGAAGAAATAAGGCACCAAGAGGTAAATCATGGAAACTAAACAAGAAGCACGTGTCCGTCGTGCAAAACAAACCAGACGTCGCATTGCGCTTGCCCGCGCGACACGTCTGTGTGTGTTCCGTACCAATTCTCACATCTACGCTGCTGTTCATTCTGCAGACGGCGGTCAGGTATTGGCGGCTGCGTCTACGAACGATAAAGAGTTGCGTGCCCAGCTGGATGGAAAGTCTGGTTCAAATAAAGCTGCAGCAGCGCTGGTCGGAGCCGCAATCGCCAAGCGTGCTTTGGCTGCCGGCATCAGCGAAGTTGCTTTCGACCGCTCAGGCTTTGCCTACCATGGTCGCGTTAAAGAACTGGCTGACGCTGCGCGTGAAGCTGGCTTGAAATTCTAAGGAGTGATCATGGCAAGAATGCAAGGTAAAAATGCCGCGCCTGAAGCGCGTGATGACGGCCTTAAGGAAAAAATGATCGCGGTTAACCGCGTGACTAAGGTTGTTAAGGGTGGTCGTATTCTGGGCTTCGCCGCATTGACTGTCGTAGGTGACGGCGACGGCAGCGTGGGTATGGGCAAAGGCAAATCCCGTGAAGTGCCGGTGGCAGTTCAGAAGGCCATGGAGCAGGCTCGTCGCCAGATGGAAAAAGTATCGCTGCGCGATGGCTCTATTCATCACATCGTTTTCGGACAGCACGGCGCCTCCAAGGTTTTCCTGGCACCAGCGCAAGAGGGTACCGGTATTATCGCAGGTGGTCCAATGCGAGCTGTTCTGGAAGTTGTGGGTGTTCGCAATATCGTGGCCAAAAGCCACGGTTCTTCGAATCCGTATAATCTGGTTCGCGCAACTTTGGATGCCTTGGGCAAGTTGCAAACCCCAGCTGAGATTGCCGCCAAGCGTGGCTTGTCAGTTGAAAAGTTATTTGAGGCTTAATCATGAGCGGATCTGTAAAAGTTACGTTGGTTAAGAGCATCATCGGAACCAAAGAAACTCATCGCGCTACCGTGCGTGGTTTGGGTCTGCGTCGTATGAATCACAGCCGAGTGCTGGTTGATACACCCGAGGTGCGTGGAATGATTAACAAGGTGTCCTACCTGTTGAAAGTTGAGGCTGCATAATGGAATTGAATACACTTGCACCTGCACCAGGCAGTAAGTTCAACCGAAAGCGCGTGGGCCGTGGTATTGGCTCTGGCTGGGGTAAAACTGCTGGCCGTGGTCACAAGGGTCAGAAGTCACGCAGTGGTGGTTTTCACAAGGTTGGTTTTGAAGGCGGTCAAATGCCGATGCACCGCCGTTTGCCAAAGCGTGGTTTCTCCTCACGCACTGCTGCCTTTAACGCTCAGATCCGTTTGACAGATTTGGACACATTGGCCGTAGACACCATTGACATCCTGACTTTGAAGCAGGCTGGTTTGGTTCCTGCTCAAACCTTGTCCGTGAAGGTCATTCTGGCTGGCGAGATCAAGCGTGCTGTGGTATTGAACGGCATTAAGGCAACGAAAGGCGCAGCAGAGGCCATCGCGGCAGCTGGTGGCTCCATTAACGCTTAAGAGAGCATCGCGTGGCCTTTAATCCATCTACATTGGCGTCATCCAACAAATTCACTGACCTGCGTAAGCGTCTGGTGTTTTTGTTGCTGGCTCTGATTGTGTATCGTATTGGCGCACATATTCCGGTACCTGGAATCGATCCTACGCAGCTTAAGCAGCTGTTTGACAGCCAGCAAGGCGGTATTTTGGGCATGTTCAACATGTTCTCGGGCGGGGCTTTGTCCCGTTTTACCGTCTTTGCGTTGGGTATCATGCCCTACATTTCTGCGTCGATTGTTATGCAATTGGCCAGTGTGGTTGTACCGCAGCTGGAGGCCTTGAAGAAGGAAGGTGAAGCGGGTCGTCGAAAGATTACCCAGTACACTCGCTACGGCACTTTCTTTTTGGCCACCTTCCAAGCGATTGGTATTTCGGTCGCTCTGGAGTCACAAGCTGGTTTGGTAATTGACCCAGGAATGGCATTTCGCTTCACCACCGCCGTTTCGCTGGTCACCGGTACCATGTTCCTGATGTGGCTGGGCGAGCAGATTACCGAGCGAGGCTTAGGGAATGGTATTTCGATCCTGATTTTCGCGGGAATTGCGGCGGGCTTGCCTGGGGCGATTGGTGGGTTGTTTGAGCTGGTTAGAACCGGTGCAATGAACTCTCTCGTTGCTCTGATGATTGTGGTTCTTGCCGTGGCGGTGACTTATTTGGTGGTGTTTGTAGAGCGCGGTCAGCGCAAGATCACTGTCAACTACGCAAAGAGACAAGTCGGCAACAAGATTTATCAGGGACAGACTTCACATTTGCCATTGAAGTTGAATATGGCCGGTGTGATTCCTCCGATTTTCGCGTCAAGCATCATTTTGCTGCCCGCGACTTTGACAAGTTGGTTCGGGTCCGGTGACGGTGCTGTGGTGGGTTTCTTGAAAGAGGTTTCACAGACTCTCTCTCCCGGACACCCCCTGTACATGTTGCTCTACGCAGCTGCGATTGTATTCTTCTGTTTCTTTTACACTGCATTGGTGTTTAACAGCAGAGAGACAGCAGACAACTTGAAAAAAAGTGGTGCATTTTTGCCTGGAATTCGCCCCGGTGAGCAGACATCCCGTTACATCGATAAGGTGTTGACTCGTCTTACTCTGATCGGTGCGGCATACATCACCTTGGTGTGTTTGTTGCCGGAGTTCCTGGTTTTGGGATTGAGTGTTCCGTTCTATTTTGGCGGTACATCTCTGTTGATTATTGTAGTGGTTGCGATGGATTTCATGGCACAGGTTCAGGCCTACGTGATGTCCCAGCAATACGACAGCCTGTTGAAGAAATCAAGCTTCAAGGGTTCTGGATTAACGAGGTAGTGATTGTCTAAAGACGACGTTATCCAAATGCAGGGAGAGGTAGTTGAAAACCTCCCTAACGCCACTTTTCGAGTGAAATTGGAAAATGGTCACGTGGTGCTTGGTCACATATCAGGCAAGATGCGGATGAACTACATTCGTATTCTTCCTGGTGACAAGGTGACGGTTGAGTTGACGCCGTACGACTTGTCCAGAGCACGAATTGTTTTTCGAGCCAAATGAATTGGTTCTTTTTGGAGTTTCGCCATGAAAGTTCAGGCATCTGTAAAAAAGATTTGTAGAAAATGCAAAGTGATCAAGCGCAAGGGCGTTGTTCGCGTGATTTGTTCTGAGCCGCGCCACAAGCAGCGTCAAGGTTAATAAAAGGGGATTTAAATGGCTCGTATTGCCGGCATTAACATTCCAAGCCACCAGCATACCGTTATCGGTCTGACTGCTATTTTCGGCATTGGTCGTTCCACCGCCAAGAAGATTTGTGCAGTGACCTCAATTCCTGAGTCCAAAAAGGTTAAAGACCTCGACGACGCAGATTTGGAAAAGCTGCGTGACGAAGTGGGCAAGTACCTGACTGAAGGTGATCTGCGCCGTGAAGTAACCATGAACATCAAGCGCTTGATGGATTTGGGTTGCTATCGTGGTTTTCGTCACCGCAAGGGTCTGCCTGTACGTGGTCAGCGTACTCGCACAAACTCTCGCACTCGCAAGGGTCCGAAGCGTGCTGGTATCGCACTGAAGAAATAATCAGGTAATCATAGGAAGGTTAGCCAAATGGCCAAAGGAACAGCGAATAACCGCGCACGCAAAAAAGTCAAAAAGAATATTTCTGACGGTATTGCGCACGTGCACGCCTCATTCAACAACACCATCATCACGATCACAGATCGTCAAGGCAATGCCTTGGCTTGGTCTACATCGGGTGCTCAGGGCTTCAAGGGTTCACGCAAGTCGACTCCTTTTGCTGCTCAGGTGGCTGCTGAAGTGGCAGGCAAGGCCGCGCAAGAATGCGGTATCAAGACAGTTGAAGTGCTCATCAAAGGACCAGGCCCAGGCCGTGAGTCCAGCGTACGTGCTTTGAATGCATTGGGTATCAAAGTGACCAGTATTTCTGACATCACTCCGATCCCACACAACGGATGTCGTCCTCCCAAGCGTCGTCGCATCTAATTTTTTTAAGACCATTGTTCGCCAGATCGTTTGGCGGACTGAAGCGAGTCAAATCGCGTAATGAAAGAGGTTTCAAGTGGCTAGATATACAGCTCCAAAGTGTAAGTTGTCACGTCGTGAAGGCACAGATTTAAGTCTGAAAAGCGCACGCCGTAGTCTCGATTCCAAGTGCAAGCTGGATTCAAAGCCAGGTCAGCATGGTCGCACCTCAGGTGCTCGTACCTCTGACTACGGTCAACAATTGCGTGAAAAGCAAAAAGTGAAGCGTATGTATGGTGTGCTGGAAAAGCAGTTCCGTCGCTACTTCGCTGAAGCGTCACGCCGCAAAGGCAACACCGGTGAAACCTTGTTGCAATTGTTGGAATCCCGTCTGGACAACGTGGTTTATCGCATGGGTTTCGGTTCCACTCGCGCCGAAGCACGTCAGCTGGTAAGCCACAAGGCGATTTTGGTGAATGGCAAGGCCGTTAACATTCCTTCCTACTCCGTGAAGTTGAATGACGTGATTTCCATTCGCGAAAAGTCGAAGACTCAGGCGCGTATTGTTGAGTCTGTAACTTTGGCAGAACAGATGGGTTTCCCGCTGTGGGTAAATGTCGACGCGAAGAAAATGGAAGGTTCTTTCAAGAGCATTCCTGAGCGCGCTGACCTTTCTCAAGAGATCAACGAAAGTTTGATCGTTGAATTGTACTCACGTTAATTTGATTAACTGATCCAAGGGATCCCCAGCCTTATCGGTGTAACGAGCCGAGGGTATTGAAAAGGATTTTGAATGTTTAATGCTAGCTTGCTGAAGCCACGTATTGTTGAGGTCGAGACAGTCGCCCCCAACAGTGCAAAAGTAGTCATGGAGCCCTTTGAGCGTGGTTATGGCCACACTCTGGGTAACGCTCTGCGTCGCGTGTTGTTGTCATCCATGATTGGTTATGCACCCACTGAGGTGTCGATCGCCGGTGTTGTGCATGAATACTCGACACTGGATGGAGTGCAGGAAGACGTTGTAGACCTGTTGTTGAACCTGAAAGGAATCGTCTTTAAGTTGGAGTCACGCGATGTGGTGACTGTGACTCTGAAGCGCGAGGTTGAAGGTGTAGTGACGGCGGGCGACATTGAGCTTCCCCATGATGTGGAGATTATCAATCCGGATCACGTGATTGCCCACTTGTCTCAAGGCGGCAAGTTGGACATGCAAATCAAGGTTGAGAAAGGACGTGGTTATGTTCCAGGTTCAGTTCGTCGTTTCCCTGACGAGCCGAGCAAGGCGATTGGCCGCATCGTACTGGATGCATCATTCAGCCCGGTTAAACGAGTTTCTTACGCCGTGGAAAGTGCGCGTGTAGAACAGCGTACAGACTTGGACCGTTTGGTGATGTCGATTGAAACCAATGGTGTGTTGTCACCTGAGGAGTCGATTCGTCTGGCCGCACGTATTCTGGTTGAGCAACTTTCTGTGTTTGCTGCACTGGAGAATACGGCTGAACCTGAAGTTTCTCAGCGTGCTCCACAGGTTGATCCAATCCTGTTGCGTCCGGTAGATGATCTGGAACTGACGGTGCGCTCAGCGAACTGTTTGAAAGCCGAAAACATTTATTACATCGGCGATCTGATTCAGCGCACGGAAAACGAGTTGTTGAAGACTCCGAACCTGGGTCGCAAGTCGTTGAACGAAATCAAGGAGGTGTTGGCCGCACGCGGTTTGACACTCGGTATGAAATTGGAAAACTGGCCACCCGCCGGTCTCGATAAGCCCTGAGCTTAGCGTTTGTTAGATTGAAGGATATTTAAAATGCGTCACCGTCATGGATTGCGTAAACTAAATCGCACCAGCAGCCACCGCCTCGCAATGTTTAGAAACATGACCAACGCTTTGTTGCGTCACGAAGTGATCAAAACAACGCTGCCAAAGGCCAAGGAACTGCGCAAGATTGCAGAACCCATTATCACCATGGGCAAGTCCCCCACACTGGCCAACAAGCGCCTGGCATTTAGCCGCTTGCGTGACCGTGAAATGGTTGTGAAGTTGTTTGACGAGATCGGTCCTCGTTACGCGGCTCGACCAGGTGGTTACATGCGCGTTTTGAAGTTTGGTTTCCGCAAAGGCGACAATGCACCAATGGCTTTGGTAGAGTTGGTGGATCGTCCCGAAACTGCTGAGATTGTAGAAATCGCTGAAGAGCAGGCCTAAAACCATTCGGCATTGCTTTTTGTCGTGGCTGTGTTGCCACTTCAAGTGATGCTGAATTTGAGTGCCGCGGAATCAGTTTTAAGAAAGCCGTGTTAGCTTATGCTAGCGCGGCTTTTTTATTGTCGTTGACGGGTTTGTTTTGTGTCGAAAATTGCTGGGAATTTTAGTAAGTGGCTGGCTCTACCGTTTTGAACTTGAATGATGTACGCAAAACCTACGGTGGACGCGCGGTACTGACGGGTTTGAACTTTTCGCTGAATGCGGGCGAGTGTGTTGCTTTACTGGGACCGAACGGTGCTGGAAAGTCCACTACGATTGCTTTGGCTTTGGGCTTGGCTCAAGCGGACACAGGCCTGGTGGAACTGCTTGGGAATAGACTTCCCGACGCAGGGCACATTGCCAGGCAGGATGTGGGCGTTGTGCCCCAATACGACGCTTTGGACCCCGATTTCACGGTATTCGAGAACTTGATGGTGTTTGGTCGCTATTTCGGTCTGCACGGCAAACGATTGCGTGAGCGTGCAGAATTGCTGCTCAGTTTCTCTCAGTTGGTCAATCGCAGAAATGATTCAGTAGCCACGCTGTCTGGCGGTATGCGTAGACGTTTGATGCTGGCTCGTGCCTTAATCAATCAGCCAAAAGTATTGTTTCTTGATGAGCCAACTACGGGCCTGGACCCGCAAGCGAAACATGTGATTTGGGATCGATTGGTGGACCTGAAGCGTCAAGGGATGGCGATGTTGTTGACGACCCACTACATGGATGAGGCACAGCGCTTGGCGGACCGGGTGGCCGTACTGGATCATGGAAATATTGTGGCCTGTGACAAACCCCTCACGTTGATTCGCAAGGTAGTTGGCCACGCAGTACTGGAATTGTGGGGGACTGGCGCAGCACGTTGCGTGTCGCAGCATGTCAGTTCAAAGGGTGAGCCGATTGAGCAGCGAGGCGAGACTTTTTATTTCAGGAATGAAAAAGCCGACGAGATGTTGGAGGCATTGAAACGTTCGCCACAATCTGATGTGGATTATATTTATCGTCCGGGAAATCTGGAGGATGTGTTTTTCAGTTTGACTGGCAGGGCTTTGCGCGATGATTAATTTTCATGCGGTATTTCAGGTGTGGCGGCGAAACTTCTTGGTGTGGCGCAAGCTGGCGCTCCCATCGTTGCTTGGCAATGTGGTTGACCCGGTTATGGCACTGATGGCTTTTGGCCTGGGGCTTGGATCAATGTTGCCCAATGTGGGAGGTATGCCGTACCTGAACTACCTGGCCGTGGGGGCTGTATGCATTAGCGCTATGAATGCGCCCACTTTTGAAGCCTTGTACTCTGCTTTTTCACGCATGCACACTCAGAAAACATGGCAGGTGATCATGAACACGCCGGTTCGCCTGCGCGAGGTGGTGTTGGGTGAATGTAGTTGGGCTGCCAGCAAAGGTTTAATCAGTACGGGGGCGATGTTGTTGATCGTCGCACTCTTGGGTATTGGTGATGCGCAATTCTGGGTTTTGTCCTGGCTTGTGCTGATTCTTGCTTGTTTGATGTTTGCCGGGTTTGGGCTGTGCATCAATGCCAGGGCGCCCAGCTACGATTTCTTTATGTTTTATTTCACTTTGGTGGTAACACCCATGACATTCCTGTCAGGTGCATTTTTCCCCAGGGAGCAGTTGCCTGAGTGGTTGGAGGTGGTGGCTGACTACATGCCACTTTCGGTGGTGGTCGATGCACTCAGGGGAATTTATGCTCGTGATTTCAGCATGTTGCCGGCACTTTTGGCGCAAATGGCTGTCTACGCCACAGTGGGTATAGGGTTGGCGATATTTTTGACCGAACGCAGGTTTAGACGGAAAGGCGCATGAAGAATAATGCGGAACGATGTTGGGTGGCTTACTCCACGGTCGACTCACATGTGCATGCCACGGCGTTGGCACATCGTTTGGTGGATGAGCAGTTGGTGGCCTGTGTGAATATTGTGGGTCCGGTGGAGTCGGTGTATCGCTGGCAGGGAAAGGTCGAGCAGGCCAAGGAATGGATGTTGATGATGAAGTGTTCCGAATCGCAATGTGCGGAATTGAAACGTGCACTGACCAATCTGCACGGTTATGAGGTACCTGAGTTGATTCTGTTGCCTATAACCGATGGGCACATGCCGTACCTGAACTGGATTGCCGAGAGTGGCAAGGAGTTTGGGCATGATTGAGCGAAACGTGCGCTGGATGTTGCCTGCGTTGTTGTTGCTAACAAATTTGTGGATGGGGTTGAGCCACGCCCGTGCCAATGATTTTTTACCGCCCGAAGAAGCGTTTCAGTTTACTTTGAGTGTGCAAGATCCCGCCTGTGTTGAGGATTGCCTGATCGATGTGCGCGCCAAGGTGGCGCCCGAGTATTACCTGTACCGTGAGCGTTTTGCGCTTGAGAACCCGATGAATTTGCCAGTGTTCGAATTTGTCCAGTTACCGCGGGGGGATCGTAAGTTTGATGAGTTCCTGAATCAGGAGATTGAGGCGCTGCGTGGCGAGATGGTGTTCCAAATTCGTTATGGTTTGGGTGATAACCCGGCGGATCTGGCCAAGGCGGTCATGATTTCTCAAGGGTGCGCGGACGCAGGTTTGTGTTACCCGCCGATGGCCACGCCGGTGGCATTCAAGGACAGTGGTTTGTTCGGTGGTGTGTTAGGTGGGGGAGTCAGCACGTTCTTCGGGAAGAAACCGGATTCCTCTTCCACGAACAGCCGGCAATCCAGCGCTGGTTTGCCAGCAGATGAGGCGGGCGACCTGGCAAGCAGGTTGGCAGCCCAGTCATGGCTGGTTGTGCTGCCGGTGTTTTTTGGATTGGGTTTGCTGTTGGCTTTTACGCCTTGTACTTTGCCGATGTTGCCTATTGTCAGCAGTCTCGTAGTAGGGCAACAGGCTGGTGGTCAGGGGGCAGTGGGTAAGGCAAGACCAATGGCTTTGGCCCTGGTGTATGTACTCGGCATGGCCATGACCTACGCTTTGTTGGGCGTGCTGGCCGGACTGACGGGGCAAAGTCTGGTCATGGCGATGCAACAGCCTCCAGTGTTGTGGGCTTTTGGCGGTGTGCTGGCTTTGCTGGGGGTTGCTCTCTTGATGGGTTATTCGCTGCAATTGCCGGCAAGCTTTCAGGGTTGGCTGCAAGAGAAAACCGGTCGTCTGAAAGGTGGGCAATTCATTCCTGTGTTGGTCATGGGCGTGTTGTCGGCTCTGTTGTTGGGTCCGTGTGTGGCGCCGCCCTTGGCTGGCGCCTTGTTGTATATCGGACAAACTGGTGACGCAGTTTTGGGTGGCGCAGCTTTGTTTTTGCTGGCCCTGGGCATGGGCTTACCGCTGGTGCTGTTTGCCGCAGGCGCAGGTGCAGCCTTGCCAAAAGCCGGTGCCTGGATGAGTTGGGTGTCGGCCGCATTCGGTTTTGTGTTGTTGGCTGTGGCGGTGTGGACAATTACGCCAGTGACGCCGGTGTGGCTCATTATGGCGATGTGGGCTTTGCTGGCGTGTATGACTGCAGCGGCCTTGTTTCATGGCGCAAGTAGCATGGCGACCATGGGCTCACGAGGCAAGGTGATCAGCAAGACATTTGGTTTGTTGTTTACGCTCTTGGCTTTGATTTACCTGATGGGCCTTTTTTCCGGCTCAGGCAGCCTGCTTCAGCCATTGGCTGGCTTGAATGGGCAGCCAATGGGTGCCAACGGAGTGTCTCAACAACTTGCGACAGGCAAGCCTGCGTTCGAGAAGGTGCGCAGTGAGGAGGTTGTGAGTTTGATTGACTCGAGCCAGCAGCCTGTCATGCTCGACTTTTACGCAGACTGGTGTGTGAGTTGCAAAGAGTTTGAGCTGTTCACATTGACTGATGACGCGGTTAAAAAGAAGCTGGAAGGTATTCGTTTGGTGCAGGTAGATGTGACTGACAACACCGCGGGTGATCAGGCTTTGCTAAAACAATTCAGCCTGTTTGGACCACCGGCAATTTTGTTTTTTCCGGCTGGGCAAACAGAGTCTATTCATCAGGTGATCGGCTTTCAGAATGCAAAGCGTTTTGAGCAGACCTTGAGCCAGATCCGTCCCAGCCTTGGTTTGTAAGCCGGAACACGATTCAGGGTTTGCCGAGGTGATTACGGCCTTTGATCCAGAAGATCAATCCGATTGAAACGATGCTGGACAGGCCCATGAGACCCAGGCTGATCCAGAACCCATTCGGATTATTCAAGAAAGGTATTTCTTCGAAGTTCATGCCAAAAATGCCGCTGATGAGCGTGAGCGGCATGAACAAGGCGGTCAGCATGGTCAAAACTGTCACGATTTCATTGGTTTTGTGGGCCGTGGCGGAGAAGTGAAGTTGCACCGCAGTTTCTGTATTTGCACCCAAGCGGCGAGTGAGACTGACGACTCGTTCCAGGTGTTCAAGCGTGTCGCGTGCGTTCACTTGCAGGGCGGCGGCCATGCGGCCTTCACGTTCTTGGTCGTCTTGCCAGTCAGTGAGCGCATCGCGCTGGTCTTGAGCGACTGATTCCAGTCGATTCATTTCATTGCGAGCGGCGAGCAAGGCATTCCAGTCTTGAAAGCGTTTACGCGGATTGAGCAAATCACGTTGCCAGCGATCCAGTTGTTCGGAAATTTCGACCCGGGTTTCCATGAAGCGGTCCACCAAATTGCTGACCAGCTGGATCATGAGTTCATCTGTACCTGCTGGGGCACGTTTGAACTTCAGGAAATTCTCAATTTCATTGAGCGATTTTTCAGGCGTACTGTCCACGAACTTGCGGGCCATTGCGAATGTGCGGCTGTCTTTGGGGCGGAACGTGACCAGCAGTTTTGGAGTGATGACAAAGAACACCGGGCGTGTCTTGATGCTGAGTCGGTTGTTTTCGTCAAACAGAGGTTTGCTGGACAGAGACCGGATAATCAGAATGTTGTAACCATCACCAATGTCGAAGTGACTGGGATGAAAGGTGTTGGCAAGGTCCTCCAGGTGCAGTTCGTCCAATTTGAAGCCAAGCAGGGATTCAACCGCCGGCAGCCAAGACAGCTCTTCATCGAGTTGTGTGTCGAGCCACAGAAACCCGTTCTCGGGCAGTTGGCTGGGCGCATCACTTAACTTCTTGATCTTGTCTTGAGTCAGATGCGTCCAGATTCCCATTCGAATTAACCCTGTTTCAGAAGTTTTGCCGCGTCGAGTGCGAAGTAAGTGAGAATGCCGTCTGCACCCGCACGTTTGAAGGCCAGCAAGGATTCAAGCATGACGGCGTTTTCATCCAGCCAGCCATTTTGTGCGGCCGCCTTGATCATGGCGTATTCACCGCTGACCTGATAAGCGAAGGTGGGGCGGGCGAATTTCTCTTTCACGCGCCATAAAATGTCCAGATAGGGCATGCCTGGTTTGACCATGACCATGTCGGCGCCTTCATCCAGGTCCATGCCGACTTCCAGCAGCGCCTCGTTGCTGTTGGCTGGGTTCATTTGATACACCTTTTTGTTGCTCTTGCCCAAGTTGCCGCTTGATCCCACAGCGTCTCGGAAGGGGCCGTAGAAAGCCGAGGCGTATTTCGCGGAGTAGGCCATGATGCTGGTGTGAATGCAGCGGTTGGCTTCGAGGGTTTCGCGAATGGCGCCAATTCGACCATCCATCATGTCGCTGGGCGCGACAATGTCGACACCGGCCTGCGCTTGAACCAAAGCCTGCATTTGCAGCACTTCGACGGTTTCGTCGTTCAGAACATACCCGTGTTCGTCAATCAGGCCGTCCTGGCCGTGGCTGGTGAATGGGTCGAGCGCGACGTCGGTCAGCAGCATCAATTCGGGAAAACGCTTTTTCAGTTCTCTCACTGCATGCGGCACCAGACCCTCGGGGTTGGTGGCTTCCTGGCCGTCAGCGGTTTTTTTGTCGGTTTCGATGACCGGGAACAAGGCCATAACCGGCACGCCCAATTCGAGGCATTGTTCGGCCTTGGCAAACAACAGGTCGAGGGACAGGCGTTCTACGCCGGGCATGGAGGCTACGGATTCACGTTTGTTGCTGCCGGGTACGACAAACACTGGATAAATGAAGTCGGCTGCACTCAAAGTGTGCTCAGACACGAGGCGACGCAGTGCATCGGTTCGGCGCAAGCGACGTGGGCGATGATAAAGGTGTTGGGTCATGATGTCGGTGGCTCAATTGCGGGTGTTTCGGAGGTGGGTGCTGGGGGGGCGAACCCAGTTCGACAGCTGGGTTTCCAGCTCGGTCATACCGATCTTTTTCAATGCGGACCAGAGTTGAACCGTGATTTCATGGCCATTCACCCGATACGGATCGAGGGCTTTTTGTGTGGAACGCAAGGCAAGTACCTGCTCTTGACGGTTGAATTTGTCGGCCTTGGAAAGCAGGATATGCACCGGCAACTGGCGATGCCCCACCCATTTGATCAAAGCATAATCAAGTTCAAGCAGACCGCGACGGCAATCTACAATGAGCACCGTACCCACCAGGCTGGGGCGTTCAGCCAAGTAGCTACCCAGCTCTTTGTCCCACACGCTTTGGCTGGTTTGCGCCAATTGGGCAAAGCCGTAGCCGGGAAGATCGACCAGGCGCGCAATTGGCTCAGCCTGCTCAATGACATGAAAAAAGTTGAGAAGCTGGGTGCGGCCGGGCATTTTACTGGCGTAGGCCAATTGCCGCTGTTTGCACAGGGTGTTAATGGCCGTGGACTTGCCGGCGTTGGAGCGCCCGGCAAATACGATCTCGGGGACGCTGGCGCCCGGGCATTCGACCATGCGAGACGCAGAGATCTCGAAATGCGTGTTGTGGAAATTGATTGTCATGCGCACATTTTAGATGCAAGACAGCCGCTTGAGTGGTTATAATCTAGGGTTTGTGAAAACTTTGCCGCGGTTGCGCCTTTGTTTGACGTGCTTGTGCTCTGATTGGGCCGGAGTTGACAGGGTTTTTTGGATCGCCGCACTATTTTTTGATGCACTTTTTGATGGGTTTGACCATGCTGAACAAGCTGACGACGCTTAAACTGAGTTCTCTGTTTGCCGCTTTGATGTTTTCAATGTCTGTGGCCCAGGCTGCCGGCCCCGTTGAAGTGTTCAAGCCCGACTTGGCCAAAGGCAAGGAAATCATGCAGCAGTGTGTGGCTTGCCACGGTGCCGATGGTAACGCCTCTGCCTCTATTTACCCCAAAATTGCGGGTCAGCATGCGGAATACCTGTACAAGCAACTGGTAAATTTCAAGCCAGGCAAGGATGGTGAAAAGCCGCTACGCGATAATGCGATCATGGCAGGCTTCGCGGCTGCTTTGTCTGATGAAGACATGAAGAACGTCTCCGCTTACCTGGCTGCCCAGAAGCAGACCTTGGGTTCTGCCAAGAACAAAGACACTTTGGCCTTGGGTGAAAAGATTTACCGTGGCGGTATTGCAGACAAGAAGATTCCGGCCTGTGCAGGTTGCCACAGCCCGAATGGCGCAGGCATTCCGGCCCAGTACCCACGTTTGGGCGGCCAGCACGCCCAGTACACAGAAAGCCAGTTGATTGCATTCCGTGACGGCGTGCGCAACAACAGTGAACAAATGACGGTGATTGCAAACAGGATGTCGGACAAGGAAATGAAAGCGGTGTCCGATTACATCGCAGGTTTGCGTTGAACATTTGACGCAATTGCCGGTCAAAAAGGGGCTAGAGAATAGCCCCTTTTTTTTCGACATGGGCAAAAGTCAGAAAAGTACACAGAGTTAACAGCGGGGAAGCGTGTGAGTAGTTCAGGGGACATCGCGAACAGTTTGAACCCACAAAGAATGGGCAGACAGTCATTTTGGGTCAGTTTGATGGAGTTGCTGGGCTCCATGCGTTTTGCAATCAGCCTGCTGACGCTGATTTGTATCGCCTCCGCGATTGGTACGGTGGTTGGTCAGGCTGATCCCTGGGTGAACTACGTGAACCAGTTTGGGCCTTTCTGGGCGTCTTTTTTTGAGCCCATGGGTTTGTTCCGAATTTACAACGCGCCATGGTTTATCGCTGTGATGGCGTTTTTGGTGGTGTCTACTTCCCTCTGTGTGTACCGCAATACGCCGAAGATGATCAAGGAAATGCGGGTGTATCGCGAGAACATTCGCGAGAACAGCCTGAGGGCATTTGCCCACCGGTGGGAGGGTCATTTCCGCGAAAGACCTGATGCACTCCCGGGCATCATCACCGAGTGGCTGGAGCACAAAGGTTTCAAAGTGAAGCAGTCGGTGCGTGAGAACGGCACCATGGTGGCCGCCAAGGCCGGCAGTGCAAATCGTTTTGGCTACATTGCGGCACATTTGTCGATTATTGTCATTTGCATCGGTGGGCTATTGGACAGTGGCGTACCTTTGCAGATTGCAGTGTGGGCAACTGGCAAAACGCCTGTGACCGGCGCTGAAATCACCGCGGGGATACCGGAAAAAGCGCGCCTGGCTGAATCGAACCCAAGTTACCGAGCCAATTTGCTCTTGCCAGAGGGTGAAACCAGCCGAGTGGCTGTGTTGAACACCGATGATGGTTTGCTGGTGCAAGACCTGCCGTTTGAGCTGACCCTGAAAGAATTCCGGATTGATTTTTACAGCACGGGCATGCCCAAACTGTTTGCCAGCGATGTTGAGGTTTTTGACCCAGACACTCAGGAGCGGTTCGAGGCCACCATTGAGGTGAATAAACCTTTGATCTACAAGGGTGTGACGGTGTATCAGTCCAGCTTTGATGATGGTGGCACCAAAGTTCAGCTCAAAGGCATTCCGCTGACGGGTGAGCGTGATTATCGCTTTGACCTCGATGGAGTGGTGGGCGGTGGCCGAGATCTCAGCCAGTTGCAAGGTGATCTGAGACAGGATTTGAAAGTGGAGTTTACTGCGTTCAAATCAATTAATGTTGAGGCATTGCCGGTGGACAATTCGGAGCAGGTCAGTGTGGATGATCTGGCTTTGGGCAATGCCGACGCGCTGTCGCCTTTCGAGACCAACCTGGCCAGCGTCTTGGGTCCGGGTGTGAAAGAAGATGCCAAGACCAAATTCACAAATATTGGCCCCAGCATTACTTACAAGCTGCGTGACCAGGCGGGGCAGGCCAGGGAGTTTCACAATTACATGTTGCCGATAAACCTGGACGGCGGACGTTATTATCTGGCGGGTGTTCGTGAAACCCCTGCGGATGGTTTCAAGTATTTGCGAATCCCAGTGGATGACAATGGTCAGCTGGATGGTTTTATGCGGTTTCGCGCTGCAGTTCAAAATGACGAAATACGAAAGCTTGCTGCCCGGCGATTTGCGAAGCAGGCCTTTGGCGATCGCCCGGATTCAGCCCAATTGGTGGCCAGTGTGGCTGACAGCGCTCAGCGTGCGCTCGAGCGGTTTGCTGGTGTGAATGGCGATCTGTCTGGTTTGCCTGCGATTGCCCAGTTCATCGAAAGCACGGTGCCAGAGGGCGAGCGCGAGAAAGCCAGTGACGTGATTATTCGTTTGTTACAAGGTACGATGTGGGAGGTTTATCAACTTTCACGCACCACCGCCAACTTGCCTGCGGCGGTGCCTGATGAGGTGCATGGACGGTTTGTACAGGATTCGCAAATTGCCCTGTCTGATTTGTCGTTGTATGGCGCGCCAGTAATGTTTCAGCTTGACCAGTTCGACGAGGTGAAGGCCAGTGTGTTTCAGTTGGCCAAAGCCCCGGGGCAATGGATCGTCTATCTGGGTTGTTTGTTTTTGTGCATCGGGGTATTTTCGATGTTCTACATCCGTGAGCGCAGGGCATTTTTCTGGGTCACGCAGGATGAGGACGGTTCTAAAGTGATGATGGGCATGTCCACCACTCGAAAGACCATGGATTTTGAAAAAGAGTACGAGCAGTTTGTAAATGAATTGAACAGCAGGGCTGCGCCTAAAGCAGCCTCGGCAGGAGATGCGGTATGAGTTCGACCTGGATCAATCAAACCCCAGCGGGCGATAAGCCAGGCTTGCCCACGAAAAAGGCGGGTTGGTTTTCAAAATCATTTCACTGGAGCGACTTTGCGTTTGCCGCTTTGTTGGTGGCTGCTGCGGGTTATGCCTCGCAGCAATACCACAGCTTCATGGATATTTACGAGATCACCATTTTGTGGAGTTGTGTGCCAGTGACTGCCTACATGGCTTATCGCTGGGGATCACTGAAATGGTTGATTTTGACCGTAGCGGGCTTGAGCTTGCTGGCGATTTCAAGTTATGGCGGTGATTTGGCAGCCGCTGAGCAGAAGTTTTTCCTGAAGTATCTGCTTTCAAGTCAATCCGCCATCTTGTGGATGGGTGTGATGTTTGTGGTAGCCACTGTGTCCTACTGGATTGGTTTGGTGGGACGTTCACCCACAGCGGGTTTTGTAGGCACGGCGTTGACTTGGGGCGCGGTGGTGATGGGTTTTGCCGGCATGTTCATTCGCTGGTATGAGAGTTATCTGATTGGACCGGACGTGGGCCATATCCCGGTGTCAAACCTGTATGAAGTGTTTGTGCTGTTTGCCCTGATTACGGCGATCTACTACCTGTTTTACGAGCAGGTGTATAAAACCCGGCAGTTGGGTGCTTTTGTCATGTTGGTGGTGGTGGCCGCGGTGGGCTTTCTCGCCTGGTACGGCGTGGAGCGCCAGGCCTATGCAATCCAGCCCTTGGTGCCTGCCCTGCAAAGCTGGTGGATGAAAATTCACGTACCAGCCAATTTCATTGGTTATGGCACTTTCTCGATCGCGGCGATGGTGGCGTTCGCTTACCTGTTGAAGGTGTATGCCCATGCGCCCAGTATCAAGGCATTAATTCCCACGGGTATTTTGGGTGTGTTGATGTTCCTGGAGCCCATGGTATTTCGCACCGAAGGGATATCGATTTACTGGGCACTGTACCTGGGCATTGGTTGCGCCGTGGTGGGTGCGATTTTGCTGGCGCGCAAGCGCATTGCAGATGCCCTGCCCCCGCTGGAAGTACTTGACGACGTAATGTACAAGTCGATTGCCGTGGGTTTTGCATTTTTCACAGTGGCCACCATTTTGGGCGCATTGTGGGCTGCGGAGGCCTGGGGCGCATATTGGCAATGGGACCCGAAGGAAACCTGGGCGCTGGTGGTTTGGTTGAACTATGCTGCCTGGCTACACATGCGTCTGGTGAAAGGCCTGCGTGGCGTGGTCGCTTCCTATTGGGCTCTGGTGGGCTTGCTGGTGACCGGATTTGCTTTCCTGGGCGTGAACATGTTCTTGTCCGGTTTGCATTCCTATGGCGAGTTGTAATCAGGTCGGCGATTGGCGCAGCGAGCAATAAAAAAGCCCCGGTTCGTTGGAATCGGGGCTTTTTTCATACGTGGATGTAATTAAACGTCGAGTTCCGGGCGAAGCTGGTCTTCGATGGTTTCGCGCCGGCGAATCAAGGTAACTTTGCCGTTTTCCAAAAGTACCTCGGCTGCACGGCCGCGGCTGTTGTAATTCGAGGCCATGGTTTGGCCGTACGCACCCGCCGATAAAATGGCGAGGTAGTCGCCCTGTTCTATCGCCAGTGTGCGGTTTTTTGCCAGCCAATCTCCCGACTCGCACACGGGCCCCACAACGTCATAATCCTGCACAGCGGCATGGGGGTTGTTTTGTACAGCCACCACACCATGGAATGCTTTGTACATTGCCGGGCGCATCAGGTCATTCATGGCGGCGTCTACAATCGCGAAGTGTTTGCCTTCATTCTCTTTCAGGAATTCAACCTGGGTGAGCAAAACCCCTGCATTGCCTACAATGGAGCGTCCCGGCTCGAATGACAGGGTGGGCATACCGCGACCCTTGGCTTGAGCCCAGCTTTGAACTTTGCTGATTAATTTGGGCAGTACTTCGGCTGGCGTCGGTGGGGTTTCGTCCAGATATCGAATACCAATACCGCCGCCCAGATCGAGGTGATTGATTTCAATGCCCTCGGCTGCCAATTGGTCTAGCAACGCCAATACCCGGTCAAGCGCATCGAAATAGGGGCTTGCATCCGTGAGTTGAGAGCCAATGTGGCAATCAATGCCATGCACATTCAGCCATGGGTGAGAATTGGCAAATTGATAAACCCGTTTGGCCGCGTTCATCGACACGCCAAATTTGTTTTCTTTGAGGCCCGTGGAAATGTAAGGGTGGGTTTTTGCATCGACATCGGGATTCACGCGCAGCGACACATTGGCTTTCCGTTGCAATTTTTCGGCAACCAGGGCCACGCGCTCCATTTCGGCCTCAGATTCAACGTTGAAGCAGCCCACGCCTTGACCCAGTGCGTATTCAATTTCCTGCATGGATTTGCCCACGCCAGCGAATACAGCCTTTTCAGGTGCGCCACCGGCCGCAATGACACGGGCCAGTTCTCCGGCGGAGACGATGTCGAACCCTGCACCCTCTTGGGCCAGCAACTTCAGAATGTGAATGTTGGAGTTAGCTTTGACCGCGTAGCAGATGGTGACTTGGGCCAGACCCTGACAGGCACTGGCATATGCATGGTAAGCCGCTTTGATCGACGAGGCGGAATACACATACAGGGGGGTTCCGAATTCTTGTGCCAAACCGGACAGTTCGGTGTTCTCAAATTGAAGTTCACCACTGGCTGCATCGAACTGCAAGTAAGGGTTGAGATCGCTTGGATTCACTGAGTTGTTTTGCACGGTAAAATTTGCTCGAAAATTGTAGGTTTAGCGGTTTTGCTGTTGTTCAGGTTTGTCGTAGCCAGCAGGCTTGGGCAGGGGGGCTGGTGGCTCGGGTAAATAAAGTGGCCCGCGTTGACCGCAAGCACTCAGGCCCAGGGCAAACAAGGTGACAATGGCCAATATTCTTAGAGGTGATTTTTTCATGACAGACACGGAATTCCAGGCGGTGGTGGATGCCACTTTGGTTCAAGTAGAAGAGTATATTGAATCCTTGGTCGATACGCTGGACCTTGATGCAGATTCAATGCGCTCGGGCAATGTATTAACCCTTGATTTTGAAGACAAAGGCAAGATGATTTTGAACAGCCAAGTGGCCAACCACGAGTTGTGGCTTGCTGCAAAATCGGGTGGTTTTCATTACCAATACGCCAATGGTGAATGGTTAGACACCCGCAGTAAAACTCCGTTCAGAACTCATTTTGTTGAGCTGTTAAGCGGCCAATTGGGGCAACACTGCCCCAAGTTTTAGGCCATTTAATTATTGCCAAACAATCGTTCAATGTCATCCCGCGGCTGTTCACGTGGTCGCACAGGTGCTGCGTGACTAGTGCCATCACCCGCCGTGGGATTGCCACTGATGGGTGCTTCACCACTACCCTCGAGCATCCCTCCCAAGCCTTTCAGGAAGTTAAACAGACTCGGAATGTCGTCACCGCCACCGTTCACATCAATGCGGGCTACACCGTTGCCGGGTGTGTATTCGGAGTAATAATAATTTCCGTCGATGTATTCAATGCCAGGAGGAACAACCTGGGGCCTCTCTGGCAAATCAGCCAGCGCTACTTTCATGTAGTCAATCCAGATTGGCAATGCCAGACCACCACCGGTTTCGCGGGCGCCCAGATTGCGAGGCTGATCATAGCCGACCCAAGCCACGGCTGAAATGTCGGTGTTGTAGCCGGCAAACCAGGCGTCATGGCTGTCGTTGGTCGTACCCGTTTTACCCACAATATCTCCACGATTAAGCACTTTGGCCCGGGTGGCAGTGCCGCGCTCAACCACTTCGCGCAGAAGGCGGGTGGTCAGGAATGCATTGCGGGCGTCAATCACACGATTGGCTTCTTCACCCGCCACAGCGGGGCGCGCGCGCGCCACAATTCGACCGGTGCCATCGGTGATTTTTTCAATTAAATAGGGTTTTATCCGGTAGCCAGAATTGGCAAATACGGCAAATGCGCTCGCCATTTGTAATGGGTTTGTGGTGACAGCACCCAGGGCCATGGTGAGGTAAGGGGGCACATTGGCAGCAGGAAATCCGAATTGCGTGGCCCACCGCTGGCCGTATTGCGGGGTAATTTCTTGCAGCACACGAATGGACACCATGTTTTTCGATTTGGCCAGGCCTTCCTTCAGCAGCATGGGGCCATCGTACTTGCCATCGTAGTTTTTCGGGCTCCAGTCCTTGCCACCCGGGGTGTCGGCAGGCACAAAAATGGGCTCATCGGCCACCAGTGTGGTGGGTGTGATTCCCTTTTCAAGTGCAGCAGAATACACAAACGGCTTGAACGCTGAACCCGGTTGGCGAGTAGCCTGGGTGACATGGTTGAATTTGTTGCGGGAGAATTCAAACCCGCCGGACAGGGCGCGGATTGCACCGTCTTTGGTGCTGATGGCAATGAATGCAGCTTCCACTTCAGGCAATTGTGTCAGCATGGGTGGCTGGTCTTTGCGTTTCAGAATGCGAACCACCGCACCGCGTTTCAGTCGTTTATTGGCTGGGGCACGTTCATTTAACCAGCTTTCTGCAGGCTTCAGGCTTGCCCCAGTGAGTTTCAGGGGTTCACCAGCGCCTTGCGACACTACCACTTCAGTGGGGCTGGCTGACAACACCACTGCGCTCTGCAAAAAGCCGTAGTCGGTGTAGTCACTGATGTTGTCACCGATGACTTCTTCAGCTTCTTTGGGATCGTTGGGCAGTTCGATGTAGCCTTCAGGACCACGGAAAAATTGACGCAGTTCGTAATCCATCACGCTGTTGCGCAAGGCGCGCTGGGCAGCGCGCTGTTCTTTGGCGATCAAGGTTGTGGTAACGGTGATACCCGAGGTGTAGGCCTCTTCGCCATACATTTCAACCACAGCCTGGCGTGCCATTTCTGCTGCATAGTCGGCATTGATGGTCAGTCCGGTGGTGGCCTCGATGTCATCGCCGTTGGCTTTGCGATTGCGGTACACCAACTCGGTGTTCAAGGCTTCCTCAAACTGTGCATCATCCAGATACTCGAGGTCGTTCATGCGCCGCAGCACATATTCCTGGCGTACGCGTGCACGGCTTGGATTGACGATCGGATTGTAGGCAGAGGGTGCTTTCGGCAAACCAGCCAACATGGCTGCCTCTGCCGCATTGATGTCGCGCAGAGGTTTGCCGAAATAAACCTGCGAGGCAGATTGAAACCCGTAGGCGCGTTGACCCAGATAAATCTGGTTGATGTACAACTCCAGAATTTCATCTTTGCTCAGATTGTCTTCAATTTTGTAGGCCAGCAGCACTTCATACAGTTTGCGGGTCCAGGTTTTGTCTCGAGTCAGAAAGAAATTGCGGGCAACCTGCATGGTAATCGTGCTGGCGCCCTGTGTGCGCCCACCCGAGGTGACGTTGGTCACCAAGGCCCTCGCAACGCCCATGAAGTCAATGCCGCCATGTTCGTAGAACCGGTCGTCCTCAGCCGCCAGGATCGCTTGTTGCATGACCAAGGGCACTTCAGTGATGTCGACTGGCCGGCGACGTTCCTCGCCAAATTCACCAATCAGTACGCCATCTGAGGTCAACACGCGCAAAGGTACCTTGGGCCGGTAGTCAGTCAAGGTGTCGAGGTCGGGCAACTTCGGGAAAATGAGTGCCAGGGCAACACCCACAAGCAGTGCGCCAGACACGCCAAGGCCGATGAGTACGGTGAGCGTAGTCGCGATAAAGCCATCGGAGTGATGCTTGAGGCGGATTTTGTTTGAATTCACAGGTCGGAACAGGATTGGTGTTGGTGGCTACATTGTATCTGCCAACGCACGGGAATTTCCGATCGTTGACTCTAGTGTTGAATTCGTACTCTCCCCCTTGTGGTTGTCCCCTCCAATGAGGGTTAGCTGGCCCCGCCGAATTCTCTACCCTGAAGCTCTACCTTGCTCAGGGTTTATCCATGAAATTACTTCGAAATTGGATTTTCAGTTTGCACGCAGGCGCCGCCCATGCATTGTCGATCTCCTTCAGTGGGGCGAGATGGCGTTGGGTTTACGGTGAAATTGAACGTCAGAGCCGACTGTCGTTCAAGTCGATTCGTGCATCGGGTGGGGGCAATTTCGAGGTTGCTCCTCAGGGGGATGCCTTGTTGGATGCGCAATCACTTGGAAAAGCGATGGTCGATGCAATCGGGGCTCTCCCTGCCGCCTTCGTCAAGCCCCAGTTCGTGGTGGTCTCCGTGCCTTCCAAACATGCTTACCTGGGCGAGATTGGGGTTGCCAAGGATGAGCGCGAGAATTTGATTCGTTTCCAGATTCAGGAGTTGATGGAGGCCGCTGCAGGGGAATCGGAGCGAGAAGCGGCTTTCGATTGGCAGGTGAAGGCAGAGCTGTCCGACGGCAGTGTGAGTCTGGCTGTTGCGGGCATCGATCAAAAACAGGTCGATGAAATCCTCCGTGCATGCCAGTCCAGTGGCGTGACCTGTCTGGGTATTACGCTGGACACAGTGGCTGCCATGAACGGCTATTGGCAGATGGCCCCTGCTGCGTGGAAGTCGGCAGATGTTCGATTTCTCTTACACGGTGAATTGTCTCGCCACCATGTGCGATTGGCCGTTTTTTCACAGGGTGTGTTGTTCAATGAAAGCTGGGAGCACAGCGAAGATGGTTTCTCGGTGGTGCAGGCCGTGTCTGCGCTGGAGCGCCTGGTGTCAACCTGGACAAGGGATGGGGCTCCAGAGGAGGTGGCCTCGGTTCGCCTGATTCTTGGGGGCGAACTGATGTACGCCAAAGGGTGTGAGTCTACAGTCAAGCGCAGTCAGACCCTGTCGCCCCGTTTAATTGACATTTCTCCCCGAAAAGAGCTGCAGGGCCGTTGGCATGACGATGTGGTGCCATTTGGCGCCTTGGAGGCCATGCCATGCGAGTGATTTTATTCAACCTTTACCCCTACCGGGCCCTGCGGGAGACGCGCAGGAGACGTCGCTTGATTGCAGAGTTGACAGTAGGTGTCGTGATTGGTTTGGCGGCTTGTTATGCGATTGGAAGCGAATTCGCCGAGCGAGCGGCAAGACAGGAAGTTTTTCTTGGACATTTGAGCGCCATGGAGTCAGAAATGGCTACGCGTGTGGCGGAGGTTCAAGCCATGAAGGACAAGGTTGTGGTGCTGAATCGTCAGGTAAGCGCTCTAGAGGCGGTGGAAAAAGAATCCATTCTGGCAAGCCGCTGGGTTTCATACCTGGATGGCACGGTGCCTTCCAATGTGTCGATGACACGTTTGTTTGTCAGCAAAGACGTGTTGATCATCAATGGGTTCACTGATGCGGTGTCTAGCTTGGCGCAGTGGGTCGATCAAATGGAGGCTGGCAATAGTTTGTTCGAGTCGGTCGATCTCGTCTCTGTGACTGAGCCGAAGAAGACGGTGAAGGGGGTGATCGACAACCGTCACCTGTTTGAGATCAAAGCGATTTTAAGGGGTGCTCAGCATGCGTCTGGATGAGATGAGTTTTCGGGACTTGGTCGATGAGTTGCCTTTGCTTCCTTTCTCCAAAAGGCTGTTGTTGATTGCTGTGCTCTGGCTGGTGTTTCTGGTGCTGGGTTATGTGCTGTTCTGGAAAGACAGTTTGACCATCAGCACGCAACTTGAAACCAATATTCAGGAGTCGTTGGGGCGACTGGATGCGCAATCTCAGCTCCTGCTGGATCGGCCTGTCATTGAGGCTGAGCTGGCCGAGCTTGAGGCGCAGCTGCCTTTGTTGAAGATGGCCCTGCCGTCCGAGCGAGAACTGGCCTCACTGCTGGCGCGGATTAATGACGTCATTCTGGATCATGAGTTGAAGCTGTCTGAATTTACGCCCAAAGAGCCACTGAACCGTGAGGTGATGCGAGTAGTGCCCGTGACTGTCAGTGTGCGCGGTGATGGCGATGCAATATCACGTCTGCCCAATCACATCGCTGCGCTGAGCCGCCAGGTCAGTTTGAAGGAGTTTGACATGGCTTATCTGCCCGATGAAGGGGGCTGGCAAATGACCGGCGAGCTCAATGCCTTTGCACAATTGCCTACGAATACACCGCCAGTTGAGGAGGTCAAGAATCCATGATGGACTTTCTGTTTGGAATACTTCTGGTTCCCTTTTTCCCACAGTTGGACGATCCCCAAGAGAATTACGCAGCAACCATGGACAGGTTGGAGCAACGCCTGAATGCGGGTCAGAGGCAAGTTGGCAGTGTAGCTGAGCCCAAGGATTCAGGTGATGTTCAGCTTGACAGTGCCTTGAGTGTTCGCGCCATGGATTTGCCGCCGATTACTGGTCGTTTGTTTCAGTGGTCGGGCACCCAGTCGGGTCATGAGGCCAATCGACAGGCGGCCGTCAATTTGTCGCTGCAATCGTTACGTCTGACGGGTTTGATTGAATCGGCTGGTCAACAGGTCGCCATTTTGAATGACGGTCAGGTAGACCATGTTGTCGGGGTTGGCAGCTACGTATTGGACACATACAGAGTGACCTCGTTTGGACCCGGTCAAGTTGTACTGTCGCCGCTAGACCCCAGGGCTGGAGGCAAGCGCCTTGAGCTGAGCTTCATGCCCGTGAATTCACTCGAGGTTAGCCAATGAACACTCAACCAATTGTTACCGGGTTACTGCGAACGCGGTTTAAAGCAGTGGCGCTGATTGCGTGTTTGCTGATACATGTGCAAGTTCACGCCTTGGCTGTGGTGGATGCCAAGTTGGAAGAGAGGGCTGACCGGACTCGAATTCTCCTGTTCTTCGATCAGGCTTTGGATGGCAAATTGGGCCTGTTTCGGATGACGAACCCTGCAAGACAGGTACTTGATTTTCCGGTGGAGTTGGGCAACAGCACATTGCCCGTGATTTTCCCCACCGACAGCAGAATCAAAAAGGCTCAGCTGATCGCTGCGGGAGGCAAGACCCGCTTGGTGTTGGAGTTGGCGCAAAATTACGAAGTACGGTTAAATCAGCAAGATCGCCTTATTGATTTGACATTCTCCGGGCCAAAACCCTTTCAGCCCGATGGTGGGCAGGCTGCTGTGTTGTCTGAGCACAGTGAGCTCAAAGACACTGTTGCACAGTTGATGGGCAAGCCTGCCCTGATTGCAGAAGGGCCGGTCATGAAAACCTGGAATCTGAGCAAGACGGGCGGAAAATGGGTGCTTCGGCTGGAGTTTGATCGGCCCGATCTGATCGCGGATGCGGTGCTGATGAACGACCAGTTGAAAGTCAGGTTTGCACATGCACGCATGGCGGACGGGGTTCCATTAAAGCTACCAATCACTGCGGACGTTCCAGTTGCCCAAGTTGAGTTGAAGCCGGGCGATTTGGCACTCACCGTTCAAATGAAGTTGAATGGTGCTACCCACTTGGTACGCCAACGTGGAGAGGTGGTGGAGGTAGAGCTCAACCCGACGAGAAAGGCCACTGAGCAAACAAAGGCGATTGAACTGAAGCCTGCAACTTCTGAGCAAAGTGTGGTGGCCCGATACACCGGCCGACCGATTACTTTGGATTTCAAAGATGCAGACATACGAACTGTGATGCAGGTGTTTGCAGACTTCACAAAAATGAACCTAGTGTTAAGCGACTCGGTTCAGGGCAAGGTGTCGGTGTTTCTTAAAGATGTGCCATGGGACCAGGCGCTGGATATTGTGATGCGCTCCAAAGGGTTGGTGTCAAGTCAGTCGGGCAATGTGCTGTTGGTTTCCACGCCCACCGATGTCACCAACGACCAGTTTCAAACCGCCAATCGGCGTGCTCAGGACGAAATGGAACCTTTGGTGTCCAAGGTGTTTCAGGTGAGCTATCAAAAAACATCCGACCTGGTGACGTTGATCAAATCAGAGGATTCCAAACTCTTGTCAGCGCGAGGCACCCTGATTTCAGATGAGCGCACCAGCCAGATCTTCATTCAAGACACACCCAGCAGGCTTGAGCGAATCAGCATGATTGTCAATGGCCTGGACAAGCCTGTGAAGCAGGTCATGATCGAGGCACGTGTTGTACTGGCGGATACCACTGTATCCAAGGATTTGGGGGTCAGGCTAAGGGCTTTGTCAGCACGGGCAGATCCGGGTTTTGATGATGTCGGCGATCAGTTTGGCAGCGGCAATTTTGTGAACACCGGCGTTGAAAATGCGACCAATCTTGGCTACACGCTGTTCAATGCGAATTCAACGCGATTGATTAATTTGCAACTTCGGGCCCTTGAAATTGAAAACAAGGTGCGCACCGTGTCCAATCCACGCGTGATTACATCCAACAAGGAACCCGCCCTGATTGAGCAAGGTACGGAGATTCCCTATCAAATCGCCACCAGCAGTGGGGCGACAGCCACCGAATTCAAAGAGGCCAATCTGAAGCTTGCTGTCACACCTCAAATTTCGCCGGACGGCACAATTTTACTGGATGTAGATGTAGCGAAGGACTCGATCGGAATCGAAACGTCCAACGGGCCCGCTATTGATACCCGACGAGTAAAAACCAAAGTTTTGGTGAGTGATGGGGGCACTGTGGTGTTGGGCGGTATTTTTGAAGAGGACGACAATGTGTTGAATGACAAAACACCATTTTTAGGGGATGTGCCGGGATTGGGCGTGTTGTTCCGCGGCAAAAATGAGTCCAAGCGCAGGGCCGAATTGTTAATCTTTTTGACGCCGGTTGTGCTCACAAGCCAATAGCACAAGCTTTACCGTACAATGATTTGATTGTTCACAAAGATTTAACGAAGTGTCTAATCAATGCATTGTGCTGGTGGGCATGATGGGTGCCGGCAAAAGCACAGTCGGCAAGGCCTTGGCCAAGCATCTGTCCTGGGAATTCACTGACACCGATCACCTGATCGAGCATCAAACAGGTGTCAGCATTCCCGTTATCTTCGAGATTGAAGGTGAGGCCGGTTTTCGTCGACGTGAATCGACTGCGCTGGCCAGCTTTGTTGGCCGGGAACGGCAGGTCATAGCCACCGGCGGGGGTATAGTGCTGGCGCCGGAGAATCGTGAAATCCTCAGACGAATAGGTGCCGTGGTGTACCTGAGTGCTTCAGCAGCTGAGCTTTATCAGCGAACCCGTCTGGACAAAAATCGTCCTTTGCTGCAAGGCCCCAACCCTCGAAAAAAAATTGAAGAATTGTTGGCACAACGACTTCCGCTTTACAAAGAGTGCGCCGATGTTGTGATTGAAACCGGGCGGCAACCGGTTTACCAAATTGTGAACAAAATCGGCCATGCTTTAAAATTGGGTCAGAAGGCACCCGACACTGAACAGAAGGCCACCGGAACAGAATGAGTCAATACACCCTTGAAGTTGATTTGGGCGAACGCAGTTACCCGATTCACATCGGCGCGGGTTTGCTAGACAATGCCGACCTTTTCCAGCCGCACGTGAGCGGTAAAACCGTGATGATTTGCACCAACACCACGGTGGGGCCATTGTATGCAGATCGTTTGAGAGCCACTTTGCAAAGCGCTGGAGCGAAACTGGTGCACTTGGTCAGCTTGCCTGACGGCGAGGAATACAAAGACTGGCCCACGCTGCAGCGCGTGTTTGATGCCTTGCTTCAAAACCATTGTGACCGAAAAACCGTGTTGGTGGCCTTGGGCGGTGGCGTGATTGGGGACATGGGTGGTTTTGCGGCGTCGGCTTTCATGCGCGGAATTCCGTTCATTCAGGTGCCCACCACTTTGTTGAGCCAGGTAGACAGCTCGGTGGGTGGAAAAACGGGCATCAATCACCCTTTGGGCAAAAACATGATTGGGGCGTTTTACCAGCCTCAGATGGTGTTGACCGATATTTCTACCCTGAATACCTTGCCGGATCGAGAGTTGAGCTGCGGCTTGGCTGAAATCATCAAGCATGGTGCGATCGCAGACACCGAGTACCTCGACATGGTCGAGGGCAACATGCCTGCTTTGTTGAACCGAGATCCGGGATTGCTGGCGCTTGTGGTGAAGCGTTCTTGCGAGATCAAGGCCGATGTGGTGTCGAAAGATGAACGTGAAGGCGGTATACGCGCCATTCTGAATTTCGGCCACACCTTTGGGCATGCGATTGAAGCCGGTATGGGTTATGGTCAGTGGTACCACGGCGAAGCTGTGGGTTGTGGCATGGTGATTGCGGCCGATTTGTGTCGCCGAATGGGGCGTTTAAGTGCAGAGGAATCTGCGCGGCTGAAAAAGATTGTGATTGATGCCCGTTTGCCGGCCATTCCGCCACGCTTGGGTGTCGACAAGTTCATGGCGCTGATGGCGCATGACAAAAAAGCAGACTCTGGCTCGATTAAATATGTGCTCTTGAATGGTCTGGGTGGGGCCTCGACCTCGCCCGCCGATGAGGCCCTAGTGCGGCAAACCTTACAGGAAATGGGGGCAGGGGACTGACCGTGCGCAACTTCGAACTCAGTTTGGCCCCTTATGCAGTCAGCTCCGCGAATACACGCGGACGATTGCACCCTGAAAAAAGCCCGGAAGGCCGAACCGAGTTTGAGCGTGACCGCGACCGCATTATTCACAGTGCGGCGTTTCGTCGCCTTGAGTACAAAACCCAGGTTTTTGTAAACACCGAAGGTGATTTGTACCGTACACGCCTCACGCACAGCCTTGAAGTGGCGCAAATTGCGCGTAGCATTTCCCGCAATTTGGGCTTGAATGAGGAGTTGACTGAGGCTGTGGCGCTCGCCCACGACTTGGGGCACACGCCTTTTGGCCATGCTGGGCAAGACGCGCTGAATGAATGCATGGCACCACATGGCGGCTTTGAGCACAATTTACAAAGCCTGCGGGTGGTTGATGAGCTGGAGGAAAAGTACGCGGCGTTCAATGGCTTGAACTTGTGTTTCGAAACACGCGAAAGTATTTTGAAACACTGTTCGAAGCCCAATGCAGAGAAGCTGGGTGATGTGGCGGACCGGTTCTTGAGCAATCGCCGCCCGGTACTCGAGGCGCAAGTGACCAATCTGGCCGATGAAATTGCCTACAACAATCACGACATTGATGATGGTTTGCGTTCAGGCCTGATTACTCTGGAACAAGCGGCTGAGGTGTCACTGTTCAAAATGCATCTGGACCGTGTCAAGGCCCGACATCCGAACATCGAAGGGCGCAGGCTGATTCATGAAACAGTTCGGGGCATTATCAATGCTTTGGTTCAAGACCTTTTGCATGAATCGGAACGCCGAATTCAAACCATGAAACCCACCTGTGTGGCTGATGTGCAGCTGGCCGACAAGTTGATTGGCTTTAGTCCGGAAATGGCTGAGTTGAATCACGAGTTGAAGGTGTTTTTGCGCAAGTCCCTGTATCAGCATTATCAGGTGTTGCGGGCCACACTCAAAGCAAGACGGGTCGTAGAAGAGTTGTTCCACATTTTCATGGGGGATCCGCGTTTGTTGCCCCCCCAGTTTTATCGTCGTTCGGAAGCCGACATTCCCCGAGCTATCGCAGACTACATTGCGGGCATGACGGATCGCTATGCCATGAAAGAGCACCAGCGCCTCACCGTGCCCGGCGTTCAATAATTCTTCCTCATGGCCCGGCAGCCCCGTCTTTTCATTCCTGATTGCCCCATGGTTCTGGAGTTGCAGGGCATTGCCGGTCAAGAGGTATTTAAAACGCGTGAGGCGTTTTCCTTGTTTCACAGTCAACTGCCATTGAGTGCAGTCGAGGAAACCGTGGCTATTCACGCTTACTGCATGGTGCCCGCTGGTTCCTTACTGATGATTAGTGCTTCAGAAGCCAGCTGCGCCGGTCGTTTTGTACAAAACCTGAACCGGCATTTTTCGCCCGCCGTGCGTCAGGTGCAAGCAGTGCATTCCAGTGCACTGTGGGAACCTCGGTTTAAATCCACCGTGGTTCAACCCGGTTTGCACAGCCTCAAGGCCTGCCTGTTTGTTGAGCAGTTGGCAGCGCGCGCCGCGGGTGCACCGGATCTTGCCACTTACCCCTGGAGCAGTTTTGCTGCACATGCTGGTGTGGTCAATGAGGCTTGGTTGAGTGATCTGCCTGTGTATTGGCAGTTGGGTAATACGCCGTTTGAGCGTCAAAGCCGCTACAGGCAGTTCAGTGAACAGGGCCTGGGTGAGCACGACAGCCATGGTTTGTCACAGTGCTTGCAAAAAGGATGGCTTTGGAGTGATGATGCTTTTTGCGCGCAAATTCAAGAGCTTGCGAACCGGCCGGTTCGCCCTCGACCGCGTGGGCGACCCGTCAAAACAATCAAAAGCACAATTTAAGTGCGTTCTTTTTTTGGTGTGTCCCTAATTAATAAGCCCTGATTTTGATGGGGTGTATTAAATAGGGTCAGACCCCTTTTATTTTCCTTGAGAATGTTGCCGCACTGCAGTAAAGTGACCCACGTACCGAAATCAGGGGCTTTTCCATGCAACAAGACATCCGAAAGATTGCCGAAGAAAAAGGCATGTACTCCGCCAGCAATGAACACGACGCCTGTGGCGTTGGCTTTGTGGCGCACATTAAAGGCAAGCGCACTCACGAAATTATCGAAGGTGGCTTGAAGATTCTGGAAAACCTGGACCACCGCGGTGCTGTGGGCGCCGACCCTTTGATGGGCGACGGTGCCGGTATCCTGATCCAGATTCCCGATGCCTTCTTCCGTGAAGAAATGGCCAAGCAGGGCGTGACTTTGCCACCCGCGGGCGAATACGGTGTGGGCATGTTGTTTTTGCCCAAAGAGACTGCTTCACGCATTGCCTGTGAACAGGAAATTGAACGTGCCATCAAAGCCGAGGGTCAAGTGCTGCTGGGCTGGCGTGATGTGCCAGTGAATGCTGACATGCCGATGAGCCCCACTGTGCGCGCCAAAGAGCCCGTGATTCGCCAGGTGTTTGTGGGCCGTGGACGCGACATCATGGTGACCGATGCGCTGGAACGCAAACTGTACGTAATTCGCAAACGTGCTGTACACGCCATCAAGAACCTGAATCTGGCACACGGCACCGAGTACTTCAGCCCTTCGATGAGCGCCCGTACCATTGTGTACAAGGGCTTGTTGTTGGCCAACCAGGTGGGCGAGTATTACCTTGATCTAAAGGACCCACGCTGCGTTTCTGCCCTCGCACTGGTTCACCAGCGCTTCTCCACCAACACATTCCCCGAGTGGCCTTTGGCTCACCCGTACCGCATGTTGGCGCACAACGGTGAAATCAACACCGTGAAAGGCAACTTCAACTGGATGCGTGCACGTGAAGGTGTGATGAAGAGCGCCGTGTTGGGTGACGATCTGCAAAAGCTGTACCCCTTGATTTTTGAAGGTCAATCCGACACAGCCTGTTTCGACAACTGTCTGGAACTGCTGGTGATGGCAGGCTATCCAATTGCCCAGGCCATGATGATGATGGTGCCCGAGGCTTGGGAGCAGCACACCTTGATGGACGACAATCGTCGCGCCTTCTACGAATACCATGCCGCCATGATGGAACCTTGGGACGGCCCTGCCGCCATGGCCTTCACCGATGGCAAGCAGATTGGTGCCACGCTGGACCGCAACGGCTTGCGCCCAGCACGTTACATCGTGACCGAAGATGACCTGGTTGTGATGGCTTCGGAATCGGGCACATTGCCAATTCCAGAAAGCAAGATTGTCAAGAAGTGGCGCCTGCAGCCCGGCAAAATGTTCCTGATCGACATGGAAGCTGGCCGCATCATCAACGACGACGAGTTGAAGAACCAGCTCAGCGCTGCCAAGCCCTACAAGCAGTGGATCGACACCATCCGCGTCAAGCTGGATGAAGTGGAAGGTCAGCCTGAGCCAATCGAGCCGAACGAAACTTTGCTGGATCGCCAGCAGGCTTTTGGCTATACCCAGGAAGACTTGAAATTCCTGATGGCCCCCATGCTGCAAAACGGCGAAGAGGCCACCGGCTCCATGGGCAATGACAGCCCATTGGCAGTCATGTCCAACAAGCTCAAACCCCTGTACAACTACTTCAAGCAGTTGTTCGCGCAGGTGACCAACCCACCGATCGACCCGATCCGTGAGAACCTGGTGATGAGTTTGAACAGCTTTATCGGCCCCAAGCCAAACCTGCTGGATTTGAACAACATCAATCCGCCGATGCGCCTTGAAGTGTCGCAGCCCGTGCTGACCTCCAAAGACATGGCGAAGATTCGCAACATTGAAGCCTTCACCGGCGGCAAATTCACCAGTCACGAACTGAACATTTGTTACCCAGTGGCCTGGGGCAAGGAAGGCATTGAGGCGCGAATCGCTTCCCTGTGTGCCGAAGCCCGCGATGCCGTGAAACAGGGTGTGAACATCCTGATCATCACCGACCGCATGATGAGCCGCGACAATGTGGCCATTCCGGCGTTGTTGGCTGTGTCCGCCATTCACCAGCATCTGGTGAAAGTGGGTCTGCGCACCTCCACAGGTTTGGTGGTTGAAACCGGCTCTGCCCGTGAAGTGCACCACTTCGCCTTGTTGGCGGGTTACGGTGCCGAAGCTGTACACCCATACCTGGCCATGGAAACCATTGCTGACATGAGCAAAGGCCTGCCGGGCGACCTGAGCCCCGAAAAGGCCGTGTACAACTACATCAAGGCAGTGGGCAAGGGCCTGATGAAAGTGATGTCCAAGATGGGCATTTCAACCTACATGAGCTACACCGGCGCGCAAATTTTCGAAGCCGTGGGTTTGAACCAGGCTTTCGTGGATGCCTATTTCTCTGGCACACCCACCAAGGTGGAAGGCATCGGCGTGTTTGAGGTGGCTGAGGAAGCCATTCGTATTCACCAGGCTGCATTCAGCCCTGACCCTGTGCTGGCTGGCGCCCTGGATGCCGGTGGTGAATACGCCTGGCGTACCCGTGGTGAAGAGCACATGTGGACCCCCGATGCAATTGCAAAACTGCAGCACTCCACACGCAGCGGCACCTATAACACCTACAAGGAATATGCGCAGATCATCAACGACCAAAGCAAGCGTCACATGACTTTGCGCGGTTTGTTTGAGTTCAAGATCGACCCAAGCAAGGCCATTCCGATCGAGGAAGTAGAGCCTGCCGAAGAGATCGTCAAGCGCTTCGCAACCGGTGCGATGTCGCTGGGCTCGATTTCGACTGAGGCGCACTCCACCTTGGCTGTGGCCATGAACCGCATTGGCGGCAAGAGCAACACTGGTGAAGGCGGCGAAGACGAAAAGCGTTACAGCGCCGAGCTGCGCGCTGGCTTGGACAAGTTTGGTCCTGGCACAGGCCCGATTGGCGAAGGTGCCACGCTGAAAAGCGAATTGGGCGATGTGGTGGTTGCAGACTTCCCCTTGAAGAAAGGTGATTCACTGCGCTCACGCATCAAGCAGGTGGCTTCTGGCCGTTTTGGTGTTACCGCTGAATACCTCACATCTGCCGATCAAATCCAGATCAAGATGGCCCAAGGTGCCAAGCCTGGTGAAGGTGGTCAGTTGCCCGGTGGCAAGGTGTCCGAGTACATCGGCAAGCTGCGTTATTCCGTGCCTGGTGTGGGCTTGATTTCCCCACCCCCGCACCACGACATTTACTCCATTGAAGATTTGGCCCAACTGATTCACGACCTGAAAAACGTGAACCCACAGGCGTCTGTGTCGGTGAAGCTCGTGTCTGAAGTTGGTGTGGGTACGATTGCAGCGGGTGTGTCGAAAGCCAAAGCAGATCACCTGGTGATCGCGGGTCAAGACGGCGGTACTGGTGCATCTCCCGTCTCATCCATCAAGCACGCCGGTACCAATTGGGAACTGGGCTTGGCTGAAACACAGCAAACACTGGTGCTGAACGGCCTGCGTGGTCGCATTCGCGTACAGGTTGATGGCCAAATGAAAACCGGCCGCGACGTGGTGATCGGTGCCATGTTGGGCGCTGATGAATTTGGCTTTGCCACCGCACCGCTGGTGGTTGAAGGTTGCATCATGATGCGCAAGTGCCACTTGAACACCTGCCCCGTGGGCGTGGCAACACAGAACCCCGAACTTCGCAAGAAGTTCACCGGCAAGCCAGAGCATGTGGTGAACTACTTCTTCTTCGTGGCCAATGAAGTGCGCGAAATCATGGCCCAGTTGGGCATTCGCAAGTTTGACGACCTGATTGGTCGTGCGAATCTGCTTGACATGAAGAAAGGCATTTCTCACTGGAAGGCCAAGGGTCTGGACTTCAGCCGTTTGCTGTGGGTGCCCGAAGGCACCGACGAGCCTTTGCTGCACAACGGCAGTCAGGACCACGGCTTGGACAAAGCGCTGGACCAGAAACTGATCCAGTTGGCCAAGCCTGCGCTGGAAAAAGGCGAGCGCGTCTCTTTCATCACGCCGATCAAAAACGTGAACCGCACAGCCGGCGCCATGTTGTCGGGCGAAGTGGCCAAGAAGTACGGCCACGCTGGTTTGCCAGATGACACCATTCACATTCAGTTCACAGGTACTGCGGGTCAATCCTTCGGCGCCTTCCTGGCTCACGGCGTAACTGCTGATTTGGTGGGTGAAGGCAACGACTACGTGGGCAAGGGCTTGAGTGGTGGTCGCATCATCGTGCGCCCCACCAATGATTTCCGCGGTTTGTCAGAAGAAAACATGATTGTGGGCAACACCGTGTTGTACGGTGCAATTGCCGGTGAGGCATTCCTGAGCGGCGTGGCTGGCGAGCGATTTGCCGTGCGCAACTCGGGTGCAGCGGCGGTGATTGAGGGCACTGGCGACCATGGTTGTGAATACATGACTGGCGGAACCGTTGTGGTGCTGGGTGAAACTGGTCGCAACTTCGCTGCTGGCATGAGTGGTGGCTTGGCCTATGTGTACGACATCGACGGCTTGTTCGCCAAGCGTTGCAACATGGCGCAGGTAGAACTGGAAGAAGTGGTGCCTGCCACCGAGCAGGAAGCACTGGGCAACCGTGAAGTTTGGCACAGCCCTGCACGTGGTGCAGACCGTCAGCCTGATGAAGTGATTTTGAAAGGTTTGATCGAACGTCACGCCCGTTACACCGGCAGTGAACGCGCCAAGGAAATTCTGGAAAACTGGAGCACTGAACGCAAGAAGTTCATCAAAGTGTTCCCGACAGAATACCGTCGCGCCTTGAAAGAACTGTACGTGGCAGCGCAGGCCAAACCTGCTGTGGCCGCTTGAGAACCAACCTGTTAGTGAGGATTTGAAAAATGGGAAAGGTCACAGGTTTTATGGAGTTTGAGCGTTTGAAGGAAGCCAGTGAGGCTCCGGAAAAGCGCGTCAAGCACTACAAAGAATTTGTAATTACACTGAACGACGACGAAGCCAAAATTCAGGGTGCACGTTGTATGGACTGCGGTATTCCGTTTTGTAACAACGGTTGTCCGGTCAATAACATCATCCCCGACTTCAACGACCTGGTGTACAAGCAAGACTGGAAGGCTGCGTTGCAAACACTGCAC
>NZ_LUJK01000025.1 GCF_001601825.1 Limnobacter sp. CACIAM 66H1 | reverse complement strand
CGTCTTGGCCAAAACAACGGTATTCAGTTGACCCACAAGCAACAGCAGGTGATGCATTTTCTGGCCTCGGGTCTTTCCAACAAGGAAATTGCCCGCAAGCTTGACTTGTCACCAGAAACAATAAAAACGCACCTGCGCGAAATCTTCACGCGTACCGATGAATTATTTTTTTGAAGCGATACGCTGAAATAATTAATTTGACAAATTAATTCAGTTTTACTGTATACTTATACAGTAATTACTTCACTGAATTTACTTTGTGAAAGACCTTCCTTTTCTTCGCACTATTTCCCAGTTTGTCCCACAGCGCTTTTACATCAACGCAGTGGGCAAATTGCAGTCCGAACCACCTTCTATTAAAGGGTTCTACCCAGACTTCCCATTCCTCTATCTTTCTTCGGGCAAGCCTTGGAGTCTCGGAAACTCGTACTTGGTGAAATACGCAGAGGACAAAGTGGGGGTGTCTGCTTACAACTCAGAGACCATTTATTCCAACGCTCGAAGCTTGTTGGATTACGCAGCGTTCCTAGAAGAAGAGTCGCTTGACCCGCTGGAGATGCCTGTGGATAAGTTCGACAGGCCAACCTACCTTTATCGTGCAGACCTGATTCGACGTTGCAAAAATGGAGAAATTAAGGCTTCAACAGCACAGAAGCGAATGAGTTGCGTCATCAACTTTTACAGAGGGTTGAGCAACTGGGATTTGATAGACGATGTGATGTTTGAACGGACACACACGGCAAGAACTGCATTCATACAAATCACCAACAATGAAGGTTTTGCAAAGCAACTTGCATTAACAACCACGGATTTGGCTGTGCCTATCGCACCTAAAGTGGCTAGACCAGGGCAGGTAAATGATGGTGGATTGCTTACTCCTTTAACACCGAAGGAGCAGGAAATTTTATGGCAAGAAGTAGTCAAACTTGACCGTTGCTACCAACTGATGTTTAGGGTTGCAACCGAAACGGGAGCACGTTTACAAACAGTCTGCACACTGAGATGGTCGTCGTTGTTGGATGCACAAAGTGTTCACGGCACGTATTACATTGAAATCGGAAAGAATAGTTTGGTGGACTCAAAGTTTGAGAAGTCCTATGAATTGCAGATGTCTTCAGAGCTAAGGCAAGACCTTCTGACCTACATTGAATCGCCGTTGGCCAAAGAAAGAAGGCTGAGGTCGTTTTACGGTGACAGCGAAAACAACTATGTGTTTCTAAGTTCGCACGGAGCACCGTTTCTGACCAGTCGCCAAGAGAAATTAGACCGTAAGGGTGAGAACGACTACCCCATCACGCTTGACGACAAGTTCAAGTCTTCAAGCTTGGGCGACAAACCTGCCAAAACCAAGAAGGGCAACACTTTGCAAGTGGTCGTTCTTAATTTAAAAAAGGCGATTCGAGAAAAGTACCCTACCTTTCCTGACTTCAGTTTCCATGACCTGAGAGCCACTTTTGCGGTCAATCTACTCAACCTAGAGCTTGATTTTATGGCACAAGAAAACGCAAGGCTGAAGGCCGGAGGGGCGCAGGAAAGTATCACCATTACGGATTGCTTGCATGTAGTACGTAGAGCGATGGGGCACTCCAGTTTGACCACTACGGAGCAATATTTGCAGTTCCGCAGAAGTTCAGTGACGGCTGCCTTCAAAGACCAACTTTTACACAAGTACAGCCTGAGCATGTTGGCTCCAAAGGGTGTAGGCATTTAATCCTAGGAGTAAAAATGAACGCACCCGAAAAACATCTCACCGAAGTGCCTTGGCCTGACCCCATTGAAGTCACTATCGAGTTCAAACGAAAGCACGTCCTCCACCCCGAACGAGCGCTAATTGATTGTGGAATTGATGGAACTGGCAATCACTTTAAAACCCCACTGGGCGTGGTGTGCTTCGGGCAACGAAGAAGAGGAGCTGTGGGCAAGGGACACACATGGTCTGTAAATCCTGGAACCTTGATTCCAGAGCGACGTGTGGTGGTATCCAGGCTCATTGACTTCCTCTGCGAGAAATATTACTCAGCCTCAGCGCAGACTAAGCACCAGTCGGTGAACAACTTCAGATATGTCTTTGACTGGATGGATAAAGATTATCTCTCCAGTGGCAAGAATCTCATTGATTTCGAGAATATTGAAAGTCTCAAGGCAATGTACTGTGCGTACACCTTGCACCTCAAACACTTGGTGATGCTGAGTCAAACTGGCAGACAAGATTCACCCTTAAAGGGCATGAGTAACAAGGGGGCAAAACACTACCAATACTCTGCTCGACAACTCATCATGGCTTGCACGGGCTTAGACGAGGAGACAGTTAAAAGCTGGGCAGAATATCTCGGCTCAAAGAATAGTGCCTACGCTGTCAAAAAGTCTCAAGACAACGAAGCCATAGAGCGATTTCACGACCACTTGGTTGAGGTCATTGAGGCTCATTATCAAATTCATGTTCAGAAAAACAAGGCTGTAATTGATAGCGAACAATGGGGCTGGCTGACTGGCACACAGACAAAGTTTGATAAGACGGGCTATCACAATGTAACCGTGGAAAGCCATTACAGCGCCTTCGCTCTGATTAGTTTTTACTTCATGGTGTTGGCAACGGGCCAAAATGAATCTGTGCTGTTGGGCTTGAAAGCCAACGAACTCGAAATCAACCGTCTGAACAACACCACCTATCGGGTGGGCAAAAAAGCTCGCGCCAAAGGCAAGGAAATCATTGTGGAAATGGGCTCTGAACACAAGCCCACCTTCGAGAAATACTTGGCTGTTCGCAATGTGATTGCACCACCAAGCAACACCTTCCTCTTTCCTGATTGCCGACCTGAATCAAGCAAATCAGTTTATTCCGAAAAGCACTTATCAAAACTATGGATTCAAGCACTGGGTGGCCAGGTCTTTAAAGCCCAAGCCTTGCGTCGCTTCTACGCTCGAAAGATAGGTAAGGTAGCCCAGCAAATGGGAGTCCACTCAGGTGATGTCAACGGCATCATTTCGATGATGCTACAAAACGAGCCGCAAACCGCCACGCAATATTCGGTTGAAACCTTGGAACAAATGGCTGAGCCCTTGTCGAACTTTTTGGGTCAACTGCACGATGCTTGTATTGAGAAAAGCAGGACTGAACAAACGATTAAAGTTCACATGAAGGAGCATCGAGAAGCAGACCGTACCACTGCCTCTGGTGCGTGCGAAAGCGAGAGCGGATTGTGTGCTGAGTTAGCCGAAGGATTTACTGAACTTGTCTCCCAACCTGTGTGTGGACAATGGGAGTCATGTCTTTTTTGCAAGCACTACGGTGCCCATGCCGATGAAATCGATTTAAAGAAGCTCTTAAGCCTCAAGGCCGTGATTGAAACCTTGCACCTTGGAATGGACGAAGGTGACTTCGCTCATCGTTTTGCAGCCCTTTTACACCGCATCGAAGAGGTCATCCAAGCCATGCTTCATAAGAACCCGTCATTAACCAGCAAGGTCGAAGCCATCAAAGCAGCATGTGCAGTTGGAGACCTCGATGAATTCTGGGCAGGCTATATGCGAACCCTCAAAATCACTGGATACCAAGCAGGAGGTTCGCTGTGAGTGCATTTAATGACCTAATGGGTACTCCTGCCTTTGACTTGGGGGAAGAGGCCAAACCGCCCTCAACCTCAGACCAAAAGCTGGCGCCTGAAGACATCATTGTGGGCTACAAACCTAAAAGTGATGGAACGCTAGAACCTGTTTACTTCTCAGAGGATTTCTGGGACTTAAATTTGTACAAACCCTTGACGGCAAGACAAAACTATTACTTCTTCTTCGAGTCGTTTGAAAACCCACAACGACAGGAAATAAAAGAGCTGTGCTACCTCTGGCTGAACCGACACGCAAGCTCGGTGAGTTCTATTTTGTATTGCCAGCCATTGTATTTTAAGCCTTTCTACGATTTCGCTCGAAACCACGGCATTTCCATCAAAGAAGCGTTAAGTGATGAAAAGTGGATTGCCGATTTCGTCCACAGTGCCGTTTCCTTAACCCCAGCGACCCTTCAAAATTTAAAATGGAAAATCAAACTCATTCGACGCTTTCGACTTCAAGGCTTCATTGATTGGGGGCCTCCTTCTGAAAAGTTAACCAATGCGTTAAACAGCACCAATATTGCTTATAAGGTTGGCAACCAAACCTCGGTTATCCCTTCACGGATTTACTGCAACTTAATTACAGGACTTTCAGACCTGCTCAATGACTTCATAAAGCAAGACATCGCCAATAAACTCATTACGCTTTACGAAAAGATTGATGCTCTGCCCTATGCGGGAGGGCTCAAAGGAAAGTTGGCGGCGCTCAGCACGACAAAAAAAGGGGAGCGTAAATTAAGAAATACGCACACGATTGAGTCGCTTCTTGAAGACGTTGGACTTACCGAATGGCTTAAGAAATACAACCATGAACTAAACCTCAGAGAACTCGATAAGTTGGTGATAGTGGTCCAACTGGCCGCACGACTTTGGGTTCATTGCTTCACTGGCATGCGCGACATGGAAGTGCGTTCACTTCCCTACGTCTGCCTTGGAAAAATTGAATCCAAAGGCAAGCAAATCACAGTTATCAGGGGGCTTACCAGTAAGCTCACGGGGATGGGAGCAATCAACACAATGTGGGTGACTAACGACATTGTTCAAGTGGCCGTTGACGTTGCCCAGGACATTGGTCGCTACTTTGCGGCTTACCACGGCGTACAGATTGATGAAGGGCTGATGCCCCTCTTTCCACAGAAAGGCTCACCAGGCAAAATTAACTCGACCACTGATTTCAAGCCCAACACAGGCTCTTTAGATACGGTGTGGATGCGTCTACTCCAAATCATTTCTAATATCACGATTGAAGAGTCCGACCTTAAAGAGCTTGAACGATTCCAGTCCTTTACCCCCGACTTCAGAAAGAAGTTCAAAGTAGGTACAGTATGGCCACTACTTACACACCAACTCAGGCGGTCACTCGCCGTCTATACAGCGCGGTCTAACAAGGTCGAAATTGGTGCGATGACAGCTCAATTTAAGCACCTTGGACTTGTGATGCAGGAGTATTACCGCCGAGGCTCTGTGTGGGCCGTAAACCTTCTGGAAAGTCCAGTCCAAAACGAATATGTCTCAGGCATTCGTGGTCTGGTAGAACTCATAGAGATAAACGAAAGACTAAAGCAATTTGATGACTTCGAAGAACGAGTCATTAATGAGGCGGGCCCCCTTGCGGGTGGTGCAGGCAGTGTATTCAAACGCATCAAGCGAGATGGCGGGTCAATTATTTTGGAGGAAGACCGTGAATACACCAAACAGGCATTTGTGGATGGTCGCACTGCCTTCAAAGAATCTCCGATTGGTTGGTGTACCAAGCGAGAGGCTTGCGACAAAATCAAAATCACCAATGACACCCAGTGCATCGGGTGCGAAAACTCAGTGTTTACGCCCAAAGACGAGAGGAAACTACTGAACCACATTGAGTACCTAAAGACTGCCAAATCAGGCTACAGCACGGGCTCAATGTTTGAGAAACACTATGCCCTGCAAATAGACAAAACTGAGAAGACCTTAGCAAAAATTCGAGGAGTGAATCAATGAGCGAGCAAGCAGAAATCAAAGGTCAATTCTTCGTTGAAGCAGCCCAACGGCTGGAAAAGCAAGGTAAGAAGCTCACCATTAACTCCGTGTGTGTTGAAGCAGGAAAGACCGCAGGCTCATTTCGGGAAGACCGCTTCCCTGAAGCCTTTGCACAAGTCACTTATCTCATTGAGAAGCAGGGTAAACACAAAGTTGCTCTATCAAACCTGAAGGAAGAAAAGGAGAAGGTTGTTAGCGCAAAGCAGGAGCTTGAAACCCTGCTGACCAACGTGCAGAGCGAGAATCTGTCTCTGCAAGCTCACATCCTTACTCTGCTGTCTAATGAAAGGTACTCAAAGTCCAAGCTTCAAGAGGTTGAGGAATCCCGAGACCGATACAAGAGCGAAGCTGAAAAGCTGCGCCAGGAAGTAGTTCGCTTGAAATCACAACTGGACAAATGGGTGCCTCAAGGCGCTGTCGTTAAACTCTTTGATGATGCTTGAATTCTTCACTATCTGATTACGTCAAAAGTGCCTGTGGCTTATCCACGTTGCAGCGCATAGCCCCGAGCCGAAGGCGAGGTATAAGGCGGCCATGCGCGTCCCGAACAAGCCTGCTGTCGCTTGCCCCGAACCTGAGAGGGGCGAGGCGGTTAATCCCGCCGAGCGACAGGCTTGTGATGCTGTATCGCCTCAATTTCTCTGACAAGAAAAAGTCTCTTATTGTCAATCTTTGCCCGATTCTTTGACATTCTTGCAGTTCCCCGCAAGCCTTGTATTCATGCGGGTTGAGCAAAATGTCAAAGTTTGTTGGTCAAGGGTATGACAGCATGAATGTGAAAAACAGAACCCAGGCCGTCAGTCTTTATCGCAAAATTCCGCGACTTAACGCATCCGCCATGGCATAGAAACCCAAAGTCAGCGAAAAAGCTGGCCATCAATATAACTATAAAATGACAGACAGTTCACTATCAGGGCTAGCAGTACTGTTGGGCGTTGCCTTATACCCGTTTTTTGCAAACCACCTTCCCAATCAGCGGCAGAACGCAGCCGCTGTGATAGGTGTGGTGCTGCTGGGTTTCGTGATACTCGGTTACGACACACGGCAAGAACTTCATCACGGCACCCCGGTTCATGCAGCACTGCAAACCGCCTCGTTTCTGTTCTTCGGAAGCGCTTTTTTGGGTCGCAAAAGAGGTGTGGTTGCTGCCGAACGCTCTGCCCTGGTTCCATTCTTGATTGGCAGCGTTACCGCAATCGCCAATATGTTCACGACATCCGGTTTGGTATATGTCGCCTTTATTTGCATTCAAGCCCTTTGCCTGTTGGCGATCACCAAAACCTACAGCAACTTGCCCAAGATCAACCTGATCAAAGCAGTTTATTTCAGTCTTCTTTATTGCCTCGTGAACGGCCTGTTTCACGCGTCTACCTCGCCAGATCTTGCCTTGATTATCGACTTCAAGATCACAGAAGTTCTGTTTTATATGTTGCTCGGTACTTGTGTTTTTCACATGGTGTTTCAGGATTTTTCCAGAACACGTACGAAAAAAGGCCTCGATGAACACACCAAAATTGACCAGGACATCATGAAACTGGCCTTCCGGGGACGTCGAGTGTTAAAAGATTTCCGACATGATTTGCGTCAACCCTTAAGTACCTTGGGCATATTGGCCAGTGTAGGCAAGGCAATTTCCAAAGACCCGGAAGTCACTGCTAGATACCAACACATTCAAACTGCCCAAAAAGCGCTTAAGAATATGTTGGAAGATTTCTTTGATCAATTGGGCAATGCAATCCGGTATCCACAAGACGACAACGCCGCCCCGATGACCCTGGTGAGAGTTCACGATATTCTGGGCCCGTTGATTGAGGAGTACAGGATGCTGGCCAATGTCAAAGATCTTCAAATTCGCTACGTCCCAAGCGAAGTGACAGTCATGAGCAACAAAGAGGCATTGGCCAAGATCATCCGGAACGGCCTGGACAATGCGATCAAATACACCAACAAAGGGGGTGTAGTGGAGGGTCTGCGGAGGCGAAAAGGACGGGTATGTATTCAAATCGTAGATACTGGCTCGGGTGTTGAGAACAACAAAGTAGCCGCCCATAACAAAGGTTGGGGACATGGCTCCAGCATCGTTCGTGACCTGAGCGAACAGATTCTCGCAAAAACAGAATGCCGCAACCGCTACTACAACGGCAAATTGGCTGGCTCAGTTTTTGAAGTGATATTGCCGGAGGAAGCCGAAGTGAGTCACCGCAATAAGCTCCCCACTTTCGAAACCCAAGCTGTGTTTGAAGCACAGGTCATGGCCATGAACCACGATCAACTGCTGGAAATTCAGCGGCGACTCCCGATGCAGGGATTTGACAAAGTCGAATTCAGCCTGAACGGTGCGTATCGCGCCTACCTAAGCGCGCTGCGCAAGGGAATGTCACCTGTGTACATTCTTTATGCGGGCGACCCTGCTCAAAAAACACACGCGGTCGAGCAGCTTAAGCTATTAGGCTCTTTGCTCGACTATGAACCCTGCTGTATTTTGATTTACAACGCAAGTTTGGAAAACAATCCGCAAGTTGAATTCGCACGTGAAATGATTCGAATTCCAGTGATTCCAGGCCATACCGATGTCAGCTTGGGTGTAATTTCCGAGTTGTTTCCAGCCCGCGAAAAAAACCAGAATGCATACAATGGGCCAACAGAAAATGCGGGGAATAATACCAAGACCCTGGGCAGCAACTCACTACTGACCAGCTAATTCCCACTGAGTGGTCAGCTTACAACGCCGTGTGTAAGGCACCCAGAATGGCGGGGCGGCTCGCACCGGTCACCGAGGGGCAGTTACCCACCGACGACAATACATACTGCGCTCCGAGCCAGGCAAAAGCAGCTGCCTCAACGGCCTGGGCGGGCAAGCCCAAATTTTCAATCGGGAAAAAGTCAGCTGGGGCGCACTCACAGCGCAATTGATTGATCAAAGTGCTGTTTTTCGCACCACCGCCGCATACGTACACTTGCTCAACCAACACGGGCAAACAAGATTTTACAGCCCTCACAGCCAAGCTCAGCAGGGTCGCCATGATGTCCTCGGACGCGAGATCAGTCGAATCCGAAATACAACCGTCAAACCAGCGTGCACTAAAATCATCCCTACCCGTGCTTTTTGGCCAGGCCTGATGAAAAAAAGAATGTGTCCACAATTTCTCGAGCAAAGCGCTGTCCGGACTTCCCATGGCGGCAATCTCGCCGTCGTTGTCCATCGGTAATTCAAACGCACGCTGAGCCCATAGGTCCATCAGACAGTTGGCTGGGCCACAATCACCGCCGGTGAGCGTGTGCCCCTGACCGTTAAGCACAGTGAGGTTGGAGAATCCACCAAGGTTTAACACAGCAGTTCGGTCGTAAATGCCTTTGCCATTGAGCCAGGCTTGGTGAAAAGCAGGAACGAGCGGTGCACCTTGCCCGCCCAGTGCAACATCTTTTGAGCGCAGGTCATTGACCACATCAATACCTGTTCTACTGGCCAGCAGGGCGCCATCGAGCATCTGATAAGTGTATCCAAGATCGGGGCGATGCCGAAGGGTTTGACCATGCGCCCCCAATACCCGAACATCACCAGGCTCCAGTCCCAACAACAACAGCAGCTCATTGGTCGTGTTGGCATACAGCTCGGTCAACTCTTTTCGAGTCTGGAGGAAAATTGCGATTGAGTCAGATTCGGTCGGAAAACAAGGTGGGATGTGTTGCAGCAGTAAAAGGGTGTCCCTCAAATCTTGCGGAAACTCGGCACTGGTCGCGCCGAGAAATCGCATTTCCTGAGTTTTTGAGTCTATTTGGACCGCCGCAACATCAACACCATCTGTGCTGGTGCCAGACATGGCGCCCAAAGCGATCATGATTACTGGGCACGAGCCAAACGTTGAGCGGTGGCCAATTCCATCCTGCGATCCAGCGCCATTTGAACTCGCTTGAATTCACTGAAAGAATTACGATCCAGCGGCTCGGCTTGAGCAACAGTGATGCTCAAGGGGTTTTTGGGAACCCGGTTGACCCGGAATTCATAATGCAGGTGTGGTCCGGTTGCCCAGCCTGTGGCCCCTACGTAGCCGATCACGTCACCCTGCTCCACCTTTTGACCCACCTTAACGCCTTTTGCAAAACGGGAAAGATGCGCATAGGCAGTACTGTAGCCGCTGTGGTGTTGAATTTCCACGAAATTGCCGTAACCGTTTTGCCAGCCCGAAAACTTCACGGTGCCGCTGGCCGTAGCCATGATTGGCGTGCCGGTTGGCGCCGCATAATCCACGCCATTGTGGGCCTTCCAACGCTGCTGAATCGGGTGAAAACGACGCGGGGTGAAACCAGAAGAGATTCGGGAGAAAGCCAATGGAGACCGCAGAAAAGACTTTTTCAGACTGCGACCGTCTTCGTTGTAGTAACCGGCGTTCCGGTTGCCGCTTGGCGCAAACCAGTAGGCTTTGTGAGGTTTGTTGTTGTTGACAAACTCTACAGCCAATACACGTCCAGAACGGGCAGAGCGACCTTCGAGTGTGAGGTCCTCGTACACCACTTTGAACTCATCGCCTTTTTGCAATTCACGGTGAAAGTCGATGTCTGATCCAAAAATTTCCGTAAGCTGAATCGCAACAGAGTCAGGCATTCCAGCCTTGTCCGCGGCTGCGAATAGAGAGGATTCAATCCGTCCGGAGCGGAATACAATTTGTTTCTCAAAATTTACGGATTCAAGCTTTGCGACAAATTGACCATTGATTTTTTGAATCAGGATCGACTCCTGGCTGTCTTCATCAATGCCGCTTTTGTAACGGAGCCACTGTAAATCGCCATCCGCAGTTTGTTGAACTGTCAATACACGGCCGGCTCTCAGATTCACCAAATTACGTGCTGTTTTGTCCTGTCCCAGAAATGTAGCCAAACCTGCGGTGTTGACACCCATTCTCTCCAACAGGCCCACCAAGGTGTCACCCCGTCGAATCCGTTCCTCTGCAACCAGAGGGTCAAAGGTGTACACACCCTGATCAGCCAGATTGAGTTCAACCGCCTCAACCACCACATCAGGATTGATCAGAGCGGAATCCACAGGGGAATTTTGAACAGAGCCGGCGATTGCAACCACTGCACCAAGAACAGGGAATGAAAAAAACCCTACAATGACCCACTTTCTATGATTGTGAGATTGGGGAAGCGCGGAGTCGGCATATTGCCACCCCGACTGAATAAAGCGCTTGGTAAGAGAAAAGCCCTGTCCCCACGCGGCGATTGCTCGCTCTAATAAATTCTGAAGCATCATGTTTTAGTTTTAAAGGTGTGAAATTTCACGCGCCGATCGCCCACAATCAGCTTTATTTTCAAAAATACAACACTGAAGTTTGCCAGAGTGTAACAAAGGATTGCCAAATGAACCAGTCACCTGATAGAAGGTCCCCCAAAATTACGGAAATTACTGAGAATTTATCTGATTCCGTCCGGCACGCCCTAGAAGTGACCAAGCGTGGCTGCGAAGAACTGTTGATTGAGACCGAATGGATTCAAAAATTAGTTCACAGCGAGAAAACAGGCAAACCCCTGCGCATCAAATTGGGTTTGGACCCCACGGCACCCGACATTCATTTGGGTCACACAGTGGTGCTCAACAAGCTTCGTCAGTTGCAAGATCTGGGCCATCAAGTCATTTTTTTGATTGGTGACTTCACGTCGATGATCGGCGATCCTTCGGGTCGCAACAGCACCCGTCCACCATTGACCAAGGAGCAGGTGCAGGAAAACGCAAAAACCTATCATGAGCAGGCCGTTAAAATTCTGGATCCACAACGCACTGCAATTGAGTTCAACAGCAAATGGCTGATGCCACTGGGTGCAGACGGCATGATCCGCCTGGCCAGCAGCTACACCGTGGCGCGCATGCTTGAAAGGGACGATTTCACCAAACGATATCAATCAGGCACACCCATCGCTGTTCATGAGTTTTTATACCCACTGTTGCAGGGCTACGATTCGGTGGCATTGGAAAGCGATTTGGAGTTGGGTGGTACTGACCAGAAATTCAACCTGCTGATGGGCCGGGAGTTGCAAAAGCAAAACGGCCAGAGTGCGCAGTGCATCTTGACCATGCCACTGTTGGTGGGCACCGATGGTGTCGACAAAATGTCGAAGTCCAAGAACAACTACATCGGCGTGACCGAAACACCTTCCAATATGTTCGGCAAGGTGATGTCCATTTCGGATGAACTGATGTGGAACTGGTATACCCTGCTCAGCTTCAAATCCCTTGCTGAGATTGAAAACTTGAAACAGGCCTGCGCCGATGGAGAGAACCCGCGCAACGCCAAGGTTGCACTGGCCCAAGAGTTGGTTGCGCGCTTCCACAGCGCTCAGGCCGCAATCGATGCACTGGCTGAATTCGAAGCACGTTTCAAGCAAGGCGCGTTGCCCGAGGACATGCCCGAAGTGAGCCTGAATTTGCCTGAAGGCGATTCAGACGCCGGTTTGGCCTGGATTCTGAAAGCTGCAAACCTCTGCGAAAGCAGCAGCGACGCCAACCGCAACATTCAGCAAGGCGGGGTGAAAATTGACGGAGAGAAGATGTCGGACAAGGCCACACGCCTTGGCAAGGGCAGTTATGTCATTCAAGTAGGCAAACGCCGCTTTGCCAAGGTGCACCTGAATTGAACAGCCAAGCTCTTGATTTTGGTGCAATTGTCAGCAAAAAACCGGCAGGGTCGCGCTTCATCCTGGTGCGCCATGGTGAAACCGACTGGAACAAGGAGAAGCGGTTTCAGGGTCACACCGACATCGCCCTGAATGCGCACGGTGTGTTGCAAGCTCAATTGCTTCGGAATTACTTTGACTTGCTTCGAACACAGGGACTGTTGATCTACCATCGATGCGTCAGCAGCGACCTTAGCCGCGCGCGGGTCACCGCGAATACCATCCACGATGAGAAAATCTCCGGTATTGAATTGCATACAGGCCTTCGGGAACGTGATTATGGTCACTTGTCAGGTCTCACTGGCGATGAAATGCAGGCAAAAAGCCCTGAAGAATTTGCGGGCCTGAAGAACCGCGTGGCTGATGCACCTTTGAGCAACGGGGAGAGTCTGGCCCAGTTTTACAACCGGGTCGTGTCCACTTTCGAACAAATCAGCGCTACCAACCTGGGCAAAACCACTTTGCTGGTGGCCCATGGCGGTGTACTCGATTGTATCTATCGGCATTGCGTGGGCGAGCCCTTGGAAAAGCCGCGGGAATGGCAACTGCCCAACTGTGCGCTGAATGTGGTGGAGATTGATACCAAAGGCGAAAAACGGGTTCGCTTGTGGGCATGGCTCGGGCACTTAAACAACGACCAGCCGGGCCAAAACATGGACGAAGTCGATGGTCGAATCGCTTGAAATCATTTAGAATAATGGGCTTGTCTTGAACCCTCTCGTCTTCGGAAATCGTTATGTTTGACCGCCAAAAGGGCATCGCCCAAACCGACCCTGAATTGTGGACCGCCATTCAGCAGGAAACCACTCGTCAGGAAGACCACATTGAGCTGATCGCGTCTGAAAACTACGCCAGCCCAGCCGTGATGGAAGCTCAGGGTTCACAGCTCACCAACAAATATGCCGAAGGCTACCCAGGCAAGCGCTATTACGGCGGATGCGAATATGTGGATGTGGTTGAAGACCTGGCCATTGATCGCCTCAAAAAGCTGTTCGGCGCCGAAGCCGCCAACGTACAGCCCAATTCGGGCTCGCAGGCCAACCAGGCCGTGTTTTTCGCCTTGCTGCAACCCGGGGATACCATCATGGGCCTGTCATTGGCTGAAGGTGGTCACCTCACCCACGGCATGCCGCTGAACATGTCAGGCAAGTGGTTCAACGTGGTTTCCTATGGCTTGAACAAGGAAGAAGCCATTGACTACGATCAGGTTGAAGCTTTGGCCAGAGAACACAAACCCAAAATCATTATTGCTGGTGCATCCGCTTACGCGCTGCGTATCGACTTTGAGCGTTTCGCAAAAATTGCCAAGGAAGTAGGTGCCTACTTCATGGTGGACATGGCCCACTACGCCGGCCTGATTGCAGCAGGCGTGTACCCCAACCCCGTCCCACATGCGGATGTGTGTACATCAACCACACATAAATCATTGCGTGGCCCACGTGGCGGCATCATTTTGATGAAAGAAGAAATTGCCAAGAAAATCAACAGTGCAATTTTCCCTGGTATTCAGGGTGGCCCTTTGATGCACGTGATTGCCGCCAAAGCCGTGGCTTTCCATGAAGCACTGCAACCGTCATTCAAGGAGTACCAGCAACAAGTGGTGCTGAATGCCAAGGCACTGGCTGAAACCCTTGTTGAGCGTGGCTTGCGCATTGTGTCTGGTCGAACCGAAAGCCATGTGATGCTGGTTGACCTGCGTGCGAAAGGCATTACCGGCAAAGCGGCTGAAGCGGCCCTGGGCCATGCACACATCACTGTGAACAAGAATGCGATTCCAAATGACCCTGAAAAGCCGTTTGTAACCAGCGGTATTCGTTTGGGTAGCCCGGCGATGACCACTCGAGGCTTCAAGGAAGAGCAAGCGCGTGCTGTGGGCCACCTGATCGCTGACGTGCTTGAAAACCCTGAAGACGAGGCCACATTGGCCACAGTCCGTGCCAAGGTCAAGGAATTGACCAGCCAGTTCCCTGTTTACAAGTAAGCAAGGGGCCACGGCGTTATGAAATGCCCATTTTGTGGCAACGCCGACACCCAGGTAGTCGACTCGCGTACGTCTGAAGAAGGCGACGCGATTCGCCGCCGCCGCCAATGTAGTGGCTGCGGCAAACGTTTCACCACCTACGAACGGGCTGAACTGTTTCTGCCCGCCATCGTAAAAAAAGACGGTTCACGCGTCGAATTTTCCCGAGACAAACTTCGTGGCAGCTTGATGCTCGCATTGCGTAAACGCCCTGTCCGCGCCGAAGCGATCGATGACGCCATCTCCAGTATTGAAGAAAAACTACTGGTCAGTGCGGCTCGGGAGGTGGACACCAAGTTTTTAGGCGAGTTGGTGATGCAGCAACTCAAGCAACTCGATACGGTGGCCTATATTCGCTTTGCTTCGGTCTACAAAAGCTTTGAAGATCTACAAAGCTTCTCAGAGGAAATCGCACACCTTACTGCACCTGCAGAGGGCAACTCAAATTCCAGCAAACCCAAAGTCCGCACCCCTGCCAAAAAAGGTGCTTGAAAGTAACTAAGGCATGGCCACAATCATCCCAACCGACGAACACTGGATGCAGCATGCGCTGGCACTGGCCTGGAAAGGTCAGTACAGCACCTCGCCGAATCCGAGGGTCGGCTGTGTGTTTGTGCGCGACGGGTTCGCTATAGCCGAGGGCTTTCATGCCAAAGCCGGCGAAGGTCATGCAGAAGTCCAGGCGATTGCCGACGCGAAAGCGCGAGGCGTTTCCCTAGCGGGCAGCACCGCGTATGTCACTCTGGAGCCCTGTGCCCACTATGGCCGCACAGGCCCCTGCGCAGACGCACTGGTGGCCACTGGTGTTCGTCGGGTGGTGGCTGCGGTGCTCGACCCCAATCCATTGGTGGCCGGCAAAGGCATGGCCATTTTGCAAGCAGCCGGCATTGAAACTTCGCACGGTGTACTTGTTGAGCAGGCGCGGTGGATTAACCGGGGGTTTTTTAGTCGAATGGAACGCAAGCGTCCCTGGGTGAGGTTAAAAGTGGCCAGCAGTGCGGACGGTGTTAGCGCCTTGAATAATGGCGTTAGCCAGTGGATTACAGGCGAAGATGCACGACTGCACGGCCATCACTTGCGGGCTCAGGCCTGTGCAGTGCTCAGTGGTATTGGCACGGTTAAAGCGGACAACCCGCAGCTGAATGTCCGTGGAATTGACACTGAGCGCCAGCCACTGAAAGTGATCGTAGATAGCAAATTGGAAATTTCACCCGATGCTCGCCTCTTACAAACCGGGCGCGTCTTGATCGCGCACACGGAACCGGAAACCCCAAGCTGGCTGATTACACACCCTAACGCTTCAAACATTGAGGCCCTGAATGTGGCTCCAGTCGCGGCGGGTTTGCATTCAGGAAAAGTAAAAACAGACTTGCTGCGCTTGTTGCAGGAACTTGCGCTGCGAAACATCAACGAACTACACCTTGAAGCAGGCTTTGGGCTCAATGGTTCTTTCCTGCAAGCCGGACTGGTGGATGAAATCGTTCAGTACATTGCCCCACGGTTCTTGGGGCCGGGTCAGGGCCTGTTTCGCCTGCCCGAACTCGATACCCTACCCGCGTACGTCAGCTGGGCCATTCAGTCATTTGAACAAATCGGACAGGACCTGCGAATCACGTGGGTTCAAAATAATCAGGAGTAGTAGCACCCATGTTCACTGGAATCATTGAATCAATCGGTCAAATCAAGACAGTAGAACCCCTTCAAGACTCTGCCTATGCAGGTGTGCGCCTTGCCGTGCATGCCCCAACGCTCGACTTTTCCGATGTCAAGCTTGGCGACAGCATCGCCATTCAGGGCGCCTGCATGACCGTGGTGGCCATGGAAAAACAAACCTTTCACGTGGACGTGTCTCAAGAAAGTTTGTCGAAGACCGTGGGCTTGAGTCAGCCGGGTGAAGTGAATCTCGAAAAAGCCATGCGGCTTTCGGATCGTGTGGGTGGTCATTTGGTCAGCGGCCATGTCGATGGTTTGGGTAGTGTGGTTGATTTTTCACCGGTGGGTGAAAGCTGGCACCTGCAAATTCGTGCACCGAAAACCCTGTCGCCTTTTTTTGCGTACAAAGGTTCGGTCACCGTGAATGGTGTCAGCCTGACAGTCAACAAGGTGGATGACCATGTTTCAGGCGAATGCGACATTCACATCAACCTGATTCCGCACACGGTTCAAATGACGACCCTGAAACACCTGAAAACGGGTAGCCCCGTGAATCTGGAAATCGATCAAATCGCACGCTACTGCGAACGGATCGTGAAGACGATGAATTTGAATCAGGGTTAAATTGCGTCGATCAAGGCAAGGGGGCCAACGCCCCCTTTTAATTAGAAGGTGTAGTTCACCGTAATGGTATATCCATCGGCCTTGATGCTGTCTTTGTCATAAAAATTCTCGTAGCCGATTCGATATTCAAGCGGACCAACAACGTACGAAATGCCGAGACCGTAATTTACTGAATCCGTCGAATCACTCACTCTAAATCCTGGAACAGAACCAGTAAACTCGATGTCGTTGTAGCCCAGACTACCGTAGAGCCGGAAACTGTCATCACCTAGCGGATAAGTACCAACAAGATTCAATCCAACATAACGATCAATTTCGAACACTGCTCCCGCAAAGTTTCCTTTGCTTTGACCTTGACCTAGACGCCCTTCCAACGCGACGAAACGGTTAACCCGAAAACCTCCAACAACTGACAATGTAGAAAGATCAATGGAGACCCCATCCGACTGAATATCGATGTTCGAATAAGACCCCCCCATGTAGAGTCGGTTTTTGTCCAGAGTCATGGACATTGCTGAAATGGGCACAACAAGGGCCGAGACAAGGATTAGTTTTTTCATGCGGACATTCCTCCTTAGGACAAGTGCGCACTATAAATTAATTTACTTTTGTAAGTAATTTACTCATTTTGGGGGTTGTGCGATACGAGCAAATGAGCACCCATCTATACATTTGACCGCGTTATTGAACCTGCACACTGCCGAACAACGCTTCGGCCCTCGATTTGGTGTTGTCTGAATCAGCCCCCAAGGCAATGCCAGAGAACATGACAGGGCCTTCCGGCAGTTCTTTACCAAAGGCCTTGCGTGCATCGGCCTGTAAATCCCGATTCTCAGAAATCAACTCTGCAGCACTGGCGGCATCGCGAATCACAATGTTTTTCACACGATCGGTGTATGGATTATCAAACAACTGCCCCACTCTCTCCCCCGGTGAACCCCACACATAGCAAAGCGTCGCCGCAGGCAGACGCTCACCAGAAAGTGTGCGCGCTGCAGCCAAGGCAAGGCGGGTTCCCAAACCCAGTTTTCCCTCGTCGATTTGAATAAAGGCACATACCTTGGCACCCGCGTCGTCTCCGGCCTTGTTTTGCAAATTCGCCTTGGCGGGTTGCGTTAATATTTGCCACTGCCAGGTCAAAGTGCTCAAAACCGTTGGTTTGGCAAAGGCATGCACCAACGTGCCATAGGCCATTTCGGCCTCGGCCTTTAACACGGTTTGACTGCCAACTTTCACCAGTTTGAACTGGGTGTGCGCGGAAATATCCGGATGATATTGTGCTTTCCAAGGTGCCGGAATTCCGGCAGCAGGATCCTCTGGCCAAGGCTTCAACTTGCCCCCACTTTGCTGGGCCAGCGCAGCACTTGATACGCCCACAGAGGCTAGCAGCAACGCTGCTTTAAGAAAAACGGTCTTCATTGCAACACGACGCATACAAAACCCATCATCGCCAAATCAATCTGTTACTTGGTACCGTACATGCCAATCCACGGGAACACAACCGGATTCAATGGCTTTTTCCAGGTCAGCAGGCTCATCAATGTCCAGTTGAGGGGGTAACCACAGTGCATGCACACCTTGACCTTGAAGGGCTGCTCGGGTTTGATCAGCCACCCTCGCGCTGCCCCATTCAATGGACCCAGAGAAAATCTCAGATACACTGCGGTTGCAGGCCAAAGCCACATAACCGCCATCGTGTGCGGGCACAAAAGCCAGCCCCTGTCGGCGGGCTGCTTCCATCAGTTGACGCAAATGACTCAAAGTAAATTCGACCGCGTCGGGCCCAAGAAGCACCACGAGTTCACTGCTGCTAAGGTGCGTTGTAACCGCCATTTGCATGCGTACACCCAAATGTCCTTCTGGCTGAATGTAACGCTGAACTGCCCTGCCCCTCAGCAGGGCATCCCATTCCTCGGGGCTTCCACCATCGGTCCACAGTGCGACATTCACATCCTGTAATTTGTCCAGAGTGCTCAGCAGCAAGTATCGGGCAAACGAGGCGGACTGCTCGGCACCCAGCATGGGTATCAACCTTGTTTTCACTCTGTCCGCTCGGGGATACTTGGCAAATACAGCAACCGTCACGGGCCACTTTTGTCGTGTGTCTGCATAAAGTGTCGCCAACTGAGTGGCGGACACCCCGCGCCAATACAAGAACCGAAAGCGCCACATCAACACAATGGTTTCCCAAGTGCCGTTGACATCCCATCGACGCCCTGAGGTGTGCACAGGAACATCAACAGCCACAAATTTTCGCGGTGCGATTCGTTTCAGTCGCTTGCACAACTCAATGTCTTCCATCAAAGGCTGGTTTGGAAAACCTCCAATCTGGTGGAACAACTCACTGCTGACAAACAAGGCCTGATCACCAGTCCCAATTTTAGTCAGCCTTGACCGCTGGTTCATGAACCAGCCCACCACTGGCAGCCACGCACTTTTGCCATCAATGCGCACGTTGAATCGCCCCCAAAGACACTCATTTACCCTCAGCAAGAATGCGTGCCATGCTGCCTTGGTCAGCACAGTGTCTGCATGCAAAAAAAGCAGTACATCCCCACGGGCTTTTTCCGCACCCGCGTTCATTTGTTGCGCCCGCCCCTTGTTGCTTTGGATAGCAGTCACCTGCGGATGTTCAGCCAAAGTTTGTAAAACAGGCCAACTCAAATCGGTCGAACCGCCATCGACGAGCAACAACTCGTCGTTTTGCCTTAGCAATTGAAGCAACTCACGAACTCGGATCAAGAGGGAATCGTCGCCAGGTGCCGGCACCTCGTTGTACACCGGCATGACGATGGAGATGGAGAGCATCAGTTGCTGCCGCTCTAGAAGAACAGGGAGGCCAAACCCAGAAAAATGAAAAAGCCCATGCTGTCGGTGGTGAAAGTGAGAAGCACTGAAGACCCCATGGCAGGATCCCGACCGATCTTCTCAAGTCCGAGGGGCACGAGCACGCCAATGAGCGCAGCTACAAGCAAATTCAGCATCACTGCAAGTGTCATCAGCAAGCCCAACATCACGGCATTCGGAGATCCAAAATACAAACCCCATGCGGCAAGCCCCGCCACACTTCCCCACACCAAACCATTCAACCCGGCAATGGCCAGCTCTTTTTTCAGCAGCAGCTTGAAGTTGGCAGCAGTCACCTGACCCAATGCAAGGGAGCGAATCATCAATGTCATGGTTTGATTGCCAGAGTTACCAGCGATGCCCGCCACAATCGGCATGAGTGTAGCCAAGGCCACCACTTTGGCAATCGTGCCCTCAAAAGTGTCAATCACACGGCTCGCGAAAAATGCGGTACACAGGTTCAGCCCCAACCACAACCACCGGTTCTTTGCTGACTCCCATACAGAGGCGAACAGGTCTTCCTCTTCACGCAAACCAGCGCTGGACAGCAAATCGGCCTCGCTTTCTTCGCGAATCACATCTACCACTTCGTTCACGGTGAGGCGACCGATCAACTTGCCGGACGGATCAAGTACCGGCGCAGACACCAGGTCGTAACGTTCGAAAGCCTGCGCAGCCTCATAGGCATCATCCAGTGCTGACAGCATCAGCACCTCACGACTCATTACCTCGCTCACGAGCGTTTCCGGTTCATTGACCAACAACCGGTCCAAGGGCAAACTGCCCTTGAAGTGATCCACTCGATCGACCACAAAAACCTGGTCGGTCTGGTCAGGCAATTCATCAAACCGGCGCAGGTATCGCAACACTACTTCCAGTGTCACATCGTCACGAATGGTCACCATGTCGAAGTCCATGCGCGCGCCCACGGTGTCTTCGGGGTAGCTCATGGCGGCACGTAATTGCTCGCGCTCCTCAAGGCTCAAACTGCTGGCCAGTTTTTCAACCACATCCCGTGGCAAGTCGGGCGCCAGCTCCGCAATTTCATCGGCATCCAGCGATTCCGTGGCAGCGAACAATTCTTCGCTGTCCATGGATTTGATCAAACTCTCCCGAACCGCATCGCTCAGCTCGAGAAGAATATCCCCGTCACGATCGGAACGGACCAGGCCCCAGACCAACATTCGATCTTCCTGAGGCAAGCTTTCCAGCACGTAGGCCACATCGGCGGGGTGAAGAAGATAAAGCTTGTTGCCCAGTTCGGTGAGGTGCTGGCGGTGCACCAGTTCTTCAACGAGGCTTTGGCGCTCAGGATTGACCGTGGTTTGCTGATTGTGAACAACACTCTCGATTACTTTTTGTTTGCGCAACAGCGCCTGCACTTCGGCCAAAGCCCGTTGCGCATCATCGAGATCATGAGGCAGCTCAATGGCTGGCTCTTGATCCTGGTAATCGACGTTCTGTTCGCTCAAATCATTCGCCTGGTCTGCAAATTACAATAACTGGAATGCCAGTACGGCCACCAAGGTGGGCCCGAGTGCGGCCAAAAACAGTTTGCCCGCATTAATTGAGCCGTCGTTAAAATACTTTTGCAAGATGGCAAAACCGGCCGGGTTCGGTGCATTCGCAATCACGGTTAAACCACCGCCAGTGACTGCACCCGCCACCAGAGCATACTTGAACTGGTCATCCACACCTTCAACCAGCGAGCCAAGGTAAGTCAAGGCTGCATTGTCTGTAATTGCCGTTAATGCAGTGGCTCCGTAATACAACGCTGTAGGGCTCATGCCCTTCAGGGTGTCTTGCAACCACCAAGCCTGCATGCCACCCAAAACCACCAAGCCTGCGAGGAAGAACGCAACCATCAAACCTTCTTTCAAAATCAGGCGATCCTGATAACGGCTATACGCGGTGGTGTACCCCAGGAAAAACAGGAACAAACCCATGAACATGGCTGCATGATGGGCAAACACAACCACGCCCACTAGAAACAACAGATGGGTAGCAATCACCCACACAGGCATGTCCTCTTTGGGACCGTTTTCAGCGGGCTTTTTCATGGCCGTCAGTTCTTTGGCAAACAGGAAAGTAAGCGCTATCGCATTAACAAACACCGCAATTGCAGCTTTCCAGCCAAATGTACTCAACATGAATTGCATGTCAAAACCCCATTTGGCGGCAACCATCAAGACGGGCGGTGCGGCGAATGGGGTCAGGGTGCCACCAATCGAGATATTGACAAACAACACACCAAGTGTGCCGTACATCAATTTGTTACTAATGCCCTGCGTGTAAAAGCGGTCACGCAGCAGAAAGGCCGCCAGCGTCATTGCCGCAGGCTCGGTAATGAAAGAGCCCAGCAAAGGCACGATGGACAACGTGGTGAAAAAATACGCCACTTGCCTGTCGATTGGAATCACAGAAGCTACCACACGCACAATTCGACCTGCCAGCACGAGGATTGGCTTGCTGGCAGCAATCACCATAATCGCGAATACGAACAAAGGTTCGGTGTAATTGCGCGTGTCTACGTATTCAATTGCGCTGGTTTGACCAATGATGAAAAACATGAACACAACCAGCACCATGGCCCAAAAGCCGAACACGGCCTCCACTTCACCCAGCAAATGCCACAAGCCCGAGTGATTTGGCTGCGAGTGCGCCAGGCGCTCAAAGTATTTGGTTGAAAAGGTGTGAATGACAGCAATCGCAAAAAGAATCGCGCCAATCAGTTCAATGGTGGTCGGGTTCATCTCACTTCCCTTTTTGTTTATTGTTTGTTTTTAGTTGGCAGAAAAAAACACCTTGTCGTGTGCATCAACCACTTTCGCCACAGGCACCCAGCCTCGCAAACTATTGATCAGCCACACTTCTTCAGCGCGTTGCAAGTCTTGCACATTCAGCGTGGTTTGCCGAATCGTATTTTCCCTTAAAAGGCGTGTACGCAACACCCCGGGCAACAAATAAGTACCGGTGCTCTCGCATATTTGTGGTGTTAACCACTCGCCATCAATTTTCAGTACCACATTGCAACGGCAGGTTTCAGTCAAGAAACCGTGGGCGTTGAAAAGAAGAACATCAAAAGCCCCATTTGCCTGACTCTGAAAATACTCGTACTCGGGTCGGTATGTGGTTTTATGAATTACAAAGTCTGGCTTGGCCTGCATGGCGGAATCAGCCAAACGCAGCAACACGGGCGACTGGTCCAGTACCAGCTCATGGAGTTCAATTCGCGCTTCTCCGTTGGCGTCGAGCAAACAACGCCCACGGAACAATCCATCCGGATTTTGGTTCGCTACAGCTTCCAGACTCAGACGAACCCTTTGCTCATCAAATAAAAAAGAAAACCGGTTGGCAGAGTTCGCCATCCGATCGACATGATCATCCAGATGAAGCCATCGTCCATTTTCGAGGCGCAACGTCTCAAGTATCTGAAAGTCGCAAGTGGCCTGACGTAAAAATGCAGTTTTTTGCCACCACTCATTTTTCTCTTCATTTGCTGTGGAATACCAAGTGATCCCACTGCCCACACCATACTCCAGTTCACTGGCCTGCTCTATCACGGTGCGAATCGGAACATTGAACTGAACCCTGCCTCCCGGGCTAAGTACACCGAGCGCCCCGCAATACAATTTCCTCGGAGCTTGTTCCCATTGCGCAATTCGCAACATGGCTTGCGATTTGGGTGCACCGGTCACACTGCCACAAGGAAATAGAGCCTCAAACAAATCCACCAAAGTGATGCCCGGCAAAGTGCGTCCGCAAATACTGGAGGTCATTTGGTCCACAGTGGGCAGATGCATCACATCGAACAGTGAACGCACCTGGACTGACTTTGGTTGGCAGACCTTGGCCATGTCGTTTCGCAACAAGTCAACGATCATGACATTCTCTGCCCGGTCCTTTTCGCTGTCACTCAGTACATCCAAACCACCCAAGACGGGCCTTCGGGTTCCCTTCATGGGGGCGGTTTGCAGTTCATTGCCGTCCCACTTGAAAAACAACTCGGGCGACAGACTGATCGCATTGAACACACTGCCGCGCAGAAACACACTCTGGGGAGCAGGTTGGCTGGCGTAAAGATGCTGAAAAACATCCCACGCATCAAGTAGCGGGTTGCCTGTTAGAAGGCGCGTGGTCAAATTGATTTGATAAAACTCACCTGCTTCAATCGCTTGCCTCACCTGCAGATAGGTTTGCTGATATCGCTGACCTGTTTGCTGATCCACCCACGGCATAAACCGGGATGCGTCGGGCAATTGTTCCAGCTGCGATTGACCCAGCAGACTCAGTTGATTCGGTTCAAAAGCATGAAATTCAAGCAAAGGGAAATCACTGGACGTACAAACCGTCAAAGCGGAGTCAAAAACAGTCGCAGCCTCGTAACTAAGACCACCCACAACATACAAACCCTGTTTGGATAAAGCATGTGCCTGCTCGATCAGGACCCGCACTTCGCTTGCATCGAACGTGCTGAGCACCTGCACCGGTTTGCCATGCGCAACACAAAGCCCATCACCACCCTCGGCGTGGGTCATCCTGGCATGCCAAGCAGCGGAAACCAAAGATGGATGCATGGGAAGAAAATGCCTGAACTGCCTCGAAGCGCTAATTGTAACGCGGCTTGACGTCGAACTCAGCGGCCAGACTGACCCAGATGGAAGAACTCATACACCGCCTCTTTCTTGGCGATGGTATCGGCAATACCCATTCGAATTAATTCGCGAGTATAGTTTGCCTCAAACAGCAAATAACTGGCCAAAGACGAACCACTGGCCTCCGTGGCGCCCAATGCAGATAACAAGGTACGTACAGGCCGGGGTAGGTCTTGCGTGTGGCGAGCTGCAATTTCATCAATTCGTTCTGAGGGCGAAATCACCAACAACTCAACCGGTTTCAAAGTGGTTTTCGTGGCCATCTCGGGCGGCAACAAACCCAGGGTTTTGTTGACTCGGCTTAAGCGCTCAATGTCAATTGACAGACTGTCCAGAAAAATGGATGCCATGGCATGGCCCGCAATTTGGGCCAAACTGGGATATGCATTTTGAATTTCAATACGCTGTGTGTGGTCTTTGTCCGCTTGACTGGAACCGATCACCATCACCCTGTTTGCACCTAGGTGAATTGCCGGACTTATCGGGGCCAATTGGCGGATGGAGCCGTCGCCAAAATGTTCCATTCGCCCCTCAATATTCAGTTTGACCGCGGGAAATACAAAAGGAATTGCGGCAGAAGCCAACAAATGTTCGACTGTGATTCGATCGGGCAATGCAACCCTCTGTGTTCTCGCCCAGCTCTCAATCACTTTCTGGGTTTGGAAAAAAGTAACGCTGCGACCAGAACTGTAGCTGGATGCGGTGACGGCCAGGGCGTGAATGGTGCCGTTCTCGAGCGCTTCATCCAGCCTTCGGAAGTGCAACAGCTGATGCATCAAATGTGACAGCGGTGAATTGTCTAGCAGACACTTGGGGCGCTTTCGCAACATCCAGCCAATTGAAAGTGCAGACAACCAACGCGCCCCGGTGCGAATGATACCCAGTGAATCTGAGCGAAATACTTGATCAGAGCTGAAATTCTCCCAGACTTTCAGCATGCGATCTGTGGACTGATAAAAATTGCGACCGGCGCAGGCGAGAGCCGCGGCATTGATTGCACCCGCTGAGGTTCCACACAAGATCTTGAAGGGAAAATCAAACTCCCGTTTATTTTCTTGCTCAAACCACTTGGCCAGCTGATGCAGCACACCCACTTGATAGGCGGCACGCGCGCCACCACCGGACAACACCAATCCGGTGATGTCATCGTGGCCCTCAGTGTGAAATGTGTCGAGTTCGCTCATGAAACCATTGTGCGACACATTTTCGATAAGTTAAAACAAAAACAGGCGTGTGTTGCACGCCCATTTGTTGTTTTAAAACGCTACTTTTACAGCGAACTAACCCGCTCTGAATTCGCGTCGAGCACCGCCAATGCGGTCATGTTAACGATGCGGCGTACCGTCGCAGAGGCAGTCAAAATATGCACTGGCTTGTCTGAGCCCAACAAAATTGGGCCCACAGCAATTCCGTTACCCGCCGCCGATTTCAGCAAGTTGTAGGAAATATTGGCTGCATCGATGTTCGGGCAAACGAGCAAGTTGGCCTCGCCGGTCAATGTAGAACCCGAGAAAATGGTATTGCGAACCTGCTCATCGATAGCGCAATCACCGTGCATCTCGCCGTCTACCTCCAACCAAGGCGCAATATTGCGGAGAATTTGCAATGCCTCGCGCATTTTCACAGCAGACGGCTGGTTACTCGAACCAAAGTTGGAATGCGAAAGCAACGCGGCCTTGGGCTGCACACCCAAACGCAACATTTCTTCGGCAGCCATCAAAGTGATTTCAGCGATCTGTTCCGCCGTTGGATCGTAATTCACATGGGTGTCCACCAAAAACACCTGACGGTTGGTCAGCATGAGGCCGTTCATGGCGCCATAAGTATTGCAGCCTGCACGGCGGCCCAATACCTGGTCGACGTAATGCAAATGAAGTGAGTGGGTGCCAAAGGTACCGCAGATCATCCCGTCTGCATTGCCTTTGTGAATCATCATGGAGCCAATCAGCGTGTTGCGGCGACGCATTTCTATTTTGGCATACGCTTCAGTCACACCCTTGCGCTTGGTCAATTCATGGTACATGCGCCAGTAGTCTTTGTAGCGCTCGTCATACTCAGGGTTGATCAACTCAAAATCCACACCAGGCTTGATGCGCAGACCGAAACGTTCCAAACGGCGTTCAATCACGGCGGGGCGGCCAATCATGATGGGCTTGGCAATGGCCTCATCCACAACTACTTGCACTGCGCGCATGACACGCTCATCCTCGCCTTCGGCGAAAACAATGCGGGAAGTTTGCGGCGTCTCGGCTACACACCGCTTGGCCACCGCAAAAATCGGCTTCATAAACGTGCCAGAGTGATAAACGAACTGTTGCAGTTGATCTTTGTAAGCTTCCAGATCCGCAATCGGGCGCGTGGCTACCCCGCTTTCCATTGCGGCTTTGGCCACAGCAGGTGCAATGTGCACGATCAGGCGGGGATCAAAAGGCTTTGGAATCAGGTATTCAGGACCAAAGCTCAAATTTTGTGTGCGGTAGGCAGAGGCAACCACATCGGATTGCTCTTTTCGGGCCAGCTCCGCCACTGCACGAACTGCCGCAATTTCCATTTCCTTGGTAATGGTTGTGGCGCCCACATCAAGCGCACCCCTGAAAATAAAGGGGAAACACAGCACATTGTTCACTTGGTTCGGGTAGTCGGTACGCCCCGTACACATAATGGCGTCGTCGCGAACCTCCTTCACCTGCTCGGGCAAAATTTCCGGTGTGGGGTTGGCCAAGGCCAAAATCAGGGGTTTGGCCGCCATGGCTCGCACCATGTCCTGCTTCAAGACTCCGCCCGCTGACAACCCCAGAAATACATCCGCATCTTTAATTACGTCTGCCAGAGTACGTGCTGCCGTATCCTGAGCAAACAGGTCTTTGTCCGGATCCATGTTGGTGGTTCGGCCTTTATAAACCACACCGTCAATGTCGGTCACCCACACGTTTTTACGCGGAAGGCCCAACTCGACGAGCAACTCGAGACAAGCCAAAGCGGCAGCACCCGCCCCAGACACTACAAATTTGACCTCATCCAGTTTTTTACCGATCACTTCAAGGCCATTCAAAATGGCTGCACCCACTACAATGGCGGTGCCATGCTGATCGTCGTGAAACACTGGAATATTCATGCGCCCACGCAAGGCTCGCTCAACCTTGAAACAATCTGGTGCCTTGATGTCTTCCAGATTAATGCCGCCGAATGTTGGTTCCAGCGAAGCAATGATTTCAATCAGTTTGTCGGGGTCGTTCTCGTTGATTTCGATGTCAAAAACATCGATACCCGCAAACTTTTTGAACAGCACCGCCTTGCCTTCCATGACAGGCTTTGCAGCCAAAGGTCCAATATTGCCCAAACCAAGCACCGCAGTACCGTTCGTGACCACACCCACCAAATTGGCGCGTGCAGTGTAGCGCACCGCAGTTGACGGATCAGCCTCAATTTCCTCGCAAGCTGCTGCAACACCCGGAGAATACGCCAGGGCCAGGTCACGCTGGTTGACCAGGCTTTTTGTGGCCGAGATCTGCAATTTCCCAGGCTTCGGAAACTCGTGATATTCAAGGGCGGCCTGCCTGAAGCGTTGATCCATTGGTTGAGCCATATAATCTTCTCTTTGAGGTGAACAACAGAACCGAAAATTATAGGCTCAGCCAATGAAGCTGTCCCTAGGGGTTTCCACAAATCGCGCAACTTGTTCGCGCCACTCACTAACAATGGTGAAGAATTGAAGCAGTCTAGCCTTAGCAATCTCGTTCAACCCTTCCATGTCATGGAACTGGTCAAAGCAGCAGATGCCCTGCAGGCGCAGGGAAAGCCAGTGATTCATCTGTCGATCGGTGAACCCGATTTTCCGATGCCCGAGCCTGTGGAGCAGGCATTGATCCAGGCTGTTTCAGCACACAAAACCCGATACACAGCGGCGCTGGGCTTGCCTGAATTGCGCGAAGCGATTAGCCGCCACTACGAGCAGCAGTTTAAAGTGCGGGTGCCGGCCCATCAAATCGTAATCACATCGGGCGCATCCGCCGCACTGATGTTCGCCTGCCTGGCCCTGATCAACCGCACTGACAAGGTGCTGCTGACTGACCCCGGTTACCCCTGTAACAAAACCTTTGTGCAAATGGCGGGAGGCGTCCCTGATTTTGTGCAAACCCACGAGGCACAGAACTTTCAACCCAGTTGGGCCGATTTGCGCGAACAATGGACTCGCCACACGGCAGGAGTGCTGCTGGCCTCGCCTAACAATCCGACCGGCACCCAACTCAACGCTCAATCCATGAAAGACATTGTCCATGGCGTTAACACTCTGGGTGGTTTTGTAATTGTTGACGAAATTTACCAATCGCTTTGCTATGACCAGCCCGCCCAAAGTGTGCTTCAATTAACTGGGGCGCCCAGCGACCGAATGCCGGTGGTGGTGATCAACAGTTTCTCAAAATATTTTGGAATGACTGGTTTGCGACTTGGGTGGATGGTGGTACCTGACACGCTGTTACCAGCCATTGAACGGTTTGCCCAGAATCTGAGCATATGCCCCAATACGCCAGCCCAATGGGCGGCACTGGCTTGCTTTACACCGGAAACGCTGGCCATTTGCGAAGAGCGACGACAGATTTTCAAGGCCAGGCGCGACTTCATGGTGACGTCACTTCCCAAAGCAGGCATCGAGTTGCACTCGACGCCCGACTCGGCATTTTATATTTATGCCAAGTCTCCCTATGACAGCGAGCGATACTGCAAAGACTTACTCGAGCAGGCGTTGGTGTGCGCTGTGCCCGGCAAGGATTTTTCGGAATTTCGAGGCAGCGAGATGATGCGTTTGTCGTATGCCAATTCGATGGACAATCTGAAAACCGCCATCGAACGGATACGACTTTTCAACAAAGGCCAATTGCCCTGACGATTAGCCTTCTGAACCCGCCACTGACACAGCAGACACTTTTTGGTTGTTTTCTCGAGAGGCAACCAAGCTGCCCTGTTGATATGCTGAATCAATTCGGGATTTCAGCGCCAACACCTTGCCGGGATAGCCACCATCATTACCATGAATGGCTGCGCCGACATACCAACGAAGACCTGCATGAACGGAACCAGTGCGGCGGGTGTACTCGCGAATGATTTTCGCACCCACGCGCATGTTCATTTCAGGATTCAGTGGTGACCAGTCACCGGGAGACAAAGCCTCAAACTTGTCTTTGTGAATTTTGGGCATGACCTGCATCAAACCACGCGCACCCACAGGGCTAGCCGCAAATGGATTGTAAGAGGACTCAATACCCACAATCGCGAGGATCAGGGTGGGCTCTACTTTCTCTTCCTTGCCGACCTTGTAGGCCAAACGAACAATAGACTCCACGGCCTCGGGCGAAACGCTGTAGCGCTTGGCCAAATACGACGTAATTTGACGTTGGCCTGCCGTCAGCGGTTTGCTCGAATCAATCGAATTGAACTTCACGGGCATCAGGTTTTTGGAACCCGACGGGGTCGCGGAAGCCTTGCCTGTGTTGTTAACCACCTCAGTACCACCGGCTGCAAGGCCAGTACTGAGCAAGTCGATTTCAGTGGCGAAAATTGCCTGCACGGGGGCAGAGAAAAACACCTGACTGCGAAGTTCGGCATTGGACAGCAGAATTGCCACTGCACCAGCGACCAAAACTGACGTTGCCACACCAAGACCGGTGACAGCATGTTTCAAAGATTGAAGTAAATTCTGAGACTGGACCTGCTGGCCATTCACGCTCAGAACGGTTTCGTACTGCTTCATGCAACCTCCTCTGCTACGCAAACGCAGGCTTAACCCTGCATTGTTTGACTCAGCGGTGCATCTGCCTCCATTTTGTCCGTGAGGCAGAACGTTCTGCTTTAACCAACTACAACAAGTACTGCATGGTTAAAGCACTCTTAAGATGAAGTTAGGCTGACTTAAGTTCCCTCAAGTTTTGCCCTCCAACTGCGTTTGTGTGACTTAGGTGATACCTGTCACAAAGCTGACCGGATTCTAGGGTCAACCCGGGCAGGGGTCAATCCAAAATCTGGTAGAGTCTTTCTACTCGAAACAAGAACTTACCCCCATCGCTAGGCGTTATGCGCTTTTGGGGGGCTTGAAAAAGCCCTCTAGGTGTGGGTTGTAATTTCTTGTTAACTGTTCCTTTCGGACCACAAACAGGCAGTTTTTTTCACAATGCGATACAAGAACCTTCGAGACTTCATCGATTTACTCTACAAAGAAGGTGAACTTCAGCGAGTCCCCGAATCGGTCAGCCCAATTCTGGAGATGACCCATCTTTGCGACAAAGTTCTGCGCGCAGAAGGACCGGCGTTGTTGTTTGACGCGCCCCACGGCTATAAGCACCGCGTTCTGGGTAACCTGTTTGGAACACCAAAACGAGTAGCCATGGGCATGGGCGCCAGCAACACCGATGCACTACGGGAAATCGGTCGTACTTTGGCCTATCTGAAAGAACCCGAACCACCCAAGGGAATGCGAGACGCACTGGACAAGTTGCCTTTGGTGAAACAGGTGCTGTCGATGGCCCCCAAAGTGGTCAGTAAAGCACCGTGCCAAGAAAACGTGGTGGAAGGCCCCGACGTTGACCTGAGTCAGATACCCATCTGGACTTGCTGGCCTGACGATGCAGCCCCCCTCCTGACCTGGGGCCTTGTGGTCACCAAAGGCCCCAATCGCAAGCGCCAGAACCTGGGCATTTACCGTCAACAACAAATAGGCAAAAACCGGCTGATCATGCGCTGGCTAGCCCACCGGGGAGGCGCGCTCGATTTTCGCGACCATGCCCTGAAATATCCTGGTCAACCCTTCCCCATCTCAGTGGCCTTGGGCGCAGACCCAGCCACTATTTTGGGTGCCGTGACGCCCGTACCTGACACCCTGTCGGAATACCAGTTTGCGGGTTTGCTGCGCGGCAGCCGCACCGAGCTTGTAGCCTGCAAAGGCAATGAACTACAGGTGCCGGCTGAAGCTGAAATGGTGCTGGAAGGTCACATTTACCCCTATGAGCACCCAATTGCCGTGGCCGCCCGCAAAGGCAGAACCGACGGCGAAGTGCCCGAGATACGCGACGGTGTCACCGTGCTTCGAGAACCCCCACCTGTGCCCGAATACCTGAAGGGTTGGGACTGCGCACTGGAAGGCCCATATGGCGACCACACCGGTTACTACAACGAACAGGACTGGTTCCCCGTATTCACGGTGGACCGCATTACACTGCGCAACGATGCCATTTACCACAGCACTTATACTGGCAAACCACCCGATGAGCCTGCCGTATTGGGTGTGGCACTAAACGAGGTGTTCGTGCCGATACTGCAAAAGCAGTTCCCGGAAATTGTGGACTTTTACCTGCCTCCCGAGGGCTGCAGCTACCGCATGGCGGTAATTTCCATGAAAAAAGCGTATGCCGGACATGCCAAACGAGTGATGATGGGCGCCTGGAGCTTTTTGCGCCAATTCATGTACACCAAGTTTATTGTGGTCGTGGACGACGACGTGAACGCGCGCGACTGGAAGGAAGTTATTTGGGCGATCACCACCCGAATGGACCCCGTGCGGGACACCGTGTTGATACAAAACACCCCGATTGACTACCTCGACTTTGCAAGCCCAGTGAGTGGGCTGGGTGGCAAAATGGGACTGGACGCCACCAACAAATGGCCCGGAGAAACCACGCGTGAATGGGGCCGAAGCATTCAGCCAGACCCCAACCTGGACGAACGTGTGCGAGAACTTATGAGTCGCTTGGGTCTGTAGAAGGCTGCGTAGACGAACGGGAAGCCCAAGGGCCTCTCGTTTGAAACCAGAACATGCCTGCTGCAAGGGCTACAGCGCCCAAACCGGCGCGCAAAGCCACTTTGGAAATGGGCTGTCGAAAACGCAGCAGTGCCGTTGAGGCCAGCATGCCGAGCAGGGGATACTTTTTCAAGCCCTCTTGCCAAAATTGACCACCCAAGCTAGCCACCGGCCCCAGTGCACGCATGTTGCGCTGCCCCAGCCAGCCACCAAACTGCCTGAATACATTGACCCAGGCAAATTCCTTTTTCAAGGCATCTACCTGCCCGCCAAACTCCATGCGTTCCAGTTGGGCTTTCATCATCAACAATTCTTTGCGTGCTTCCAGGGCATCAAATTTTTTGCTCATGACTGCTCCCGGGGCTCACCGCCCAAACTGTCAAGCACCGCTTGCTTGTCGCGCCCCAGCTCCGCCAATGTTGCCTCAAACAATGGGGGCTGTGAGGCCAGGGTGTCTTTTAACTGGACATAAAAATACACACCCAGAACGACATAGAAAGCTGCGCAACCGGCGATTGCGAGAAAGCGGTGTGTGTCCCACGCCAGGGCAATCACCAAAATGCAAACAAACAAAGACGCAAATGCAGCTGCCAAAGCCGTAAGCAACGACCAAACCACTGTGCGCACGGTAGTTTGACGAACCTGAGCCAACTCGACACCCGCCAACTCGAGGCGTGTTTGGGTCATGCCCAGCAAGCTGGCCACAACCCGTTTCAGTGCTGCCCTTGCATTAGGATTTAGCACGGCCAGCCTTTAACGACGGTTAACAATCAAACCCAATACGAAACCCACCGCTGCAGCGATACCCACTGCTTTCCAGGGGTGGTCATGCACATAGTCATCCGTGGCACGCGCCGCGGCTTTGCCTTTCTCAAGTACTGCCGATTGGGCGTCTTGCATCACCTCTTTTGCGCGACGCAAACTGACCAGCGCCTTTTCACGCAATTCGACTGCGCGCTCGCCTGAGGACGACGCTGCGGCTTTCAACAGATCTTCGGCATCGCTCAACACAATTTTCATGTCACTAAAAAGTTTGTCTTTGCTGTTGTCCATATATTGGCCTCGTGCGGATGAGTGAATGTAATAAGTCAGTCTAACAAAGGAAAACCCAGATTAGGAAAGGCTTGCGGGCAAGCGCATCATTTTTGGCTCGATTTATTCCGCCCTGTATATAAACTCGAGCAGGCTTTCCATGGGGCCCCAGCTGTCATAAGCCCTAGGGCTTTTCACCAAAACACCCACTGCCCACAGTTGCCCCTCTCGGTCCCTGATATACCCACCCAATGAACGAACGCCGTTAAGGCTCCCTGTTTTCAGGTAGGCAAAACCATCCACATTGTTCACACGTCGATGCAGTGTGCCGTCTGTACCGGCACGCGGGAAACTGGCGAGAAAATCGGGGAAATCAGATCTGGATGCCATATTGCGCAGAAACTCGGTCAGGCCTTTTGCGTCAATTCTGGTGTTGCGGGACAGACCCGAGCCATTCTCAAAAAACCAGTCATTCGAAGAAATGCCTTGCAACCTCAACCAATCCTTGAGCTGGGCATTGAAAGCCTCGGGCGTGCCTGCCACCGCCAATTCAAGGTGGCGAGCCATCACATTGCTGGACCATTTATTGATCTGCTTGATCAGGTCGCTCAATGGTTTCCCATAATGCGTGTACAAAGCAATGGTGTTGGCTGGTGTTACCCCTTTGATCATTTGACCGCCTTGTGGACCGGCAAACTTGCCACCCAACTGCAACCAAATCTCTTTCACCCAGGATTCCCAAAGCCAATCTTGCGCAGGTACACGGATGGGCAAGCGCGACTGACCGCAACGACGCGGGTAATTGCCCTTCACGGTCACCACCACATTGCGTCCGGCTTTTGAAAAGTCAACCGACATGCCATTCTTCCATGCACCGCAAGCACCACCGGTCAAATTGATTTCCGATACGAACGCCCAGTCTTTGGGTGCCTCCTCAGGCACCACTACTACGGAGTTTTCGTTGATTTTCAGGTCGATCGACATGGCGCCAAAATTCAGCAGCAGTGCATCGGGTTGGGCATGGTAAGCACGGTGCGGGGCATCATCAAATGCATCTTCCTCTGCAAGACCAAGGCTCGGCATTTGTTCAGTAAAGGCAGAGTCGTCCAACACCACGGGGCCGTTTATCACATCCACACCCTTGGTTCGAAGTTGTCGAAGCGAAGCCCACAGGTCGGCACTCAAAAATGCAGGATCTCCGCTGCCCTTGATGTACAAGGGACCGTTCAACACACCATCCACAGGCTCGGCGTCGGCATGAAAACCGGTTTTGAAACGATAAGTAGATTCCAGCCTTTGCAAAGCCAGCGCGGTGGTAAACACCTTGGCTACAGACGCAGGATTGACCAACTGACTGGAGCCATGCGCATAAGCTTGCGGCTTTCGGTGAACGAAAGGTGAAATGGGCAATGCGTATGCTGTGAAATCGTCTGATGCGATGCCTTTTTTGACAAAGGCCTGAGTCACGCTGGAAGGAAAAGCCCGAACCTGAGGATCAACTGCGTTAGACCATGCGGCTTGCGGCCAAGCCATGCTAAAAAGGACGAGTACACCACCTAGTTTACGAACTGACACGCGTGAAATCCTGAAGTGCAATTGTGAACTTTTAGGATATCACTCGAGCCACCTTGTGACAGGCAGTCACTGTCCTCAGGTGTGTTTCTTCGGGTCCTTTTTGCGCTCCCATGGCCTCGACGGCGAATCTGCCGCAGGTGCCTCTTGAACGGGAGCCTCTTCCGCACTTACCGCGGGGGTAGCCACAGTGGCATCGGCCCTGCCCACAGGGGCGGGCGGAGCCACAGTGGCGTCTGCTGCAGCCGGATCATCAACGCCCTTGGGCAACCAGCGTTGCCGCCCCTGCGCCAGCGGCACTGCCTCGTCAGGCTTACCTACGGGCGCAGAACCAGGATCAGCCGGTGTGGCCAGCAGATCAGGCGAGCCAACTGAGGTATTTTCCTGCTTGAACGCTGAATTCCGAATCTCGGGTTTCACGACCTCGATTTCATTGGCCAACATGTAGTCATTCATGTCGCGCCAACCCTCGAATACGCCAGACTGATGTGTATTGGGGTTCAAGGTAAAGCAATCCTCCAGTGCGCGGCCCGAATGCCTGCATGCCGCGCCCACCGCCTTGCTGTCTTCCATGGACAATTTGCCTGTCAGGCCCGGGATCTGCGACAGATCGCATGAACTCAGCATGGTCGCAGCGCCTGCCACCATCAATATTTTCAGTTTTCTCATAATCCAGTCCTGATTGACTACCTCTACAGGTAATAACGTCCGGATCCCGGAAAAATTGATAGGCATTTGCGGGGATGTTGGTGTTTTTCTTCTAATTGTGGTTTTACCCACAATCTTTTCTTGTGCATTGCACCCAAACCCAGTAGACTTCGCTCCAGATTGCAAATCAACGGGTCGTTAACACGATTTTCACCATTGGACCGCGTTGGGTTGCCTTTGTTGGCACAAGCTTTAAAAGCTGTGCTTTGCCCATCGCCGCCAGTTCTCTTGCGACCATCCGGAACAATATAGTTCCCAGCCGCGTCGTCTTATTTCTGTTCGTCGATGAATTTTTAAGTCCACATCGAATTGGAACTTTTATTATGTCTATGTCATTTGATGACATGGGTCTTGCCGCGCCTTTGCTGCAAGCCCTGAATGCCCTGAATATCACCGCCCCTACTCCCGTACAAGCTGAAGTGGTACCACTCGGCAAAGAAGGCGGCGACCTGATGGTTTCCAGCCAAACCGGTAGCGGTAAAACTTTCGGTTTTCTGCTGCCCGTTATGCACCGCATGATGAGCGGTGAACAAAGCCCAATGGAAATGCTGGCAGGACCGGAATGCCTGGTGCTTTGCCCCACCCGCGAATTGGCCCAACAGGTTAGTCAAGACGCGATCAACCTCGTAAAATTCACCAAGGGCGTTCGTGTAGCCACCGTTGTGGGCGGCATGCCCTACGGCAAACAAATGGCCAGCCTGCGCGGTGCCCGTATCGTTGTGGGCACACCTGGTCGCTTGCTCGATTTGGCCCAGCAAGGCAAATTAAACCTGAGCACCGTGACCACCCTGATCGTCGACGAGGCAGACCGCATGCTTGACCTGGGCTTCTCCGAAGATCTGGAAGCCATCGACCAGCTGTGTGGCAACCGTATTCAAACACTGATGTTTTCCGCCACCTTTGCCAAACGCATCATCGGTTTGGCTGAAAACATCATGAACAACCCCAAGCGCATTGAAATGGCGGCTCAGAACGAAGCCAACACTGACATCGCCCAGAAACTGATGTGGGCTGACAACCGTGGCCACAAGCGCAAGTTGCTGAACCACTGGCTGGAGCACCCAGACATGGTTCAAGCCGTTGTATTTACAAGCACACAAATTGATGCTGAAAACCTGGCCCGCGATTTGGCTGACGAAGGCGTTCGTGCCTGCGCCCTGCACGGTGGCATGCCACAAGTCGTGCGCAACCGCCGTTTGGCCAGTGTTCGCAAAGGCGACATCAAGGTATTGGTTGCAACTGACGTTGCTGCCCGTGGCCTGGATGTACCTGCAATTTCTCACGTGATTAATTACGGCATGCCCATGAAGTCGGAAGATTACGTGCACCGAATTGGCCGTACCGGTCGTGCCGGACGCACTGGCGTGGCGGTTACTTTGGCTGAAGCCTGCGACATCATCAGTGTTCGCGGCATTGAGCGTTTCATCAATTCACGTATCCCGGAAGAACAGGTAGAGGGCTTGGAGCCTCGCGGCAACTTCACACAGGCACCACGCGGCGGCAAGCCAAGCGGTGGCCGTGGTCGCTCAGGCGGAGGCGGTTATGCTGGCAACGGCAGTGGTCGCTCTGAAGGTCGCAGCTTTGGCGGTGGCGAGCGCAAATCGTACGGTGACAAGCCCTCTTACGGTGACCGTAAGCCCTTCGAAGCACGCGAGGAACGCAGCTTCGGAGAGCGTAAATCATACGGCGACAAACCTGCCTTTGGTGAGCGCAAGTCGTTCGGTGATCGCAAGCCTTATGAGGCCCGCGAGGAGCGCAGCTTTGGCGATCGCAAGCCTTTTGTCCAAGGTGAAGAGCGTAGCTTCGGCGATCGCAAACCCTTCGGTGACCGCAAGCCCTACGGCGACAAGCCCTCATTTGGCGATCGCAAGCCTTTTGGCGAACGCAAATCCTTTGGTGACAAGCCTTCATTCGGCGATCGCAAGCCCTTCGGTGAGCGTAAGTCGTTTGGCGACAAACCTTCCTTTGGTGACCGCAAGCCTTCCGGCTTTTCCGGCAATTCCGATGCACCCAAAAAGTGGAATCGTGACGCAGAGCGCCCAAGCTTCCCACGCTCGGAAGAACGTGCTCGCCCCGCCTTCCGCGCAGAGGGTGCGCCTTCTGGCCCTAAGCGTGAACACGCCTCTGGCGCACGCAAGGAAAACGCGGCACGCAACATGGGTGACCGTGGTGGCTTCAGCCGTCGCCGCGCTGGCTAAACAAGCAGCGTAAAAGCAGCAAGGGGGAAACCCCAAGAAAAACCCTCAGCCGAAAGCCTGAGGGTTTTTTGTTTTTATGCGACAATTTGAAGCTTGTTGACCCACCAAGCAGGAAACCTCCCACCGTGCGGCCGAATTCCAAAAGCAACTGGCTGGCGCAAAGCGCTCGACTTTCTCGATTCATGGCAGACCGAGGCATGATTGTCTCCGTCATCTATGCCTTTTCATTACTGGTTGGCTTACTCGCGGTAGGTTTTGCGTGGATGTCTGACTTCGCGGGCGAGTGGAACAAAGAACTGTTTGCCGAGCACATGTGGATCGCACTGCTGCTGCCACCCATTGTGTTTCCGATAGCGCTGTGGCTGGTCAACACCATTTTCTGGGGTTCTGGTGGCAGTGGTATTCCGCAGGCCATCAAGGTGACCAAACACCCAAAGCCTCGCCTGATAGAGCGCCTGTTGGGACCAAGGGCCTTTTTGGGCAAACTGCTAATCACTCCGTTTGTGATTGCAGCAGGTGCAGCCGCCGGACGCGAAGGCCCCACCGTTCAGATTGGTGCTGCGCTCATGGCGTATGCCGGCCGTTTCCCCAACATCGCCAAACTCTTTGATACCCGCTCTCTGATTATTGCCGGCGGAGCAGCTGGGGTGGCCGCGGCTTTCAATACGCCCCTGGGTGGCCTTATGTTTGCGTTCGAAGAATTGGGGCGCCGAAAAACCATGCGACATACCTCGGCACTACTCATGGCAATTGTGCTGGCTGGTTTGGTTGCATTGATTCTGCAAGGGAACTACTCATACTTTGGCTATTCCAATGCCACGATTGACTGGGGGCAAGAATGGCTGATCATCTTTTCTCTGGCCATTCTCACCGGAATAGTGGGTGGTCTTTACGGAAGAAGCATGTTGATTCTGGTGTCCAGCACCAGTTTTCTGGGTGGTTTGCGTAGTCGTTATCCTTACAGGTTTGCAGCCGGATGTGGAGTTGTGCTGTCTTTGATGGCGCTTGTATTTGGTGCCGAGGTGTTTGGCGCAGGTTACGAAGAAACCAAAGCTGCGCTGCAAGACAGTGAGGAACTCTCCCCTATGTTTTGGCTCACAAAAATGGCTGCCACTGTGGTTTCCTTCGCCAGTGGCATTCCCGGTGGCGTATTTTCACCCACACTGTCTATTGGCGCCGGCTTTGGTCACTTTTTTGCAGGCCTGACCAACAGCGAAACTGCGCCATTGATGCTGCTGGCCATGGTGGGCGTGCTCTCTGCTGTCACCCACTGCCCGATTACCGCTTTCGTCATTGTGCTGGAAATGGTCGACAACCATGATTTGGTCATGCCGCTGATTTTTGTATCCGCCATTTCCACACAAGTCAGTAAACGAATTTTGCCAGCGTCCATTTATCATCTGCTTGCCAACCAAATCAAGGTCAGTTTTGCGCAGGCAGAAACAGTGCCCGTGCCTGCACAAGAGCCAAGCCCTGAGGTGAAATCGGCAGATGGCAGTAAGATTGAAGAAAAAAGATGAGCACCGATTAAATGAGTAAGTGCCGTTCTGGAAAGATTGCTGGCCTGTTTGCGGTTGCCGCGCTTTGTTTGATCAAACCCGCGCAGGCGATTGAAAGCGTGATTCAACGATTAAGCAATCCAGACATGCACTGCGGTTACCAACCTACATTCGACCTGTTCAATGGTGTGGTCAACGCGCTGTCGGAATCTCAGAGCACTGCGGCTTCCTTAACACTTCGCCGGGAGGACAGACGGCTTGAATTGTTGATTCATTTCAAGCCAGGGCAAAGCGAGATCCCATCAAACTGCCTACCCAAACTTGAAGTGTTGAATGAAGCTGCCAAGGCAGGAAAGTCTGGTCCGATTTTGATCCGGTCAAGCACCCAAACAGAAGGCAGCGCCGAGTTGGATCTCGCAGTGGCCAGCCAAAGGCTGGATGCGATACAACATTATTTCAGGGACAATCGGCTGGCACGCAAGGCCTTTGTGCTGGAGTTGCACCCGGACACCTCGAGTCCGCTGTTTGGTGATGCAGTTCGACTACCCAATATGGTGGAAATTTATTCCAGTCCCGCCAATTGATCAAAACCAAGTCGGTCGCTGAGGCGACTCAGCAAAGTGGCCAATTCAGCAGCTGAGCGCACCTTGAGTTTGTCAAAAACATTGGCGCGGTGCACTTCAACTGTACGCATGGAAATGTCCAGCTCAGAGGCAATCACCTTGTTCAGCTTACCCTTGGCCACCAGGAACATCACTTCTCTCTCACGTGGCGACAGGCGATCAATTCGCTCGGACCATTGTTTCAATACTTCCAGATTAACCAGATACTCGCCTGATTTTTGAAGTGCCTGTTTCACCCGTTCAATCAAACGCTGATCAGTAGTGGGTTTCTCGTAAAAATCGAATGCACCATTTTTAACAGCTTCAACAGCCGTGGATATATCGCCATGCCCGGTCAGAAAAATGACAGGCAAACGTTCCAGGCTGTAACCACCTCGTTTGAGCCATTCAAACACCTCAAGGCCCGACATGTCAGGCATGCGCAAGTCGAGCAACAGGCAAAGTTCGGCATCACTGCCGACATATTCATCTAACCTGGACTTGAAGCTTTCGAAATTTGCAAAACCCTCCATGGGAAGATCCACGGTCTCGAACATCCACTTCATGCCCTCGCGCAAATCGTCGTCATCATCGAGCAGCAACACCTGTACTTTTTTAGTTGGCTCCAACTGACTGCTCTCCTTCCATGGATTCTTTGACTGCCATCGGCAAGTCCATTGTAAAACACGTGCCACCAGTAGGCACAGCCTCGGCTTTCAATCGACCACCGTGCGATTCAGCCACAGAGCGGCATAGGCTTAACCCCAGCCCCAACCCATCGGGTTTGGTCGACACGAGGGCCTCAAACATTTTCTCAGTATTGTTCAAGCTCAAGCCGGGGCCATCATCGCGTACTGAAAATTCAAAGGAGTTCTCCAGCTGACGCGCGCGTATCCACACATTGCGAATTCGTTGCGAGGCCGTGAATGCCTCGGACGCATTTTTAACCAGGTTCACCAGGGCCTGCTCCACCATGATTCGGTCGATATACAACACAAAATCGGGTGTACCAATGTCAAAATGCAAACGAACCTGATGGAGCATGGCCGTTGAATTCACCATGAACTGAATAGAATCGATCAAGTCAGCCACGCGCACGTTTTCACGAGTCGGCTTGCGTTTGCGTACCAGGTTTTGAACGGACCCCACCACACGGCCGGCGCGCTGAGCCTGATCGCGCAATTTTTCAAACAGCTGACCATACATCTCGAGACTGGAACCGCGCTGGCTTAAGTTCATGCCGGCCTGCGCATAAGAGACCATCGTGGCGAGTGGCTGATTCAATTCATGTGCAATATTGGAGGCCACCTCACCCACCAGGGCAAATCGAGAGGCTGCTTGCAATTTTTCGCGTTGCTCGGCAATCAGGGATTCCGAACGTTTGCGATCGGTGATGTCGATGACCGAGCTCATCCATCCAGTGTGAACGCCCCGGCCATCTTTCAGTGGCGCTTCCACAATCAGTACGTCAATCAACTTGCCATTCTTGTGCTGATAAATTGTTTCGAACCCCTCGGGTGGGGCGTTGCCTGAAATGACATCTGCCACCAATCTTTTGTATTCCTCTGTGCTCTTACTGGGCCAATAAGGCAAAGGTTGTGGAATACCGATGAGTTCCTCGGGTTTGTAACCCACCATATTGCAAAATGCCGGGTTCACATAACGAATAAAACCCTGCAAGTCCCAAACGCGCAGGCCCACGGCCATCGAGTCTTGCATGGACTGACGAAACAACTTTTCCTCTTCCAGGCGCGCTTCAATCTCCAGACGACGGCGGGAGTCTCGCCACAACATAATGAAACTTAACAACAGCAACAGTAGCAAAAAAGCCAACGCGCCGGTAATGCCATAGTTAAACAATCGGGGGCCTTCTTGAATGCTGTTGACCCTGAGTTGAAATTGAAGCCCGCCGAGTTCCAGCGAGGTGGTGTGCATGTACACGCCAGCACCTGGGCTGGCTTTGACCAGACGCGACAATGTTGCGCCGCTGGCGTCAAGAAGTTCCACTTGATTGTCTTGAGCAAACCACCATGGCAGTTCTTTTTCAAGCATCAAATCAAGGTCGATCAAACCCGCGGTGACAGCCTCGCCTCGTTGGGCCACGCTGACATTCGCCACATAATTCCGTCCCTGAAACAGAAAAGGTCCAACCAAGCCGTCCAGGCGGGATTCGTAACGTTGATTGACCGGTGCCGAGATCAATTGACGAACCGCCTCAAGGTCATATTCATCGAAATTGTCTTCCAGGTTCACGATCGGGGTCAGTTCCGGTCCACGAAATACCGCTACCAGTTCTCCAGAACTACGGCTGAGCTGGTTCAAACTTGCGGCCAGCCGTGCCGATGGATAAATGAGTGAATCATTGGTCAGTGCCTGAAGCGAATTGATCAGACCGCCCACCTGAAACTGAATGTTCTGGCGAGCCCACAGCGCATCGGCAATCAGTTTTGCCTGATTTTGGTCACGTTCATCTTGCTGGGCGTAGTAAACTGCCGCCACCAGCAAGGCCATTAAAAGTGAAAATACAAGCACAGGCATGCCAAATCTCATGGCTTGGCGGCGCTTGATCTTTTTTAAATTGGGCTCATAAGAGGCGAACACTTGCATGGCTGGATAGTGCCATGAAATGGCAAAAAGATTTCAGAGGATGTGGAAACCCACAATGGTGGGGACGGTCCTACTCTGGAATTTTCAATGAACACCTACAAACAAGCCGCAACATGAAATATTTGTCAGCACTCGGACTTTTGCTTGGACTTCATAGCGCTGCCCTGGCACCAGCCAGTGCTGCGCCACCGATTCTGATCAAGTTCAGCCATGTCGTCGACGAAAACACGCCAAAAGGTATTGCAGCACTTGAATTCAAAAAACTGGTCGAGGAACGGACGCGTGGGCGTGTGAAAGTGGAGGTCTACCCCAACTCGACCTTGTACAAAGACCGGGAAGAACTCGAAGCGCTTCAATTGGGGGCCGTCCAAATGCTGGCCCCGTCACTGGCCAAGTTCGGCCAACTGGGTATGCGTGATTTCGAGGTGTTCGACCTCCCCTATATTTTTCCGAATCGCCAGGTGCTAAAAACCGTGACTCAAGGTGAAATCGGCAAGCAGCTTCTTGCACAACTTGAAGACCGTGGAATACTCGGACTGGCCTACTGGGACAATGGCTTCAAAGTGATGAGTGCCAACACGCCCCTTCGTCTGCCCGAGGACCTGAAAGGAAAGCGGATGCGAATTCAACCTTCACGTGTGCTAGAGGCTCAAATGGAAGCCTTGGGTGCCACTCCCATCCCTCTGGCATTCTCGGACGTGTACACCGCATTGGAGACCGGATTGGTTGATGGCACCGAGAACCCCCCTTCCAATTTATACTCCAAGAAGATGCATGAGGTTCAAAAGCACGTGGCAGTGACCAATCACGGTTATCTGGGCTATGCCGTTATCGTTAACCGGAAATTTTGGGGCAGTCTGCCAGCGGACATCCGCAGCACACTTGAAAAATGCATGGTTGATGCCACGCGCAAGAACGACGACGAGGCCGAAAAATTAAATGCACAGGCCTTGCAGAAAGTGAAGGCATCGAAGAATACGCAAGTAACGATGCTCAGCGCGAGCGAACTGGACGCGTGGCGCAAGGCGCTGGAACCGGTGCACAGGCGCATGGAAAGCCGCATCAGCAAGGAATTGATTGCAAGCATTCGAAAGGCTGCCGCTATTCAGGCCGCCACCGGCGTGGCACCCTGAGTTGATTCAATCAGCCTTCAGCACCGCCCAGTTTTTGGCGAGCCACTTCCAGAAACTGTTCCGGTTCCGGACGAACGCGGTAGTTTGAAGTTTGATCCGAATACACAATCCGCCCGTGTTTGTTGATGATCAACACCGTGGGCAGCACCGTGTCCTCTCCGTGTCCCATCCACTTCAGGCCAAACGGAACCCCGTGTTCATGAACCAATTTTAATTTTTTGCTGGCCCTGAAGTTGGTGTCTATGAAAAAATTCATGGGTACCTTGAACCGCGCAGCGAGTTCTTTGGTTTTGGTTTCCGGCTGCGGACTGATCAAAGCCACTTTGACGCCAAGGCGGTCAAGATCGATGTAGCGCGCCGCCACCTCTCCAATTTGTGTCATGCACAGAGGGCACCAATTGCCCCTATAAAAAATCAACAACCACGCAGCCCCTTTGAACTGCTCACTGGAAAACGATCCCCCATCCACGGTCGTGAGTTCGAAGACAGGCAATTTCTCACCTTCATTCAACATGGCATTGCTGCGTTCACCCAGATTGGAGTACCAAAAAATGTAGGCAATGCTGCCGAAAAAGATCAGATTGCCGATGATCAGGGGCAAGGGATCCGCTTCCATGCCTGGATCAGTCAGCACCAAGGCGATACCGGTCAGGTTGGCAGCCATCAGCAGGTGAAGATTGCGCGATGTTCGGGCACGTCTTCGCATGAACATCCACACGAACAGGTAAAAATTGGGAAGGGCCAAAACAAACACACCTATCCAGCCTGGTCCCAAAGGAGTGTGCCAACTGAGGGTGGCCACGTGCAACAGACTCAGGTTGATCAAGACTAAAAACAGGACAATAAAAACCGACTTTGCTTTGTTCATTCTGTGGGGTGCTGAATTGAATCGACCCCTAGTGTAAACAAAAGTGACTGACGCCCTGCTTGCAGAGAACTTTTTTTCACCCTGCCCCTTGAAATACCAGTCCCCCACCCCTATTATTAGCACTCGATGACGGCGAGTGCTAACAAAGCATCCGTCAGTTTCTCTAAGCGATTATTTTTAAAGATAAATTTAGGAGTGGTATCCATGAACATTCGTCCGTTGCATGATCGCGTGATCGTGAAGCGCCTCGACAGCGAGCGCACAACAGCCTCTGGCATCGTGATCCCAGAAGCCGCCGCTGAGAAGCCCGATCAAGGTGAAGTGATTGCAGTTGGCCCAGGCAAGCGCGATGACAGTGGCAAGCTGATCGCCATGGATGTGAAGGTGGGCCAGCGCGTGTTGTTCGGCAAGTACGCCGGTCAATCCATCAAGGTGGATGGCAAGGAAGTGCTGGTTATGCGTGAAGAAGACATCATGGGCGTCATTGAAGCTTAACTGCAAAGCCCGATTACATAGAATTCAAGAGGAAGATTAAATCATGGCAGCTAAAGAAGTATTTTTCGGCGATGACGCACGCAGCCGCATGGTGCGTGGCGTAAACATTCTGGCCAACGCAGTGAAAGTCACCTTGGGCCCCAAAGGCCGCAACGTGGTTTTGGAGCGCTCATTTGGCGCCCCCACAGTGACCAAAGACGGTGTATCCGTGGCCAAGGAAATCGAACTGAAAGACAAGTTCGAGAACATGGGCGCACAAATGGTGAAGGAAGTGGCCTCCAAAACTTCCGACAACGCCGGTGACGGCACTACCACCGCCACTGTGCTGGCACAAGCCATCGTCAAGGAAGGCATGAAGTTCGTAGCCGCCGGCATGAATCCCATGGACCTGAAGCGCGGCATCGACAAGGCAGTTACTGCCGCGATTAGCGAACTTCGCGAACTGTCCAAGCCCTGCTCTACCACCAAGGCGATTGCTCAAGTTGGCTCGATTTCCGCCAACAGCGACGAATCCATCGGCAACATCATCGCCGAAGCCATGGAAAAAGTAGGCAAGGAAGGTGTTATCACTGTTGAAGACGGCAAGAGCCTGGACAACGAGCTGGATGTGGTCGAGGGTATGCAGTTCGACCGTGGTTACCTGAGCCCCTACTTCATTAACAATCAGGAAAAACAGGTTGTTGCACTGGACAACCCATTCGTACTGTTGCACGACAAGAAAATCAGCAACATCCGTGACCTGCTGCCTACACTGGAACAAGTGGCCAAGGCAGGTCGCCCATTGTTGATTATTGCCGAAGACATCGAAGGCGAAGCCTTGGCGACTTTGGTTGTGAACAACATCCGTGGCATTTTGAAAACTTGTGCGGTGAAAGCCCCAGGCTTCGGCGACCGTCGCAAAGCCATGTTGGAAGACATCGCGATTTTGACTGGCGGCGTGGTGATTGCTGAAGAAACCGGCATGAGCCTGGAAAGTGTGACCCTCGAGCATTTGGGTCAGGCCAAGCGCATTGAAGTGGGCAAAGAGAACACAACCATCATCGACGGTGCAGGCGATGGCGCAAACATTGAAGCCCGCGTCAAGCAAATCCGCGGTCAGATTGAAGAGTCCACCTCCGACTACGACCGTGAAAAGTTGCAGGAACGCGTCGCCAAGTTGGCTGGCGGTGTTGCAGTGATCAAGGTTGGTGCTGCCACCGAAGTAGAAATGAAGGAAAAGAAAGCTCGCGTTGAAGACGCGCTGCACGCCACTCGCGCTGCTGTGGAAGAAGGCATTGTGCCCGGCGGCGGCGTTGCGCTGCTTCGTGCTCGCGCCAAGATCGCCGGCTTGAAGGGCTCAAACCCCGATCAAGATGCAGGCATCAAGATTGTTCTGCGTGCCATGGAAGAA
>NZ_LUJK01000024.1 GCF_001601825.1 Limnobacter sp. CACIAM 66H1 | reverse complement strand
CAATCCGGTCGGCCGCCATTACGGTAGCCAAACGGTGGGCATGATCAGGGTGGTTCGGCCGTGTCGGCTTTTCTCGATTGCTTGTTGAACCAATTGTTCGCTTTCTGCATCCAGGCTGGCCGTGGCTTCATCCAGCAAAAGCAAACCAGCGTCGCGAAGCACGGCGCGAGCGATGGACACACGTTGGCGTTCTCCCCCACTGAGGCGCACCCCTTTTTCGCCCACATTGGTGTCCAAACCCTTGGGCATTCGGTGGACAAAATTGGTCGCGGCTGCGTCGGCCAGTGCCTTGTCAACTTCTTCGGCGGTGGCCTCGGGTTTGCTGTACCTCACGTTGTCTTGCAGGCTGCCCGAGAAAATGACCGCTTCCTGAGCCACATAGGCGCAATTGGCTCGCCATTGCTCCAGATGAAGGCTTTCCAATGCCTTGCCTTCGATCAATATTTGTCCCTGGTTAACGTCGTACCAGCGCAGAAGCAGGCTGAACAAGGTGGACTTGCCTGCACCCGAGGGACCCACAATGGCAAGCGTTTCGCCGCGCTGAATACTCAAGTTGAAATCTTCAAGAATGAATTTTTCTGGCGCTGATGGATAGGCAAAATCAACATGACTGAATTCGATCAAAAAGCCGCCCTGTTTCGCAGGTGGTGGAAGGCCATGTTTGTGAATGGTCGTGTCGAGATTGAGCAACTCAACCAGGCGCTCGGCCGCACCTGCGGCACGCTGAAATTCTCCGAGTACTTCAGACAATGCGGCGAAACCCGCGCCCACGAAAGCTGCATACATGACAAACTGGGCCAGTTCACCCGCGCTCATTTCACCGCTGGCTACTGCCTTTGCGCCCATCCACAACACCACCACCAGGCCTGCGAACGCAAGGCCAATCGCCACGAACAACAAAGCGGAGCGGTTCACGGTGCGTCTGCGCGCGGTTTGGTAAGTTTGCTCACTTGAGGTGGTGAATTTCGACGCCTCAGCATGTTCCTGGTTAAAAGCCTGGACGGTGGTAATCTGGTTCAAAACTTCCTGAGCAATGGCGCTACTGTCGGCGAGTTTGTCTTGGCTGGCCCGCGACAATTTGCGAACCCTGCGTGCCAATATCACCACCGGGATCATCACCACAACTACCAACAACAGCACAGCACCTGAAAGCAAAGGGCTTGTAAGCAGCAGCATCACCAAGCCACCTAGTGTGGTCAGACTGTTGCGCAGAAAGAATGACAAACTGCTGCCAATCAGGGTTTGAATCAGCGTGGTGTCAGCAGTCAAGCGAGATAAAACTTCACCAACTTTTAAGGTTTCAAAAAACTCTGGTCGTTGCACCAGCAAATGGCTGTACACACGGTTGCGCAAATCGGCAGAAATACGTTCGCCCAGCGTGGTGACCAAATAAAACCTCACCGCACTGGCCATGGCGAGCACAAACACGAGCAACAAAATATAGCCAAAGGCACTGTTTAATCCCTCGGGGTTTTTGCCAGCGAGAAATCCACTGTCGATCAACCAGCGAAACATGAGCGGCATGGTCAGTGACATGGCCGAGCCCAGCAGAAGGGCACCCAGTGCGGCAAACGCCCAGGCTTTGTGTGGGCTGACCAAGGAGGCCAGGGTGGAACCCAGGGTTTGGAGTTTATTGGTGTTGCTCATTCGGTGAGTGGTAAGTGGCTTAGAGTTGCATGGGGCGATCATACCCCGTCATTTCCAGGTAGCCGCGCCCCCAAGGTGAACCACTGGCGCTTTTCACATGCACCGCGCCTTCCCAATACAGCGTGCCGGTGCTGGCTCGCGCGTCCAGTTCCTGATCATCGAACAGGGGTAGAAGTTCAAAGCGCTGCTCGTCAAGCACAAGCGTTTGGGAGACAGGGTATTCAATGCCAGTGCGGGTTGACTTCCAGCGTTTCAACACCTCAAATTTCACCTGGCTGAAATTTCGCACACTACCATCTGCATGTCGAAGAGCAGCATGAGTCCACACCGGTGCTTTGCCACTGTCGCGATCGCGGATTTGGAATGCCATCAAGGCTTCGCCTCGGCTGCCGTGCAAACCTACCCAGTCCCAACCTTGTGCATTTGGGGCCAGCACGGTGCTTGACCATTCGTGGTCCATCCAGAAGCTGCCTTGCACTGGCAATGTTTTGTTCTCCACGCGAACTGTGCCGCTGCTGCGCATGTGGGGCATGGTGATGTAATAGCTCGATTGTTCGGGTTTAGGTCCCTTCTGAGAATAGCCGCCCTGGCCTTGCATCCACGGTAACTGTGTTTGTTCCATGCGCAAGTCGATAGTCAATTGAGGGGTGTTAATTTTGCATTGCCACTGCTCGCCTTGCGCGGTTTGTAATTGCCAGCCAGGCATTTGGATGTTCAATACCTGTTGGGTTGAACTTTGAATCGAGGCACCGCCGCTGCCTGCGCGACGAATGATTTGGTCGTGTTTAAGTTTGCCCGCAGAGTGCATAGCCACCGCAGCATGGGCAAATAACAACTGCTTTGGAGAAAAAGCGCTGGGGTTTAATACATTCACATTGGGTGCCGATCTAAAGAAGGTGATTTGCACACCCAAAGGTTCGCCCAATTCCGGGCTCTCAAACCAGCCTGTGAAGTACCACCACTCGGTTCGGAATGCAGGGTGTGCGCCGTGGTCTCGGGGCAGGGTGGGCGGTATGCCTGCATTCGGTTGGGCATACACGCGCTGCATACCTGCTTCAGCCAGCGCGATACCTGCATGGGATAGAAGGGGGAGACCCAAGCCGACTTTCAACACATCCCGGCGCTTCATGCCCAATCCTCTTTCAATTGCTCGACCAAGCGAGTACCCAGTTTGTCTCGCAGAGCCAGCGTCACTGTGGCGGTGCTCATGGCAACCAGCACGGAAACCATCAGGCACAGGTCTCGCCAAGGCGTGAACCATTCCATGGTCCAGTGAAACGATTGCGGGTTCACCACAAAAATCAGAATGGCCGCAAAGGCCAGTCCAATTGTCAACCCGACCAAAGCGGCCACCAGTGATGCAATCAATGCTTCACGCGCAATCAGTTTCAAGACCCAGCGGGGGCTAGCACCCATGGCACCGAGCAATGCGAATTCCCGTTTACGCTGCAAGGCCATTGCAGAAAACGTGGTGCCCACACCGAACAGACCAATCACCACGGCCGCAATTTCAAGCAGGTAAGTCACAGCAAAGCTTCGATCAAAAATATCCAGACTCAGTTGTCGAATTTCACCTGGCTCTGCAAAGTCTATTTTCTCGGCGATGGGGGAGGTATTGGCTGCTTGTTCAATTCGAGCAACCATGTCTTTGACGGGGATATTCTGTTGAGGCCAGATGGCGCCTTGTGTGTCTTTGAACTGCACATTGAATTGCTCCAGCAACTCCGCCTTGGGTAAAACAATCGCACCGTGTTGGCGTGTGTAATCGCGCCACACGCCCATCACCGTGGTGGGCACTCGCACGCCTTGGTCAAGTTGCAGTTCTAGGGTGCTGCCTGCCTGCAGGCCATACAAATCCGTCATGGGTTCACTGACCCACACTGGCAATGTGCCGACTTTGGGCTCATCGATTGTATTTCCGGTCATGGGCAGGCGCTGTGCGGCAGCCTGAACTGAAATGGGCCGGGCAATCAGTTCAACGGCAGGCCTTTTTGGATCAAGCACAATGGCCTGTTGGCCCCAAAATTCAACCAAATCTACACCAGGTAGTTCAGCCACTTTTTTCTGAAAGGCATCCGGAAATACCGGAATGCTTGCGTTGTTCAGTTTTACGTACAGCGGGGCGGGCAATACTTGGGTAAGCCATTGGTCAAGTGAATGGCGAAAGCTGTAGATCATCACATGCATCGCCACCACCAAAGCAAAACTCGCAACCACGCCGGACAGGCCCACCGCCAGTAAATTCGGAGTACTGGCCAGACGCGATTTGGCAAGATCCGCTACTTCCCTTAGCTGGGTGGGCGGTCTGATCAGGGCACGAACCACCACGCCAATCATGGCGATGCCACCAAACAAACCAAAGGCCACAGCCAGATAGCCCCCCACGGGAATATTGCCGTAAGGTGGTATGAACAAGCAAACAGCGGCTACCCCGCACAGGAGCAACCCAACCCAATGCGCTTTGTTGGCAAACTGAAGGCCAGCTTCCTCCGTGCCCGCACGCAGTCGTTGGTGCAAAGCCATTTGGCCGGTTTGCAAGGCAGGTGATAATCCACCCAACAGGGTAGCCACCACGCCAAATCCCGCAAATAAAAGGGTATCCAGAAGGGGCAGGGCCACCGTGCCTTGTGTAGTTTGAAAATAGCCAGCCCCCAGATCAACACCCAAATAACGGACCACAGCCAGCGACAAGCCCCAGCCCAGGCCTACGCCCAACACGCCACCCACCAAACCGCAGCACATTGATTCAAACAACACTTGAATGCGCAGGGCGCCGCTGCGCGCGCCCAAAGCCGCCAGCAGTGCCCACTGACGAGACCGTTGTGCCACCGCCAGCATTTGCGTCGAGAAAGTCAAGAAGCCGCCCGTGAGCAGGGCCACCATCGCCAGAATGGACAGGTTGGCGCGATAGGCTTGTGAGACACTGGCTCCTCCGTGTGCCTTGTTCACTGGGCGTTTCAAGACGACCCAATTCAGCAAACTCGTCGCCATATTGCCGTTGAAAACTGGCTGGGGTCACGCCCTCCTGAAGTTTTAAATCGATCCGGGAAATTTGCCCCAGAGTTCCCAGACGCCACTGCACGGCGGCAATGTCGGCCACGGCAAGAATTTGCCCGCTACCCGCGGCAGGCACTGTGCCTGCGATCTCCCATGCTTGGCTCCTGTTGTTGTGTTGCGTGGTTAGCGTATATTGTTCGCTGGGCATCAGTTCCTTTAAAGCCGGGCTAACGAACACGGAAGTTGTGCCTAGCAAGGGAATTTCGCCTTGTTGCGCGGCGTCGTTTGTTTCATCACTGTTTTGCCCAATCAAGTTGGGCGTGACCGCCGCGGCTGTGAATACATCCAACCCTAGCCAGCGCACAGGTTTGTCAAAACCCTGCACTGCGATATTGATGTCGATTACCGGGGAGGCCACAGCCACTTCGGGCAACGCGGCAAGCCGCTCAAGTGTGTGCTCGGGCAGTAGAGCGCTGTGCGGTAACAACTGCAAGTCCGCTTGCCCGGAGAATTGGCGTACCCCGTTGTTGAACTGGTCAAGCGCCTGCTTGTGAATAAGATGCACGGCAAAACCCAGCCCCACACCGACTGCAATCGATATGGTAGCGATCAGCCATTTCACTGGTTGATCACGCAAGGCGCCGGCAAACAGTTGCAGCTTTAAAGCCAGGCTTGGGGGCAATACCATGGTTCAGGCCTTGTTGGCCGCATGGGCTGCCACATTGTCAATTTTGCTTATTTCGGCCAAATGGTGGTCGGCCAAATTCAGGCGATGATTCAGGTGACTGGCTGCTTTGGGAGAATGGGTAACCATGACCAAGGCGCAACCCTGCGCTGAACACGCATCAAGCAACACCCGCAACACCCGCTCGGCGTTGTCCTCGTCTAGGTTGCCAGTCGGTTCATCTGCAAGTATCAATGGCGGGTTTAGTGCCAGTGCACGCGCAATCGCAACACGCTGTTGTTCTCCGCCAGACATTTCGCGCGGGTAGCTTGTGGATTTATGACTCATTCCCACCTGATCCAGCAGTTGCGAGCACCGCGCATGATTGGGTTCTTCTCCAGCCAACAGAAAAGGCAGTTCAACGTTTTGTTGCGCAGTCAAATGCGGCATGAGGTAGTAGGCTTGAAAAACCAGCCCTACGTGACGAAGTCGCCGCGCTGAAATTTGATCGGTGTTCAGGGTGTGAATGGCAGTGCCTGCCCAATACACCTCGCCAGTGTCGGGCCTGTCCAGCCCGGCCATTAAATGAAGCAGGGTGGATTTACCTGACCCCGATTCACCGATCACGGCAAGAGACTGCCCCTGTTGCAATTGAAGACTGACGTCGGTGAACAGCTTAACGCCACCGAGGGTTTTTGAAACCCCCGCCACTGCGAGGGTTGTTGAACTTGTTTGCTGTTGGTTCACCCGAATTACCGCCTTGTGGTGAAACGTTTAAGGAATCGATTCCTTATTCTGCCATGCCGCCTACCACTGTGCTGTAGCCTGCATCCACATAGGTAATTTCAGCAGTAATGCCACGCGCCAAATCGGAAAGCATGAATGCGGCAGTGTTACCTACATCGTCAATCGTCACGTTTCGGCGCAGGGGTGCAGCTTCCTCAACGGCGTGCAAAATTTTGCTGAAACCTTTAATGCCTGCCGCAGCCAGGGTCTTGATTGGACCAGCTGAAATACCGTTCACGCGGATACCCTTTGGACCCAGTGATTCAGCCAGGTAGCGAACCGATGCTTCCAGCGATGCCTTGGCCAAGCCCATGGTGTTGTAGTTGGGCACCATGCGAACAGAGCCCAGATAGCTTAGTGTGAGCAAAGCGCCTTCGCGGCCTTGCATCATGGGATAGGCCGCTTTGGCCAGTGCCGGGAAACTGTAGGCTGAAATGTCGTGCGCAATGCGGAATGCTTCGCGCGAAATACCTTCCAGAAAGTCACCTGCAATGGCCTCGCGCGGGGCAAAGCCAATGGCGTGCACCAAACCGTCCAAACCATCCCAGTGCTTGGCCAGTTCAGTGAACAGGTTCTCAATTTGGGCGTCCTCGGCCACATCCAGCGGAAACACCAGCTTGGAGTTGAACTCGGCGGCCATGTCTGTAACACGGTCAATGAAACGCTCGGTTTGGTAAGTGAAGGCCAGTTCTGCGCCCTGCGCATGGCAGGCCTTTGCAATACCGTAAGCGATTGAACGGTTTGACAAAAGGCCTGTGATGAGAATTTTTTTACCGGCTAGGAATCCCAATTTGTATTGCTCCTGAGAATGAGTTGTGAGTTTTCACTTAGTGCCTATTATTTAGGGCCTATTATAGGCAATTCACAGGGCATTCGACTTCAGGGACGGTTAGACAAAGGCTTGGGGTTGGCTGACAACTTCTTGGGTGCAGTGGTGGTCAAGCCGATTGGTGCCAGGTAGCCTTGGAATTGTTCAGCACAGTTTTCCCAAGTAAAGGTGCTGGCATGTTTCAAAGGAACGTCTCGTTCAATTTTCAATGCGGCCATGGCAGCGGTTTTCAAGTTCCAGTCCAGCACGCCTGCACCGGAATTGCCAACCACATCCAGCGGCCCGTTCACGGGGAAGGCTGCCACGGGGCAACCGCTGGCCATGGCTTCGAGCAACACCAATCCAAAGGTGTCAGTCATGCTTGGGAACACGAAAACATCGGCTCGTTTGTACAACTCGGAAAGCGCTGCGTGGTTTAGCATTCCGAACCACTTGGCTTCTGGGTATTGCTTCTCGAGCGCCTTTCGTGCAGGTCCATCACCAGCAATCCACTTCTCGCCGGGTAACTCCAGGCTTAAAAACGCCTCCAGATTTTTTTCCACCGCGACGCGACCAGCGTACAAAAACACGGGTTTCTCTACGCTGCATTCATTCAAGCGGCGCAATAACTCAACCTGTTGAGCGTCGTCATGGGGCAGGTCCCGTGGGCTGTAACTCATGTGCTTGCTGGCCGCGGATTGCTCCGGATTGAAGCGTTTCAGATCCACGCCCCTTTGCCAAAGCACACAATTATTCAAACCGCGTCCCTTTAACGTTTCGATCACTGACATGGTGGGCACCATGACAGCGCGGGAAGGTTTGTGAAACCAGCGAAGCAGGGAGGCAGTGAAGCGAATCGGGATACCCGACCTTGCTTTGACGTACTCGGGGAACTGAGTGTGGTACGCCGTAGTAAATGGAAGTTTGCGACCGTGCGCCAGCAAACGCATTGCCAGGCCGATTGGACCTTCCGTCACAATGTGCACCGCCTGGGGTTTGAATCGGTCAAGCTCATTGCGCAGGCGGGTGAATGGCCAAAGAGCCAATCGAATTTCCGGGTAGGTGGGGCAGGGTATTGTCTTGAACAAGCCCGGGTGAATCACCCTGACATCGTGTCCTTTCGCAGTCAGTTGCGCTACCACTTGGCTTAGCGTTTGTACCACGCCGTTGACTTGCGGAGCCCAAGCGTCGGTTGCAATCAGAATTCGCATGTTGCTTACTCCGTTAACGAGTGCGCAAGCGCTTTTTGTTTGCGGGCTGGCAGGTCACGGTGTGGCCAATGCACGATATCCAGTTTTCCGCAGGGGTGCTCAACCAGCGCGGTCAGGCTTTCCACCCAATCGCCGTCGTTGCAGTACAGCAAACCATCTACGTGTTTAATTTCGGCTTTGTGAATGTGACCACACACCACGCCGTCGTAGCCGCGATGCCTGGCTTCGTGAATCAAAGCGTGCTCGAACTCAAGAATGAAGTTCACGGCATTTTTAACTTGCTGTTTCAGAAACTGCGACAGTGACCAATACGGGTAGCCCAGCTTGATTCGAATATTGTTCAACACCCGGTTCAAAGTCAGCGCAAAGTTGTACAACGTATCGCCCAGATAGGCCAGCCACTTGGCGTAGCGCACCACCTGATCAAACTCATCACCGTGCACCACCCACAGGCGTTTGCCGTCTGCAGTCACGTGAACGGCGTTTTCCATAATCGGAATGTCGCCGAAGGTCATGCCTGCAAACTGGCGTGCGGCTTCATCGTGGTTACCAGGAATAAACACCACTTGCGTGCCCTTGCGCGCCTTGCGCAACACCTTTTGAATGACATCGTTGTGGCTTTGTGGCCAGAACCAGCTTTTTCGCAGCTGCCAGCCATCAATAATGTCGCCCACCAGGTAAAGCGTGTCGCTTTCATTGTGTTTCAGGAAGTGGAGCAGGGCGTCTGCCTGGCACCCGGGTGTACCCAGGTGAATGTCTGAAATCCAGATGGTGCGGTATTTGTTTGACCCCTGATCGTCGGCGGCAGGGTCAGCTTCAGAATGGTATTGCTGACCAGTTGGCTCAGCGTGTGGTTCGGTGGTCGCTTTCGCAAACAGTTGTTCGGCAAGTTGCTGCTTGAAATTCAACTGGTTCGAGCGCATTTTTAATGTCCATGTTCTTGTCATGGCACCCATTAAACGCGCTCGATTTGACTACCTTGTGACGGTTATATGACTCTTTTTTGACAAAAAAGCCGCCATCTCTTGGATTTTGTGACTCGTTTTATTTGGCTTCGAGGCTTTTCGGCAGCCACCAGGTAAAGCCGTAAAGCAGGGTTTTTGACACCACTTCCATGGTGGGCAGGTTTTTACCGCGCAGTCGAAGGAATGCAATTGGCAGTTCCAAGGTGTGTGCAACCAGTAACAAGGCGGCCAAAACCAACAGGAAAGGCATCACCAAGCTAATCAACAGATAGGCTGGGACCACAATCCAGAAGCCGTTCATGACTTTGCGCATGGATTCAAACGATTGGGGGCTGACTTTAATGGCCATCTGTTTTCCTTGTCGATGATGGAGATTTGAAAAATTGAATATGACAATAGTTCTTGTCAGAAATCTTGTCAAGCGTGTTTGGACTTGCCCCCGCGGGCTCACTGGTGTATATTTCGCACTCTTCTTTAGGACCGTAGCTCAGCTGGTTAGAGCGCTGCCTTGACATGGCAGAGGTCGCTGGTTCGATTCCAGTCGGTCCTACCAAAACTTTCCCCAATCAATTTAAACCGTCGCGATTGCTCTTTCCGTAGCACAATGGCTGAATCAAGTTTGCGTTTGTACGCTTGAAACAATCAGGAGTGTTCAACATGGGCCATGAGCAGAAAAGCAACAAGATGGACAAGAAGAAAGCGCTGAGTACTCCCAAAGAGAAGAAAGCAGCCAAGAAAGTGAAAAAAGACATCAAAGAAGGCATTCACAAACCCAAAATTGTTTGATTGGACAAGCTTTTGTCCGCAATCAGCCACTTTTGTATGACCAGGCATCATTCAAAAGGCTAAAATAGAAGGTTGCGAAGAATTTCATCCAAGCTCATTCAATCGTAAGGGAAGTACCTATGCCAGTAATCCGCCTGCCTGACGGATCCGAACGTGTTTTCGATCACCCTGTGACAGTCGCCCAAGTGGCGGCCAGCATTGGCCCTGGTTTGGCGAAAGCTGCCTTGGCCGGTACAGTGAACGGCACGCTGGTTGACACCTCTTACACCATTGAAAACGACGCCACCCTGTCTATCGTCACTGAAAAAGACGACGAAGGGCTGGACATGATCCGCCATTCCACAGCCCACTTGCTTGCCTATGCCGTGAAGGAATTGTTCCCCTCTGCGCAGGTCACCATTGGCCCTGTGATCGAAGACGGGTTTTACTACGACTTTTCCTACGAGCGCCCCTTCACTCCTGAAGACCTGGAAGCAATCGAGAAGAAAATGACCGAGCTGGCCAAGCTCGATGAAGTGGTGACCCGCGAAGAATGGGTTCGTGACGACGCAGTGCAATTTTTCAAAGACCAGGGCGAGCACTACAAGGCCGAGATTATTGCCAGCATTCCCAGCAATGAAAACATTTCGCTGTACCGTGAAGGCAAGTTCATCGACTTGTGCCGTGGTCCCCACGTGCCCAACACCGGCAAACTGAAACACTTCAAGCTGATGAAAGTGGCCGGTGCGTACTGGCGCGGCAATTCCAACAATGAAATGTTGCAGCGTATCTACGGTACAGCCTGGACCAAGAAAGAAGACCTGGCTGCCTACCTGCACCGCCTGGAAGAGGCCGAAAAGCGCGACCACCGCAAACTGGGCAAACAGCTTGATTTGTTCCACATGCAAGACGAAGCACCAGGTTTGGTGTTTTGGCACCCCAAAGGCTGGGCTTTGTGGCAACAGGTTGAGCAGTACATGCGCAAGGTGTACGTGGATGGTGGTTACCAGGAAATTCGTTGCCCTCAAATTCTGGACCGCAAGCTTTGGGAAAAGTCGGGTCACTGGGACAACTACAAAGAAAACATGTTTACCACCGAGTCGGAAAAGCGCGACTATGCGTTAAAGCCGATGAACTGTCCTGGGCACATTGAAGTGTTCAAAAGCGATTTGCGTTCCTATCGTGACCTGCCCATGCGCTACGGTGAATTCGGTGCGTGCCACCGAAATGAAAGCTCGGGTGCCTTGCACGGCATTATGCGTGTGCGTGGTTTCACGCAAGATGATGGCCATATTTTCTGTACCGAAGATCAGGTTCAGGAAGAGGTTACCCGGTTTAACCAGGTGGCCATGCAGGTTTACGCCGACTTTGGTTTCGACGAAATCAATGTGAAGTTGGCTTTGCGCCCCGAGGCTCGTTTGGGTACTGACGAGACCTGGGACAAGGCAGAGGATTCTTTGCGAGCAGCCTTGAAGGCGTGTGGTGTTCAGTGGACTGAGTTGCCAGGCGAAGGCGCCTTCTATGGACCCAAGATTGAATACCACATGAAAGACTCAATTGGCCGCTCATGGCAGTGCGGTACCATTCAGGTTGATTTTCAGTTGCCTGGTCGTTTGGGTGCTGAATACGTGGCTGAGGACAACAGCCGCCGCGTGCCAGTGATGCTCCACCGCGCCATCGTGGGTTCGATGGAGCGCTTCATCGGAATCTTGATTGAAAACCACGCAGGTGCCATGCCTTTGTGGCTGTCACCAGTTCAGGTTGTCGTGGCCACGATCACCGAGGCACACAATGACTATGCCCACAATGTGGTGCAAATGTTGAAGAAACAAGGCATTAGAGTGGAAGCGGATTTGCGTAATGAAAAGATCAATCGTAAAATCCGGGAGCACACAATGCAGAAAACCCCGTATATCGCCGTGATTGGTGACGCGGAACGTGATGCAAATCAAGTTGCTGTGCGCTTGCGCGGCAATGAAAACCTGGGTTCCTTGCCTGTTGATGACTTTGTTCAGCGCCTGCTGAGCGAAATCAACAGTAGGGCCTGATTTATTTAACCAGAAGAAAGAGGCTAGACATCGTAGCAGAAAAGAAAAATCGCATTAACGAGGAAATCCGTATCCCCGAAGTGCGCCTCATTGGAATTGAGGGTGAGCAGTTAGGCATCGTTAAAACATCAGAAGCCCTGCGTTTGGCTGAAGAAGGCGGTGTGGATTTGGTGGAAATTGCGCCACAGGCGGTGCCCCCAGTGGCCAAGCTGATGGATTACGGCAAGTTCCGCTATCAAGAGCAGAAGAAAGCTGCCGAGGCCAAGTCCAAACAAAAACAAGTTCAAATCAAGGAAATCAAGTTCCGTCCTGGAACAGACGACGGCGATTACAACGTGAAACTTCGTAACTTGACCCGTTTTTTGGAAGACGGTGACAAGTGCAAGGTGACCTTGCGTTTTCGCGGACGTGAAATGGCTCACCAGGATATTGGGGCCCGACTGTTGGAGCGTGTTCGCACCGATCTCGATGAGATTGGCGTAGTTGAGCAAATGCCCAAAATGGAAGGTCGCCAAATGGTCATGATGATTGCGCCGCGCAAGAAGTAATTACCGAAAGCCTGAAGTTTTCCAAAAGTATTGCCCAGAACAGCAAACCCGCGTTATAATCGCGGGCTTGCTGCATTGTGCGTAAAACCACAAAGCAACAAATTGCCCACCAGGTTAGAAAAGTGCTTCGTCGAAGCCACCTGCAAGCAGGTTCAATAAATATTGAACAGTAATAGGAGCACCAAGATGCCCAAAATGAAGACCAAAAAGAGCGCCTCCAAGCGTTTCTTGGTCCGTTCAAGCGGATCGATCAAGCGTGGTCACGCCTTTAAGCGCCACATCCTCACCAAGAAAACGACCAAAAGCAAGCGTCAATTGCGCGGCATGGAAACGATTCACAAATCTGACATCGGTCGCGTTCGCGACATGATGCCTTACGCATAACTGGGAGGAGTGACAAATGCCTAGAGTAAAACGTGGTGTAACGGCTCGCGCCCGTCACAAAAAAGTAATCGCACAAGCCAAAGGCTTCCGCGGTCGTCGTAACAATGTATTCCGCGTTGCCAAGCAAGCGGTGATGCGTGCTGGTCAGTACGCATACCGTGACCGTCGCAACAAGAAGCGCGTATTCCGCGCCCTGTGGATCACCCGAATCAACGCCGCAGTGCGTGAACACGGCATGACCTACAGCGTGTTTATCAATGGCTTGAAGAAAGCTGCCATTGGCCTGGACCGCAAGGTATTGGCTGACCTGGCAGTGACCGACAAAGCAGCGTTTGCTGCCATCGTGGGTCAAGTGCGCGCAGCGCAGGCTTAATTCACCAGCCAAGTCAAATATTTGTCACAAGTGTAGCCCCCTGAGGTTTTTCACTTAAGTTGGCGAAAAGACTAAACAAAACGGAGCTCTCGGGCTCCGTTTTTGTTTTCTGGCGGTACAATTCAGGGCTCTACTCCGAGCCGTTCCAATCTCAAAAAGAATCGACCCAATACCCATGGATGCTTCGCTTTTAGCCATTCTTACCGAGGCCGAACAGGCCATGTCATCGGCAACAGACCCAGCCAGCCTTGAAAACATCAAGGCCCAATTTTTGGGCAAACAGGGCAAAGTCACCGAGTTGCTCAAAGGCATGGCCGCTCTGTCGCCCGAGGAAAAGAAAACCCGTGGCGCGGAAATCAACCAATTGAAACAGCAGGTTGAGGCTGTGTTGAATGCCAAACGGCAAGCGCTGGCCGATGCCGCCATGCAGGCGAAACTGCGGGCGCAAGCGATTGATGTAACCAAACCCGGCCGCATGCGCGGCACAGGCGGTTTGCACCCCGCCATGCGAACACTTGAGCGCATTGAAGAAATTTTTACCACCATTGGCTTTGATTTGGCCGACGGTCCTGAAATTGAAACCGACTTCCACAACTTTACTGCATTGAATACGCCGGAAAATCACCCTGCGCGTTCCATGCATGACACCTTCTATGTTGAGGGCACTGGCGGCAACCTGCTGCGTACGCATACTTCACCAATGCAGGTGCGCTACATGCAAACCAATACTCCGCCCATTCGCATTATTGCGCCGGGCCGTGTGTACCGTGTTGATAGCGATGCTACCCACTCGCCCATGTTTCACCAGGTTGAAGGGTTGTGGATTGACGTGGGTGTCAGCTTTGCCGATTTGAAAGCGGTATTTATGGATTTCCTGAAAACCTTTTTTGAAACCGATGACATCACGATTCGTTTCCGTCCGTCGTTCTTTCCTTTCACTGAACCCTCTGCGGAAATCGACATGGCGTTTACCAGCGGCCCCAACAAGGGCAAGTGGCTGGAAATTGCCGGTTGCGGTCAAGTGCACCCCAACGTGTTACGCCATGTGGGCATTGACCCTGAAACCTACACAGGGTTTGCGTTTGGTGTCGGTCCGGATCGCTTGACCATGCTGCGTTACGGCATCAACGACCTGCGCCTGTTCTACGAAAACGACATTCGTTTTCTGCAGCAATTCAATTAAGTTAATTCCGTTTAACCAAACCAGTTTTGGATATTAAAAGATGCAATTCACAGAATCCTGGTTGAAGTCACTCGTCAACACGCCCTTGAGTACGCAAGAGTTGGGCGACAAGCTCACTATGGCGGGGCTCGAGGTTGAAGAACTGGAACCCCTGGCACCAGAATTTTCGGGTGTGGTTGTGGGCTTGGTGGTTAAAAAAAGACAAACATCCGGATGCCGACCGCTTGAGCGTATGCCAGGTGCAAGTGGCCGAGGGCGACGTTCGTCAAATTGTATGTGGTGCCCCGAATGTGGCCGAGGGGCTGAAGGTGCCATGCGCTTTGCCTGGCGCCGAATTGCCTGGTGGTTTCAAAATCAAACCCACCAAAATGCGCGGCGTTGAAAGCGGTGGCATGTTGTGCTCTGGCAAAGAACTGGGTGTGCCCAGCGATGTTGATGGTTTGCACATTCTGAGCGAAGAATTCCCGGTGGGCGGCAATGTGCGTGAACTGCTCGGCCTGAACGAGATGAAGTTCACCCTGAAAATGACGCCCAATCGCGCCGACTGCCTAAGCGTTTGGGGCGTGGCCCGCGAGGTGGCCGCGCTCACTGGTGCAGCTTTGAACCCACCTTCGTTGGTACCAGTGACCGCCACCATTAGCGATGTGTTGGACGTTACCGTGGAAAACACTGACCTTTGCGGTCGCTTTGCAGGGCGTGTTATTCGCGGTGTGAACAACCATGCAAAAACTCCTCAGTGGATGGTTGATCGTCTGGAAGGCGCGGGCCAGCGTAGCTTGAACGCACTGGTGGACATTTCCAACTACGTGATGCTTGAACTGGGCCGTCCCAGCCATGTATTCGACCTGGACAAAGTGCAGGGTGGACTCACCGTGCGTTGGGCGCGCGAAGGTGAGAAACTGAAGCTGCTCAACGAGATGGAAGTTGCCTTGAAGCCGCACATGGGTGTGATTTGCGATGCCAATGGCCCGGAGGCGCTGGCTGGCATCATGGGCGGAGATCACACTGCAGTGAACGAAGGTACCACCAATATTTTCTTGGAGGCGGCATTCTGGCATCCCGACGCCATTGTGGGCCGTGCCCGTGAATTCAATTTTTCGTCTGATGCCTCACACCGCTTCGAGCGTGGCGTGGACTTCCAGACCATTCCTGAACACATCGAACGCATCACTGCCCTGATTCTGGAAATTTGTGGTGGTCAGGCCGGCCCAGTGGTGGACCAGGTGTTGAACCTGCCCGCACGCAAGCCCGTGACGCTGCGCCATGCGCGCGCGGAAATGGTGATCGGCATGCCATTTACGGTGGAGCAGGTGAAAGACGTGTTTACCAAACTGGGCTTCCAGTTTAGCGTTGAAGGGCAGGCGATCGACGGGCGAAAAGAGGCGATTTCTTATGTGGTCAACCCACCCAGCTATCGCTTCGACATCAACATCGAAGAGGACCTGATCGAGGAAGTGATTCGTGTGGTGGGCTACGACAGCCTGCCTTTGCGAGCACCCATGGGCAAGCTGAAAATGCTGCCTGCTGTTGAAGGTAAAGTTGGCCGCCATGCCATTCGCCGTCAAGTGGCTGCGCTGGGTTACCAAGAAGTAGTTAGCTACAGTTTCACGCCCGAACAGTGGGAAACAGATTTCAATGCGAATACCAACCCGGTTCGCTTGCTCAATCCAATTGCAAGCCACCTCAGTGTGATGCGCTCTACCTTGATTGGCAGCCTGACTGGTGTGTTGAAACACAATTTGGGTCATCGTGTAGACCGCCTGCGTGTGTTTGAAGTGGCCCGCGTTTTCGAGAAAGACGACAAAGTGCAAGACGGCGCACAAACCGTCGCGGGCTTCAAGCAAACCTGGAAACTCGGCGGTTTGGCGTATGGCTTGGCAGACCAATTGCAATGGGCCGCAAGTAATAACCGTGCACTCGACTTTTTCGATGTGAAAGGCGATGTGGAGCAACTGTTGCATGGTCGCAAGGTGGATTTTGAAGCATTTGATGCTACAAACCCCCATCCAGCTTTGCATCCAGGTCGCTGTGCCCGCGTTTTGGTAAACAGGCAACCGATTGGTTTTATCGGTGAACTGCACCCCAGGTTGGCCCAAGAATACGATCTGCCACAGGCTCCGATCGTGTTTGAGTTGTTGCTGGATGGTTTGAACACCCGTAAATTGCCTGCTTTCAAGGAAGTTTCGAGGCAGCCGGTTGTAGTTCGAGACCTGGCATTTGTAGTAGAGCAAAATATTGCTGCTGCGCAACTTAAAAAAGCATTCACGGAAGTGAAAGATGACAACCTTGCTTGGCTGAAATCGGTTATCCTTTTCGATGAATTCGTACCGAAAGAAGAAGGTAAGGGTCTGAATCTAAATGAGAAAAGTTTGGCTTTCAGGCTGACCCTTCAAGCGAGCGACCGCAGCTTGACTGATGCAGACATCGAGCCTTTGTTGAAAAAAATGATTGAGCAGGCAGGCCAGCGTTGTGCGGCCCGTTTGCGATAAATATTGATAAATAGGTAGAACTCACTGTGGATCAATTTGTGTTGAACGACGACCGAAGCAACGAAATGACTGCCCGCTCTGACCGCATGGACCTGATTGAAGACGGTCTGGCCTCGGGCTCCCTGACCAAGGCTGAACTGGCTGAAATGTTGTTTGACAGCCTGGGCCTGAACAAGCGCGAAGCCAAAGACTTCGTGGATGCATTTTTTGATGAAATTCGCACCACACTGGAAGGCGGCGATTCCGTGAAATTGTCGGGTTTTGGCAATTTCCAGTTACGCGACAAGCCCCAACGGCCTGGCAGAAACCCAAAAACTGGCGAAGAGATTCCCATTGCAGCGCGTAGAGTGGTAACCTTTCATCCCAGCCAGAAACTTAAAGCTTTGGTTGAATAATTTTCACTAAATTATTTAAGTACAAGCCAATTACTCAATGCAAAAAACCGTAAACGCCGACGGAGCGCCACCCACAGCCAGCTTGCCGCCCATTCCGGCCAAGCGCTATTTCACCATTGGTGAGGTCAGTGAGCTGTGTGGCGTAAAAACCCATGTGCTTCGCTATTGGGAGCAAGAATTCACGCAATTGAAGTCGATTACCCGCCGAGGTAATCGCCGTTACTACCAGCACCATGAGGTGCTGTTCATTCGCAGAATTCGTGAGTTGCTCTACGAGCATGGCTTCACCATCAATGGTGCACGTAACCGTTTGGATCAGGAAAAAAATGGTCCTGCCGGTGACGCGCCACTGCCCATTTTGATTGATCGTGAAGTTTTGAAAGAACAATTGCTAAATTTGCGCGAAGCCCTGAAAGCCTAGGCGTTTCATGTATAATCCAGCCTTCTCGGAATGTAGCGCAGCCTGGTAGCGCACTTGCATGGGGTGCAAGGGGTCGGAGGTTCGAATCCTCTCATTCCGACCAAAAATCTAAAAGGCCCAAGGTTTTAACTTGGGCCTTTTGTCTTTTTGGGTAGTTTTTCTGATCGATTGTCGCTAAGCCGTCACCCCGAATAATGCACCTACTCCTGCTGTCAGGCCCATGGCCAATGCGCCCCAAAAGGTGACGCGTACCGCAGCGATTCCCATGGAGGAGCCACCCGCTTGAGCGGCTAGTGCGCCCAACCCCGCAAGAAATACAAGAGAGCCGCCAGCGACACCCCACATCAAGCTTGTTGAGGGCAGCAAGAAGGCAACCAGCAATGGCAGGAGGGCGCCAGCAGCAAAAGTAGCTGCGGAAGCCAAGGCGGCTTGCACAGGCTTTGCTGCCAGTGCGTCTGACAAACCAAGCTCATCGCGCGCGTGGGCTCCCAATGCGTCGTGTTCCATCAATTGGCTTGCAACCTGTTTGGCAAGATTTTCATCAAGCCCCCGCTCAACATAAATCGATGTCAATTCCGCATGCTCATGGTCGGGTTGATTGGCCAGTTCCGCGCGCTCACGTGCGAGGTCTGCTTTTTCTGTATCAGCTTGCGAACTCACTGATACATATTCCCCTGCGGCCATCGACATGGCGCCAGCCACCAGGCCAGCCATACCTGCGACTAAAATCGCTTGTGAACCTGCACCAGTCGCCGCCACACCCAACACCAGACTAGCGGTGGACACAATGCCATCATTGGCACCGAGTACTGCTGCGCGTAGCCAACCGGTGCGGTGACCTTTGTGTTTTTCAAGATGTCTCATTTCAAACCAGCCTTACAATCACCCACATTAAAAACCCTACCACGCCAATGCCTGCAAGCCCGGTAACCATTCCCGCAATAATCGCCAGGCCGTCTCGCGCCATCAGCCCAAGACCGATCAATATGAGGGCAACAGCGGGTGTGCCGTTGCCCCCGGGTATCGGCAGAAAAATGATGAAACCCATTGTGGCAATGAAGGGTACCAGCCAGCCTCGATGCGTGGGACTACTCAGTGATTCCAGTCGAGGCGTGCAAATGCGGTCGGCTTTGGTGTATATCCAGTTCAAGATTTTGATCAATCGCGTGGCTGATTCTTTGGACAGCTCTACGCGGCAAACCCGGTCGGGCAGGCCATGGCCACTGTTGTTGGTCCACATCATTCGGGCTACGGCCCATATGCCAAATGAAAACAAAAAACCCGAGAACGGGATGGGTAGCAATGTGAGCACGGCGAGGAAAAGCAACAGTGCGCCGTGGGCAGACTCGCCATGCATGTCTGCGAGAAAACGCACGGACACTTTGTCTTCATGTGGGTGTTCAACAGCCAGTTTGAGGCGTAGCAAAAGATCGTTCATGCAGGGCAGTATACCGATGCCATATGACATGGCTTAGCGATAGCCACCATCTGCCATTACCACCTGGCCCATCAAATAAGGCATCGTGAGCAAGTGCAAGGCGCATCGCGCCATTTCATCGGGTTCAGCCCAGCGTTTCATCCAGATTTTTGCAGATTCTTTTTCGCGCACATCGGGGGGCAGGGTGGCGTTCAGGTCGGTGTTGATCCAGCCTGGGGCCAGGCCGTTGATACAAATTTGGTCTTCCGATAATTTTTCCGCGGCCACGCGCACAAACAGATTGTTGGCGGCCTTGGAAGCGTCATAGTGGGCCGAGACTGGGTCCCAGCTGTTGATGCCATTGGTAGAGGTGACCAGTAGGATGCGCCCGCGAAAATCTCCATGTACGGGATTATTTTTCATCTGGAGTGCAGCGTACTTGGTAACCAAAAAGCTGCCAGTGGCATTGGTGTTTTGTACCTGGTCCCATTCGGTCTGGGTTTGGTCAAAAAATTCAGTATTTGGGGATATGCCTGCACTGTGAATCACATGGTTAACAGCAATCCCTTCTTGTCCAATTGAATGGAAAAAAGCGGCGACAGAGGCCTCTTGCCCCACTTCGCACGGGAAGGCTTTGGCTTTCACATTTGGATTGATTAACTGGATTTGATGCAGCGCCGTCTGGGTTTTTTCTGGTTTGCGGCTGGCAGATACGATGACGTTTCCGCCTGATTTTGCTACTTCGAGTGCACAGGTGAGGCCAATACCGCTGGCGCCGCCGGTGATCACTGTCCAGGTATTGGAAAAATCAAAATGCGCTGCAGCCATGGTGTGCCCCCAGATGTTGTTGGACTTTTAGTGTGGCACAGCGCTTCATTTTTGATGAGATCTAATTGAGGGTAAGTTTAGGTCTAGTTCTACACGTAAACTTTGACGCCCAGTTTGTGGCAAGTTTACGGTGCCTGCGCCGATTGATTCACTGCCTTACTTTTTCAAATGCGGAACAAACCCTTTCTGAGAAGAATTCGCTAATTCAATTGCAGCAACGATTAGAATCGGGTGATGATTGTGACCTGCCGTTAAGCAAAGGCATTGCTTCCATTGGATGAATTGAATTCATGAAACCGACCGTGTTGTTGACAGGGGTGATGGGTTTTACTTTGTGGGCCGCCCTGATGTTGGTGCTGGCTTATCCACATGACTGGGTCTCGCTTGCCAACGCGCCAGTGTTACTTATTCTGGTCTCATCGATATACTCCTTGTTGTTGCCCTTGTCACTTTCACTTGCACTCAGTGCGCTTGCAGTGCTCATGTTCAACTACCAAATGGTGCCACCTGTGCACACGTTGCATGTTGACCTTCACGAGCATGGTATTTTGCTGATCACCATGATGGGCGTGTCGTGGCTGATTACCTATTTGTTACGTCGGCAAAAGCAGATTGCAGCGCTTGAACGGCAGCAGGCGCAACGCACTTTGCAGTTGATGCAGTGGAGCGAAAAACTGCGCGAGGTTGATAACCCGCAACATCTACTTTCAGATTTACACCAATTGTTGCTCGGTCTGGCCGAGGGCGCTACCCGAGTATTGATTGGGTTTACTTCCCATGAGCTTGAACTGCTGAACCCTACGCAAATGAAAGCGTTTGATGCCTGCCTGCAAGAGAACAAGGCGCTTGGCCGTAGTACCGGGCGATATGACAATCTGGAAGATCTGTATTTGCCCATGCGTGGAAAATCGAAAGCGTATGGGGTATGCGTGTGCATGGGCACTGATATTGATGTTAACGAGGCCGTGTGGGTTCGGGATGCTCAGGCCCTGCTTGATCAAATGGGCCTGGCCTGCGATCGACGAGACAATGCGTTGCGTGCCCAAAGTGCGCGAGAATCGGCACAAACACAGAAAACCCGCAGTCTTTTCTTAACTTCAATTGCACATGATCAGCGAACGCCGCTGACCAGCATCATGACCTCCGCGTCGGCGATTCTTGACCAGACCGATCGCTTGAGCCAAGACGAGATTCGGCATTACGCCGAATTGATTCAAGAGGAAACCCAGCAGGTTGCACGCCTGACCGACAACACACTGACCTTGGCACGGTTAAGTGGTGAACAGGTGCAGGTACCCATGCAACTTGAATCGGTTGAGGACATGGTGGCAGCTGTGCTGCAACGCCTGAGAAAACGAAAAGCCATGTATTTACCCACTGTGAAAGTTGCTTCGGGCTTGCCGCTGCTGAATTGCAACATGGTGTTGGTGGAGCAAGTGCTGGACAATTTGATTGACAATGCAATCAAACATTCGGGTGCACCTGGTTCAGTTGAACTAAATGTTTTGCAACAGCAAGGTGAGGTGGTGTTTCGTGTCGCTGATCGTGGGCAAGGTATGCAGAGCCAACTCAAATCGCAGGGTGATGAATCCAGGGGCTTGGGTATTGGTTTGCAGTTGTGTAAGGCGGTAGCGCAAGTTCATTGCGGGCGTCTGGAGTTTTCATCAGACGCAAAGACAGGTCAGGGTGTCATTGCTTCTTTCGCTTTGCCAATGAATACTTCGCAGGAATATGGTACATGAGCATCCGTATTTTGTTGATTGAAGACGATCGGGAATTGGGTAAAGCCCTGCGCAACAGTTTGAGCACAGAGGGACATTCCGTGGTCACAGCGGCGAGCTTGTCAGAAGCCAAGGCCTTGTTGGCAAATCAGCCTTCGGGCCAGGCGTTTGATTTGTATTTGCTCGATTTGGGTTTGCCCGATGGTGATGGAAAAAGTTTTCTGGAGTTGGCCCGAAGGGAGGGTAATGCGCCCGTGATTGTGATTTCGGCGCGCCCGAATGAGGGCAGCAAAATTGAGTTGCTTGACGCTGGTGCTGATGATTACTTGGTGAAGCCATTCAGCGTGGGGGAGCTCCTGGCGCGGATCCGGGTGGCCTTGCGCCACCGAGGTAATTTGGCGCAGCCAGCCACTTTGTTGTATCAGCGTGATGGCTTGAACATTGATTTGCTCAAGCGTGAAATCACATTGAATGGTGTTGAGGTTAAATTGACTCCCACCGAGTATGAACTGCTGGCGCGTCTGGTGCGAAGTGCTGGTCAGGCGGTGAGTCATCGTCAATTGCTCGCAGATGTATGGGGTCCTGAGTATTTGGAGCACACACAATACACCCGCCTGTATGTGGGCCAGCTGCGCGCAAAAATCGAGAAAAATCCGGCAGATCCCCATTTTATTTTGACGGAAACCGGTGTGGGTTACCGCATGTTGGCGGGCATCTAGATTGCCACTCAGGTTTACTTATAACTTCCTTACATGTTGCAGCGCATGATGCAGTCTGTTTACACAGTGCAAGTGCGTTACAACCATGAATAAATCTGAATCAACAGACAAGACCAAAGCCGGCCTGGCCGCACTCACCTTGGGTGCGATTGGCGTGGTGTATGGTGATATCGGTACAAGCCCCCTCTACACAGTCAAAGAAGTGTTCGGCGAAAACAGCGGGGTACCCCTGAATCCCGAGAACCTGACGGGTGCTATTTCCGTGATTTTCTGGGCATTGATGTTGGTGGTCACTTTGAAGTATGTGATCCTGATTTTGAAAGCCGACAACAATGGCGAGGGCGGTGGCTTGGCGCTGACCGCATTGGCCTCGGAAGCAGTTCGAAAAAACCCGAAACTGAAAACCGTGTTGCTCTTGATCGGCGTATTTGGTGCGACTTTGTTTTATGGCGACAGCGTGATTACACCTGCCATTTCAGTGTTGGGTGCCATGGAAGGCCTCACTCTGATTACACCCACTTTAACGCCTTACATTATTCCGCTCAGTGTGTTGATCCTGATTGGCCTTTTTGCTGTGCAGCGTTACGGAACCTCCGTGGTGGGGCGCTTCTTCGGACCGATTATTGTGCTGTGGTTTGCCACCTTGGGCGCAGTGGGTGTGATTAATATTGCGAATGCACCGGAAATTCTGCATGCCCTGAACCCTGTACATGGTATTCAATTCATTCTGGATCGCGGTTGGGGTTTGTTTGCCGCGTTTGGCGCAATTGTGCTGGCTTTGACTGGTGCAGAGGCGCTGTATGCTGACATGGGCCACTTTGGTAAAAAACCGATTCGCCTGGCCTGGACGTTTTTGGTGTTTCCGTGTTTGGCCTTGAATTACTTGGGGCAGGGCGCGTTGCTGATTGCCGACCCGGCCGCCATTGAAAATCCGTTCTACCGTTCTTTCCCCGATGCCTGGGTAATCCCCGTGCTTTGCCTGGCCACCATGGCTGCAATTATTGCATCACAGGCTGTTATCTCTGGTGCTTATTCCATGAGCAAGCAGGCCATTCAACTGGGCTTTTTGCCGCGCATGAAAATTCAATACACTTCGGCGAAAGAGTCGGGCCAAATTTACATGCCTGCTGTGAACTGGCTGTTGCTGACAGGTGTGTTAATGGCGGTGCTGATGTTTCAGAACTCATCTAACCTGGCCGGCGCCTATGGCATTGCAGTGACGCTGACCATGCTGATTACCACCACGCTGACTTATTTTGTGATTCGCCACAGGTGGGGTTTGCCAGCGTGGTTGTCGGTGGGCGCAACCATTTTCTTTATTCTGATCGACATGCTGCTCGTGATCAGTTGCGCATTCAAGTTGTTCGATGGAGGCTGGTTTCCAATCGTATTAGGCTTGGCGCTGTTTGTTGTTATGTCCACCTGGTGGCGAGGCCGAAAACTGCTGATGAAAAGCATTCAGAAAGACGGCATTGATTTGAACGATTTTTTGCCCACGCTGAATGTGGATCAGATTAACCGCGCCTATCGCACCGCAGTGTATCCAGTGGCCGACCCTGACAAAGTACCCATGGCTCTTCTGCACAACTTGAAACACAACCAAGTGTTGCATGCATCGAATGTTATTTTGACGGTGGTGTTTGAGAGTGTGCCGTGGGTTAGCAATTTGAACCGGGTTGAAGTGAAATCGCTAAGCCGTGGTTTCTGGCAGGTGACTGTGCGTTACGGTTTCATGAATACGCCCGACATTCCCAAGGCGCTGGAGTTGACCGATGAGGTTGGGCTTAAGATTTCCCTGTTCGAAACCACCTATTTTTTAAGCCGGGAAACTGTGGTGCCAACCGCGGGCTCAGGCATGGCGAAATGGCGCGAGCAACTGTTTGCAACTATGAGTCGTAATGCCGGTGGTGTGGTGGATTACTTCCGGTTGCCTTCAAATGCTGTAGTGGAGTTGGGTACACGGGTACAGATTTGATCCGTGCCCTATAATTGGGCCTTCGTGTATCCACTCATTCTTGTTGCCGCTTACTGTGATGAAATTGAATAATTCGAGCAAGACTGTGGCAGTGGTGGGTGGCGGTCCTGCAGGCCTGATGGCCGCAGAGGTGCTTAGCGATGCGGGCGTGCAAGTGGATCTGTTTGATGCAATGCCATCGTTTGGCCGCAAGTTTTTGCTGGCCGGCATTGGTGGTTTGAACATTACTCACAGTGAGGACTATTCAAAATTCTGCAGCCGCTATGCCGACAAACAACCTCATCTACAAACTACGCTTGATCTTTTCACCCCCGAGCAGTTGTGCGCGTGGGTACATGGCCTGGGTATTGAAACCTTTGTTGGCACTTCAGGCCGGGTATTTCCGAAAGAAATGAAAGCCGCTCCCATGTTGCGTGCCTGGCTGCACCGCCTGAGAGGCAAGGGCGTGCGCATGCACGTGCGTCACAGGTGGCAAGGTTGGGGGGTGCAAGGGCAGTTGCAGTTTAAGACACCGGGCGGCCTCATTGAACATTTGCCCACGGCTACAGTGCTCGCGCTGGGTGGGGCCAGTTGGCCGAAGTTGGGATCTGACGGAGCCTTGGTGCCTTGGCTGCGCGGCGCAGGGGTGGAAGTTGCCGATCTTGAAAGCGCGAATTGCGGCTTTGAAGTGAATTGGAGCGATTACCTGCGCGAGAAGTTTGCCGGTGCACCACTGAAATCGGTCGCCTTGAAATTCACCAGCGTACAGGGCCATGTAGTTGAGCGACAGGGTGAAATGGTTATTGGCCGGCATGGTGTGGAAGGCAGCCTTGTGTATGCATTCTCACGTGAAATTCGTCAGTGTTTGAATGCACAGGGTAGCGCCACTTTCTTGCTTGACTTGTTGCCCGGGCGTAGCGCGGATCGCGTTCGATCCGAAGTGGCAGGGTGGGCACGAAGCAGTCAATCCATGTCCAGTTATTTCAAAAGCAAGTTGGGAATTGCAGGCGTGAAGTTGGCATTGTTGCATGAGGTATTGGGTAAAGATGATTTCAGAAATATCGATCAGGTTGTCGCAACCATCAAGGAACTACCCATCACTGTTCACGCCGCGCGGCCTATTGATGAAGCCATCAGCACGGCGGGTGGCGTGCGCTTTGAAGGCATGGACAGCAATTACATGTTGAGCAACAAGCCCGGCACTTTTGCCGCAGGTGAAATGCTGGACTGGGAGGCACCTACAGGTGGTTATTTGCTCACTGCCTGTTTTGCAACAGGAATGGCTGCCGGGCAAGGTGTGTTGCGCTGGTTGAATGATTCATCTACGGATTGATGAAAGTAATCATGTTCTGCCAACTCAGGCTTTCTGCTTTTTCATATTTCAGCCCCAGGTCTTCGGCTTCTTTCTGAACCTGTGCAACGCTCATGGTATGAAGCGCTTTGATCGGTACATCGGGGTCAAAGGCACGGTATTCCACAAATACAATTTTTCCGCCCCTTTTTACCGCTTTCATCAATGATTGAAGCGTCTCGCGTGGGTATTCAAGCTCGTGGTACACATCCACCATGATTGCTACATCCAATATTCGGTCGGGCAGGTTCAGGTTCTTCTCGCTGGACTGCCGAATTTGCAGTCGGCCTTTGGGCAAACTCTCTGCCTTCTTTTGTAGCATCTTGATCATTTGCGGTTGAATATCGACCGCCCAAACAACTCCATCGGGCGCAATTCTTTCAGTCATCATGGTCGAAATATGCCCGGTGCCAGCGCCGATGTCACCCACCACCATGCCGGGTTTTAAATTCAATTTTTGGATCAGTAAATCAGTGCGCTCTTCTTGAAGACGCTGTGGCCGCTCAAGCCAGGATGCGCCTTGCCAGCCCATGACCTTCGAAATATGGCGATCACAATAAGATTTGCCGATGCCATCAGGGTGGGGATTGGGTATGGGGGCGTAGTTACAGGCAGCCCAGCTTGGCGGACCAAGCAGCAAGCCGATGAGGAGAATAAATACCCGAAGACTGGAGGTGGTGTGTTTCATTCTCAAATTCCAACATGATTTTCTGTTCTTGAAAAGAGATCGTCGTATCGGTGCCATCTAACGGCCAGACTTGGGCAATAATCGATAGGTCTATTACTGCTGCAGCCAAGTGCACCATGATTGTTCGACCCCGCCCCCGTGCGTATCAGCTCCTATTCATCCTCCGTGGTTCCGTGGTTCGTCACATTGCCTGGAAAGTGTTGGCCATTGCATTGTTGTCATGCCTTGTGGTGTGGTGGTCCCATGGAGAACCCATAGAATTCCTGAACGCCGGCCTGGGTACCTTTTCCATTTTGGGTTTGGCGTTATCAGTATTTTTAGGTTTCAGAAACAATGCCTGCTACGATCGTTGGTGGGAGGCACGCAAGCACTGGGGCGATTTGATCGTGTATTCCCGTAATTTGGCCCGGGAGCTTGCAGCACTGTTTCCAAATGTGGCCCAGCGCGAAGTTTTGGTCAGTTTGTTGATTGGGTTTTCTCATGCTTTGGCCGCCCGTCTTCGTGATCAAGATGAAGCACAGGCGGTTTCGAAATGGCTGAATGAATCTGACAAAACGTCGATAAAGAAGTCCCGCAATGTGCCCAATGCGGTTCTGCAGTCATTTGATGCACGCTTGGCGGACTTGTACCGTCAAGGTTTGATTTCTGACATCGTGTATCAAATTCTGAGCCAGAAGGTGAGTGCGCTGGCCGCTGTGCAGGGGGCATGCGAACGCATAAAAACTACGCCAACACCCTTTGCATATTCCCTGTTGTTAAGGCGTACCGCATGGTTGTTCTGTTTACTGCTTCCTTTTTCACTGGCACCCAGCCTAAATTTTTTGACCCCCTTGATTGTGGCTACCATTGCATACACCTTTTTTGGTCTTGATTACCTGGGCGATGAATTGGAGGAACCGTTTGGACTGCTCGACAACGACTTGCCTTTGAATGCACTGGTTCGTGTCATTGAAGTGGACTTGCTGGAAAGCCTGAACAAAGAAGATTTGCCTCCCAATTTAACTCCGGTGAATTATCTGCTGCAGTAACGGTGTGGATCGCTTGGCAGGTCTATGATTAAAACGACAAGCAATTTGGAGACAACAAACAATGAACAACTTCAACGGCAAAACCGCCGTGATCACCGGGGCGGCCAGCGGTATTGGTTTTGCATTGGCCAAACACGCCGCTGCACAAGGCATGAGCCTAGTGTTGGCCGATATCGATGAGGCTGCACTTCAAGCCGCAGCAGAACAGCTGAGTCTTCCCGCTGATCGTGTACTGGCTTTGCGTACCGATGTGCGTCACGCAGCAGAAATCAAGGCACTGGCTGATGCGGCGTATGACCGGTTCAATGGTGTGCACCTGTTGTTCAACAACGCAGGTGTCGCTTTAGCGCGCACCACTTGGGAACACACAGTGGCCGATTGGGAATGGATTCTGCAAGTGAATTTGTGGAGTGTGGTGCACGGCATATCGGAGTTCCTGCCGCGCATGCAGGCGCAAGGTGGCCCTGCGCACATTGTCAACACCGCGTCAGTCGCGGGCCTGGTGTCCAACCCCGGTATGGCGGCCTACAACGTCAGCAAGCATGGCGTGGTTACGCTGAGCGAGACCTTGAGCCTTGAATTGCAAATGACCCAATCGCCCATCGGCGTTTCTTTGTTATGTCCGGCTTGGGTGCCCACTGGTATTGGAAATTCTGAACGCAACCGGCCCAGTGATGTGGCACAAACCAAGCCGATTGAAGGTTTGACGGCGCAGTTGAACAAACGCATTGGGAAAGCCATTGCCAGCGGGCAATTGACTGCCGATGACATGGCAGTAGAAACGTTCAATGCGATTTCTGAAAAGCGCTTCTATGTGATTCCGCACAGCTACATGTTCCCGGTGATTGAAACCCGGATGAAAGAAATTCTGAATCAGCAAAACCCGACGCTGCCCAAATAAAAAAGTAAAGAGGAGAAAAAACAATGAAAGCATTGATGTGCAACAGCCTGGGTTTGCCCAACACCTTGGTGTTCCAGGAAACAGCCGACCCGCAGCCGGGGCCTGGCCAAGTGGTGGTGGACATGAAAGCAGCCGGTGTCAATTTTCCGGATGCGCTGATCATTCAGGGCAAATACCAGTTCAAACCTGCGTTGCCGTTTGCGCCAGGCGCTGAATTGGCAGGTGTGGTGGCTGCGCTCGGTGAGGGCGTCAAGAATGTGAAAGTGGGTGATCGTGTGATTGCCATGTGCACCCATGGTGCCTTCGCCGAGAAGGTGCTGGTGCAGGCCAAGCAGATCATTCCCATGCCGCCCGTAATCAGTTTCGAAACGGCTGCATCCTTCACTCTGGCCTATGGTACTTCCTACCATGCACTGAAGGGCCGCGCCCAATTGAAAGAGGGCGAAACCCTGTTGGTGTTGGGTGCTGCGGGTGGTGTAGGCCTGGCTGCGATTCAAATTGCTAAAGCCTTGGGTGCCAAAGTGATTGCGGCGGCATCCAGTGCTGAAAAACTGGCCATTTGCAAAGAAAACGGTGCTGATGAGCTGATCAATTACAGCACCGAAGATTTGCGCGACCGTGTGAAAGAACTCACCGCCGGGAAAGGTCCGAATGTCATTTTTGATCCTGTGGGTGGCAAGTTTGCCGAGCCTGCGTTCCGAAGCATAGGCTGGAACGGACGCTATCTGGTGATCGGTTTTGCAGACGGTGACATTCCCAGTATTCCGTTGAACCTGCCCCTATTGAAAGGCGCATCAATTGTGGGTGTATTTTGGGGTGAGTTTGTGAATCGTCAGTTGTTTGACTTCATCAGAGACCTGGGCGAAATGTTTGCCTTGATCGAAGAGGGCAAACTGAAACCCTTGGTGTCCAAGGTATATTCACTCGCGCAGGGCGCTCAGGCCCTGCAGGATTTGCTCGACCGGAAAGTGGTGGGCAAGGTGGTGATTACTGCCAATGGCTGATTTCCTTAAGTGGTGTAGTCACCACTGGCCTCGGGCTGAAACAATATTTCCTTTACCATGGCAAAATGTTGTTCCCCGTTGGGGGTTGCCCATTGGGCCAATGTGCCTGCCTTGCGCCCTAGCAGACTGGCACCTGCAGGTGACAACACCGAAATAAATCCCTTCGCGGGTTCAGCATCGCTTGGGTAACACAACATCAGTTTGTTACTCGAGCCACTTTCTTTTTCGACAATCGTAAACAGGCTGTTCATGGTAATGACATCAGCAGGCATTTCCTGCGGTTTGATCACTTCTGCATCATCAATGGCCTCCCGTAACTCGGGCGGAAACGGTGCATTCAATTTGTTGATGCGAGCCAGGTCCAGCTCATTCATCCATCTTTCGGACATGTGTAATTTGTTCATGGTTCAACTCTCAGGCTGTTGCGCTTGAGGTGTGCCCGGCGATGCGAATTTTGTGCGCGTAATCAGAGGGAGGTGGGTGATCGCCGGGCTGAGGAATCTGCGGCCGGCGGACAGACATGCACGCGGCCGCACGCCTTGCTGTTCAGCAAAGTATGCAGTGAGGCTGCGGTGAGTCGGTTATGTGTGATCATGGCCGAATGTTAGGCTGCTTTGTAGATTCGGTCAACTCTTCAATAAACCCTGTGCCGCAAGGGTGTCATCAATCAACTCAAGGCGTAGCAAAGGGTTGTCCAAAGCCAGCAATTGCAGCTTGGTGGGTTTGTCCAAGGGCAACAGTTCGCACCAGCGGTTGGCCACCCAGCCACAATCCATCAACTTGTACGGTTTGCGAAATGGCAGCTGTTCCTCAGCAATTTCATTTTCATCGATCGAGTTGATCAACCGTGCCAGGGCATTTGCACTGCCTTGGAGGTAGTCTGGAATTTCAACCACCGGGTCGGCTGGCAAGGTTTGAATTTCGCCCATCCACAAACCGTTCTTCTCTTGCATGGCATTCAATAACTTGAATCGCTGGCTGCCCACTGTTGAAATTTCTATCAGCGTGGGAGTCACAAACTCGTGTTTTTCAATGTTGACCAGTGTACCTATCTTGGCCAGTTGAATTTTCTCGTCGGGGCGGCGCACCTCGTTGCCGTCCAGCAGGCTGACCACACCAAATGGTGTGTTGTCGCGCAGGCATTTTTTCATCAAGTCGAGATACCGAACCTCAAAAATTTGAAGATTTAAAACACCTTGTGGGAACAACACTGTGGTGAGCGGAAACAGTGGCATGGCCGCTTTTGACATGATCAAATTCCTTGGGTAATACCTCTACAACAGACCAAGCATATCAACCCATGGCTTGGATTGCCATCTCTGCACTCAATGCAAGCAAAGTAATTCCCATCAGCAGGCGCTGTGCCAAGAGCCATGCGGGTTTTCGGGCCAGGAAATTGGCCATGCTGCCAGAGAATATCGCCATGCAAGCATTCACGCCTGCAAACATCGCGATGAGCAAGCCGCCGTAAAAAAGCGACTGTTCCAATACCCGGCCTTGTGTTTCGTCAATAAACTGGGGCAGCAAGGTAAGGAAAATCAGCGCCAGTTTCGGGTTAAGCAGGCTGGTTGTTGCCCCCATGGCAAACAATTTGCCCGAATGCTCTTGAGGTAGCTGTTCACGAATTTCAAGCGGGGAGCGTCCCCCAGGGCGAATCGCATTCCAGCCCAGCCAGCCCATGTATACCGCACCACATGCACTTAGAATTTGTGCGGCATGGGGCTGTGTTTTAAAAAAGGCGGTAATACCGAAGGCTGCGCCAAACATGTAAAAAAGATAACCAACTACCACGCCGCCCAGCGAAGTCAACCCGGCGCGTCGCCCTTGCGTAATGGAGCGGGAGATCACATAGATCATGTTGGGGCCAGGCGTGATGGACAACAACCCTCCCACCACCAGAAAGGCATACAGAGAACTCAGGTCTTTCACTTCAATTGTCCTTGTTGGGTGAATCGCGAAGTGGATTATTCAACACTGGATAAATTTCGTAAAACGAATTAAATTAAATTGATTAATCAGAAAAGCTGATGAAATGAAGAAACTGGATTTGGATGCATTGAGCATGCTGGTGGCGGTGGCGGATTCCGGCAGTTTTGCGGCAGGCGCAGCATGGGTGCACCGTTCGCCCTCGGCGGTCAGCATGCAAATCAAGGGGCTTGAAGGCCTGCTGGGCAAGGCCTTGTTTTTGCGCGACACGCGCAACCTGGAATTGACCGCAGAGGGACACACCTTGCTTGGCTATGCCCGACAAATGCTCGCTTTGCGCGATGAAGCCTTTGCAGAACTAACCCGGCCTGCAGTCACCGGGCGAGTCAGCATTGGTGTGCCCGACGACTATGCCTCATCGTTGCTGCCACCGGTGTTACGCAAATTTTCAGCGACTTATCCCCGTGTGGAAATACAAGTGATAGGTCGCCCAAGCCATCACATTGCACAAATGGTCAAAGACAATGAAGTGGATCTGGCTGTAATTACACGCACCAAGGGTTGTCCGGGCGTGCTGTTGCGCATGGAGCCTTTGGTTTGGGCTGGATCGGCCAGCAACAAAAGTATCTGGAAAGAGCGCCCCTTGCCCCTTGCCTTGTTTGGTGAGGGCAGTACCGCGCGTGCCCATGCACTGAAGGCTTTGCAGCAGGCAAAAATTCCCTATCGCATGTCGTATGAAAGCCCAGCCGTGCAAGGACTGGTCAGCATGGTCGATGCGGGCCTCGCGATTGCGCCACTTGCGCAATGCGGCGTGCCCGAGCACTTGGTCCGATTGGGTACAGTTGAAGGTTTGCCACCTTTGCAGCCTGTGGAGGTGGTGCTGTCCAGAAGCCTGAAATCAAAACGCCCGCCTTGTGACTATTTTGCTGAATTGTTGGTTCAACAGATCAGCAACTGAGTGGGCAAATCAGAACTTGCGTGCATTATTCATGTGTTGCAACTTAAACTGAACTTACTCTAACTACACGGAACCTTGCTCATGAAAATTCACCACCTGAATTGCGGCACCATGTGCCCGGTTTGCAAGCGATTGATCAATGGCAGCGGTGGATTTTTCGAGCGGGCTAAAATGGTGTGTCATTGCCTGATGGTTGAAAGCGAAGAAGGCCTGATCCTCGTAGATACTGGTTTGGGTACAGGCGATGTATTGGAGCCCAACAGGCGCTTGGGTGCTGGCTTTGTGGCTATGCTGGCTCCTCAGCTGCGCCTTGAAGAAACAGCGATTGAGCAGATCAGGGCTTTGGGTTTGAAGCCCGGCGATGTCAAGCACATCGTGCCTACTCACCTTGATCTGGATCATGCTGGAGGCTTGAGTGATTTTCCCGACGCGCAAGTGCATGTGTTCGAGCCCGAGCATCGCCACGCTATAAACCCAAGCCTGCGCGATTCATTGCGATTCAGAAAAGCGCAGTTTGAACACAAGCCCAAATGGAACATTCACGAGAAACCCAACGAAACCTGGTTTGGCTTTCAGGCCATTCGACCCATTGCCGGTGTGGAATTGCTGATGGTGCCGTTGATTGGACACACTCGAGGGCATGTGGGTGTGGCGGTGAAGAACGGCAACAAGTGGCTTTTGCATTGTGGCGACGCATACTTTCACCGAAGTGAGGTGGCCTTGAAGCACGAGGACCCCATGCCGGCTGGCGTGGCTTTCTTTGAAAAGCTTGTGCAAACACTGCCTGCCGAACGTGTGGCGACCCAGGCACGTTTGCGTGAGTTGGTGAAAAGTAGCGGCGATGAAGTTGAGCTGTTTTGCGCGCACGACCCTGTAGAGTTCGCGCGCTACAGTTGAACGGGTTTAACTTTTTGCTTTTCGTGCTGCAGCCAATTGCGCCTGCAGCGCGTCAATGCGTTGGTGATTGTCTTCTGAACCGATGTAACTTCTGAACAACCATTCCTGCGTGCGCATGGACATGTCCAAATCCTGATTCAGCACTACATTGGAAAGCCGTTTTGTTTCAGCCAGACAGGCGCGGTCGTACTGCGCCATGTCACGCGCAATTTGCGCAACGGAACTGAGCAATTCGCCTTCTGGAAACACCTTGCTGACATAGCCCATGCGCTCGGCTTCTGCGGCGTCGTAAATACGACCTGTTAGTGCCACTTCCTTGGCGCGGCCCATGCCGATGATGCGCCACAGCGGGTCCATGATGGGCGTGAGTGACAGCACAATTTCGCGTTGTCCAAACTTGGCCCGAGTGGAGGCATACCGAATGTCGCACATCATGGTCAAATCAAAACCGCCCGCAATTGCCGCACCACCCACGGCGCATATTACGGGCTGCTCACAAAACAGGATGGCGCGGTAGGCGCGATGAAACAAAGCGGTGTAAGCCTCGTTGCTCACCTTCTCCAGCTTGCGAATTTCGTTCAAGTCGAAGCCGGCTGAAAAATAGCGCTCACCCCCGGTGAACACGATCACATTCACATCCTGGCGCATACCCAGCGCATTGAACATGTGGGTCACTTCCTCCAGTACGTCGGGGGCCAGTGCATTGCCCTTGTCTGGGCGGTTGATGGTGACGGTGGCCACACGTTCGGCCACCTCCAGATTAAGGTATTGAAAGTTCATTGGCGCCATTTCCGTTTGAATTATTTCCATGCGTTGTTGGTTACTTTGACCACATAAAAGCCCTGATAGCCATCGGTGTACCAAATTTCCTTGTGCTCGGGTACAAAAGCCGGGCTGGACATGGCCCAGTTGCTGGCAGGTGCGGGCAACGTTAACACACGCGGTTTCACTGGCGCATTGAAGTAAGCCACTTCAACAGGGTTGGCTGGGTCGCGAATATCAAAAATCCGTAAGCCCGACAAAATCATGCTGCACGCCACAATGGTTGGGTTGATTCGCGTAGGAATGTTGCAGTAATGCCCGGCGTACCCGCCAGTGGGGTTCTGCGCACCGGGGTCACTTGCAATTTCTTCGCGGTTGGCGATGTTGTGCACATCGAGCCGCAAGTTCGAAATCACTTTGGGTTTTGTTTCATCCGAAATGTCGATAATGCGTGCAGCACCTACATTGGGACCATGAATGCCGACAGGAATAGGGCCGCCATTGCCGCCTGAATACTCATCCACCTCCATCACATATTGCTTGCCGTTCCGAGTAAACGGGATGGCGTTTTGTGGAATGGTTACTGTATCCCAGGTGAGTCGGGAAACCTCACGTACTTGCGGATTGGGCTTGCGGGCCTGAATTTCTGAAATATCAAGGATCAGCATACCAGCGGGGTCAGCAATACTGGCCACGTAGGCGCGGTTGCCATCAGGGCTGATCGACAGGCCATGTGATGAATATTGCCCGGCCCACAATGGGCGCGGCAGGCTGGGATTGGAAATGTCGAGTGCCACCAGTGTGGAGGTGGAGGGTGAGCCCGAGAAGAAGGTTTTTCCATCTGGAGAAATGCCGCTTTCGTGGCCAAACAAACCCAGAGGCGTGGACGATTTCAACACGGGGTTGCGACAGTCTTCTGACACATCGTAAATATCCACGATGCCTGGGCCAAACGCAGGGTTGCCCAGCACAGCAGCCAGCACACCACCTTCCTGGCTGACCACCAGCGATTCATGCGGCGACAGCATGGCAGGCGTAACAAGGCGGGCAGTACGCACAGGCCTGGTGGGGTCGCTCATGTCGAACACATTCACGCCCAGTTCCATGTCCAGAATATTGGTGGGGAACAGCAAGGTGCTGTCGGCAAATGCACAGTCGCGTCCAGCTTTGTCACGGTAGCGTTCAACCTTGAAGCCGCCCACGGTACCAATCACACGCTCTGGTGCAAAGGAGCCCACCAGTTGCGTATTGCAGGAAAACCCCGCGGCAGCCAAACCTGCATCGTGATCTGTCTGTGACACACGGCCTTGCATGCCTGTTTCAGGCTTTGCGCCCGGGCCACATTGACCTTGCGGGGTGGCAGTTACATTCAAACCATCTACCACTTGGTTTGGGTTTGTTCGCCCGCTGCTTGTTGAACTGCTGCTGTCTGAACCACCCAGACAACCTGCTACCAGTGTAGGTAACAACAAGGCAGCCATTACCACTTGTGTCGGTTTTTTCAACATGATGGGGAATGTCTCCAGTTCAGGATTTTTTGAGTTGTTGTAATTTCAATTGGATCCAGCCAATTTCCATGCCTTGGTCGCGGATCATGGCGCTGGCCAGCGCTTTGACCAGACTTGTTTGAGCATTTCGGTTTGCAAACCAGGCCATGGGGATCGCGGCGCGGTGGTGGGCCAGCATCAGTTCTAGAAACAGAATCTCTTTTTCAATGCCACTGGCGTTTTTGAGTTGGTCAAGTTGCTCGGGTGTAGCCACGCCTGCCATGGCACCACCATCGGCCTTGCATTGGGCTTGATAAAGCTGATCGTCCAAGTGACGCACATTGGTGGCATTTTCAACCCAGGCCATGGGGGGGCCTTCCACCATCAATGGTTCATTCCACGCGGTCAGCCAACCTTCCATCACACCCATTTCACGGGTTTGTTTCATGATGATGGATTGCGCCAAAGCCTGAATTTCAGGTGAAGCGGTACCGCGCATCATCATCGACATTTGAATGGCCTGCGCGTGGTGCAGCAGCATGCTTCTTGCGAATCCCGAGTCAATCGGGTTGACTGTCGTGGCCGATTTTTCCGAGAGTTTGTAAACGTAAAAGCCCAAAGCTGCCAGCACAATTGCAGCGCACAATATAATCAGGGCGCGTCTGCGCCTCGGGGCTTGAAATAGGTGGGACATGTCTCGTGGGTTTTTATTGGATGTATATGGCCTTTATACTTCCAAAATACCCTTTTGGATGCAGGACTTAGCCTGTGGCACCCAGCCCTAAAAACCCCTGCGCGAGCTCGTGTGTAATTGTCGCAGCGCTCGCGTTCTTGCATGCACTGGCGTTTTGACCAGCCCACAAAGGCGAAAAATCACCAGACCCCATGCTTTCTGCCTTGGCCCGAAGCGGTGCGATACCAGGTGTGGCCAGTGGGAATTCCGGTGGAAATTCGGACAGTGCACCCAGTTCACGCATCACCCGGTTCACAATGCCGCGTGCTGGCCTGCCACTGAACAGGTTGGTCAGTGCGGTGTGGCGTGCAGCCTCACTTTGCAGTGCTTTTCTGTGAATGGCGCTGGTGCTGCATTCCGGTGCCAGCAGGTAAGCAGTACCCACTTGAACAGCACTTGCGCCCAGAGCCATGGCTGCGGTTACGCCCTTTGAATCCGCGATTCCTCCAGCCGCTATCACGGGCACATCCACTGATTTGACGATTTGGGGTAGCAAGGCAAAAGTGCCCATTTGCAGGTTCAAATCATGGTTCAGAAAGTGCCCGCGGTGTCCGCCAGCTTCCAAACCTTGGGCGATGATGAAGTCGCAACCTCGGGCTTGAAGCCAAAGTGCCTCGTCCACCGTCGTCGCGGACGAAATAACTTGTGCACCCATGGCCTTCACGCGCTTCAGCAATTCAGGTTTGGGCAAACCAAAATGGAAGCTGACGTAGGGCGGTTTGAATTCTTCAAGCAATTCCGCAGATTCATCATTGAACGGTGTTCTGCCTTGGCCACTTGGGAATTCGTCGATATTCAAACCCAATTCACTGTAATAGGGTGCTAGCGCGTGTTTCCATTTCAAGTTGCGCGCTGCGTCTATTTCCGGTGGCGTGTGGGCAAAAAAATTGACGTTGTAGGGCTTGTGTGTGCCTTCTCGAATGGCCAGTAATTCGGTGCGAAGTTGGCTGGCAGTGAGCATGGCGCAGGGCAGGGAGCCCAGCCCGCCGGCATTGCTGACCGCAATGCACAGCGCACTGGTTTGCACACCCGCCATGGGCGCCTGCACAAGCGGGTATTGCGTGTTGAAAATCATATTACTTTCAGCTTTAGTCTTTCAGTTCAAGTGCACGGTTCAGGCTAAGCGCAGCCAGTGAGCCCACAGCGCCTGAAAGCAGGTAAAGGCTGACGTATTCCAAACCAAAATGTGCGGCCAGTCCCAAGGCCACCAGTGGCGCAAAACCCGCGCCCACCAGCCAGGCCAAATCAGAAGTAAGCGCAGCACCCATGTAGCGGTACTTGGCTTTGAAGTTTGCTGTTACAGCACCAGCAGCCTGGCCATAAGACAAACCCAGCAGAACGAAACCGATCAGGATAAATGCGGTTTGCCCGTGGTCGCCGCCGTCCATCATGTGTGGCACGAAGAAGCTGAACAAAGCAATCAAAATGGCCAGGAAGCCCAGTGTGTTTCTGCGGCCCAGTTTGTCGGCGATCACGCCGCTGAGTACCACAGCACCGGCAGCCAACACCGCGCCTGCAATTTGAATGACCAGGAATTCAGAAATGGAGCGCTCGGAGTGCAGGGCAATCCAGGACAGCGGGAACACGGTAACCACATGGAACAGCGCGTAACTGGCCAATGCAGCCAAAGCACCTACCAAAATGTTGTGGCCTTGCGAACCCACAATTTCAGTGACCTTCACGGGTTGTAGTTCGCGCTCTTCGAGCAAGCGTGCGTACTCACTGGTGGCCACCAGGCGCAGGCGTGCAAACAGGGCTACCACGTTGATGGCAAATGCCACGTAGAACGGATAACGCCAGCCCCAGTCCAGGAAGTCAGCTGTCGATAACGCAAACAACAGATAGGCAAACAAACCAGCCGCGATGATGAAGCCGATGGGGGCTCCCAGTTGGCCCAACATGGCGTACCAGCCACGCTTGTTTTCAGGGGCGTTCAAGGCCAGAAGCGAAGGCAACCCGTCCCAGGAGCCGCCAAACGCGAGACCTTGACCAATTCGAAGCACGGCCAGCAGCACAATGGCAGCAGCGCCCAGCGAAGCATAGCTGGGCAAGAAAGCAATACCCGCCGTGGAGATACCCAGCATGAACAGGGCAACGGTCAATTTGGTTTCCCGGCCGAATTTTTGTTGCACCATCATCAAAGCCACAGTGCCCAAGGGGCGGGCGATGAAAGCAAATGAAAAAATCAGGAAAGAGTAGAGGGTGCCGGTGAGCGGATCTTCAAACGGGAAAAACACCGCCGGAAACACCAACACCGAAGCAATTGCGTACACAAAAAAATCAAAATATTCAGAAGCCCGACCGATCACCACTCCAATGGCAATTTCTCCAGGCGTAACGTTGCTGTTGCTGCCATGGTGGCCCGGTGTGACGCCCTGTTCTGCGTGAATTGTACTTGTGCCGGACATTTGAAGTTCTCCTCGAATCTTTGCTTGCGACAATATTGTTTTTATTTTCAATGGGTTGAAAGTGAAATTTGCCAACTGGGACAATATGTCCAATGCCCAGCGCCACCCCATGTCAGTAAATTAGCATGAAATCATTTCCTAACTGTGCTGGGTATTATGTTCAAGCCACTGAAACGTAGTCTTTTGTTGCTGGTGCCGCTTTTCCTGCTTGCAGGTTGTAACACCATTGTGATGAATCCCAAGGGAGACATTGCATCGCAACAGGCCGATTTGATCGTACTGTCCACAGTGTTGATGTTGATCATCATTGTGCCGGTCATTTTTCTCACCTGTTTTTTTGCCTGGAAGTATCGCAAAGCCAACTCACAAGCCGAGTACGATCCTGAATGGGACCACTCTACCAAGCTGGAGCTGGTGATTTGGGGCGCGCCCTTGCTGATCATTATCATCCTGGGTTTGGTCACTTGGGTAAGTACCCACAAACTCGACCCCTATCGCCCATTGGATCGGATTGACGCGAGCACACCGCTGCCAGCCGACCACAAGCCACTGGTTGTGCAGGTTACATCGCTGGACTGGAAGTGGTTGTTCATTTACCCAGAGCAAGGAATTGCCACCGTGAATGAGCTGGTAACCCCCGTGAATGTGCCCGTGCGCTTCAAGATTACTTCCAGCACCGTCATGAATTCGTTCTACATTCCTGCGCTGGCCGGTCAAATTTATTCCATGCCCGGCATGGAAACTACGTTGAATGCCGTGATTAACGAGCCGGGCGAGTGGGAAGGTTTCTCGGCCAACTACAGCGGCGCGGGTTTTTCACACATGCGCTTCAAATATCGCGGCGTCAGTGAGCGTGACTTTGATCAATGGGTCGCTGAGGTCAAGTCTGCTGGCCAAACATTGGACCGTGCAGAGTATATCGATCTTGAAAAGCCCACCACCAAGCACCCAGTGGAGTACTTTGGCAACGTGGAGCAAAACCTGTTTCACGCCATTGTGAACCGTTGCGTAGTCGAAGGCACGGTGTGCATGGATACCCAAATGATGGCGGATGCAATGCGCAATCGCACCAATTTGTCAGCCGACGAACTGGCAATCCTGATCAACGAAGCCATGTGCACCATTGCACCCAACGCGGACGCGCTTCCACTCATTACTTCATCCGAGAAGAACGGCTATGACTCAGTATCCAATTGAAACAAGCCCGATATTCGGGCGGCTAACGCTTAACGCGATTCCATATTACGACCCCATCATCATGGGTACGTTGGCTGTGACCATTCTGATCGGTATCAGTCTGGTGGCCCTGATTCACAAGAATCGTTTGTGGGGTACGCTGTGGAATGACTGGTTCACCAGTATCGACCACAAAAAAATCGGCATCATGTACATGATCCTGGGCTTGGTGATGATGATGCGTGGCTTTGCAGACGCCATCATGATGCGTGCCCAACAAGCCATTGCGTTTAACGGCAATGAAGGCTTCCTGCCGCCGCATCACTACGATCAAATTTTCACGGCCCACGGCGTGATCATGATCTTCTTTGTGGCCATGCCTTTGATCACGGGTCTGATGAACTACCTGATCCCGTTGCAGATTGGTGCACGCGATGTGGCGTTCCCATTCCTGAACAACTTCAGCTTCTGGATGACCGCCATGGGTGCGGCGCTGATCATGGCATCCCTGTTCGTGGGCGAGTTTGCCATGACCGGCTGGTTGGCCTACCCACCTTTGTCTGGAATTTTTCAGAGTCCGTATGTGGGGGTCGACTATTACATCTGGGCCTTACAAATCGCGGGGGTTGGTACCCTGCTGTCGGGTGTTAACCTGATCGTGACCATCGTGAAAATGCGTGCCCCTGGCATGAGCCTGATGAAAATGCCGATTTTCACGTGGACATCGCTGTGTGCCAACGTGTTGATTGTTGCTGCCTTCCCGGTATTGACTGCTGTATTGGGCATGTTGACCATGGACCGCTATTTGGGTACCAACTTCTTCACGAACGATCTGGGTGGCAACTCCATGATGTACGTGAATTTGATCTGGATTTGGGGGCACCCCGAGGTTTACATCCTGATTCTGCCGCTGTTTGGCGTGTTCTCTGAAGTGGTGTCCACGTTCAGCCGCAAGCGCCTGTTTGGATACAGCTCCATGGTGTACGCCACGGTCGTAATTACCATTCTTTCCTACCTGGTCTGGTTGCACCACTTCTTTACCATGGGTAGCGGTGCGAGCGTCAATGCATTCTTCGGCATTACCACGATGATTATTTCCATCCCCACGGGTGCGAAAATATTCAACTGGCTGTTCACCATGTACAAAGGCAAAATCAGTTTCGAGTTGCCGATGATGTGGACCATCGCATTCATGATTACCTTCGTAATCGGTGGCATGACAGGTGTGTTGCTGGCGGTACCCCCCGCTGATTTTGTGTTGCACAACAGCCTGTTCCTGATCGCTCACTTCCACAACGTGATTATCGGTGGCGTGTTGTTTGGCCTGTTCGCAGCCATCAACTTTTGGGCACCCAAAGCGCTGGGTGTGAAGCTCAATGAATTTTGGGGCAAGGTGTCTTTCTGGTTCTGGGTGATCGGTTTCTACTTCGCCTTCATGCCGCTGTACGTGTTGGGCCTCATGGGTGTTACACGTCGCATGAGCCAGTTTGACGATCCATCCCTGCAGATCTGGTTCCAGATTGCAGCCCTGGGTGCAGCCATGATTGCAGTGGGTATTGCCGCCATGATCATGCAGTTCTATGCCACATACCGTGATCGCGCCAAGTTGCGCGATACCACCGGTGACCCCTGGGGTGGTCGTACGCTGGAATGGGCTACCTCAAGCCCACCCGCAGAGTACAACTTTGCATTCACTCCCGTGGTGTACGACACGGACGCGTGGGCTGACATGAAGAAAAACGGTTACAAGCGACCAACCAGTGGCTTTGTCGATATTCACATGCCCAAGAACACCGCTGCAGGCTTCATTATTTCGGCAATCAGCGCTGTGATCGGTTTTGCCTTGGTGTGGCACATTTGGTGGTTGGCTGCAGGTGCTTCAGTGGCCTTGTTGGTGGCCGTGATTGCACACACATTCAATTACAAACGCGACTTCTACATCAAGGCCGATGAAGTGGCCCGCACCGAAGACGCGCGTACGAAACTGGAGCAAGCCCATGTCTGATTTAGTGATGAATTCAGCGATGAATGCAGCCGGGACTGCATCGGCTGATCCAAGTTCACGTTATTACGTGAAAGACCACCATCCGAAAAACGGTTCCTCGCTGGGTTTCTGGATTTACCTGATGAGCGACTGTTTGATCTTCGCCTGTCTGTTTGCGACCTATGCAGTGATTGGTCGCAACTATGCCGGTGGCCCGACGGGCGCGGAAATTTTCGACCTGAATCTGGTGGCCCTGAACACAGCATTCCTGTTGCTCAGTTCAATCACCTATGGCGTGGCTATGGTAGGCATGCAAAACCGCAACCTGAAGAAAACCATTCAGTGGCTTGCCATCACCGGCGTGCTTGGTCTGGCGTTTCTGGCTGTTGAAATCTACGAATTTTGGCATTTCATCAGCATTGGTGCCACACCGCAAACCAGTGGTTTCCTGACCGCCTTCTTTGCACTGGTGGGTACCCATGGTTTGCACGTGTTCTTCGGCATCATCTGGCTGGTTGTGTTGTTGTTCCAATTGAACAAGCACGGTCTTATTGTTGAAAACCGCCGCCGCGTCATGTGCCTTTCCATGTTCTGGCACTTCCTGGACGTGATCTGGATCGGTGTATTTACCTTCGTTTATTTGATGGGAGTATTGCCATGAGCGCACATCCACACGACGTCAACGACCATCACGATCATCACGATGATGAAGATGAAGTGCATGTCAGCATGCGCGATTACACCATCGGCTTCGTGCTTGCTGTCATTTTGACGGTGATTCCGTTCGCCTTGGTGATGGGCGGCGTGTTTGAAAGTTCGACCACCACGGCTTTGGTGATTCTGGCGCTGGGTGCTGTTCAAATGGTGGTGCACATGGTTTACTTCCTGCACATGAACAGCAAATCCGAAGGTGGCTGGACCATGCTGGCCTTGATGTTCACCCTGATTATTGTGGTGATCACGCTGGTGGGTTCAATTTGGGTGATGTACCACTTGAACACCAACATGATGCCGGGCATGAATCATGAGGCCATTGAGTCGATTCAACAGTTGAAGTGAAGGAGTGTGGTGCAGGATGAATGATGTGTCAAAGCCCCATTCAGTGCATGCATCCAGTTCAATGAAAAGGCTGCTGGGCTTTGCCCTGGCGGCCTTTTTTTTCACCGTATTCCTTTCGCTCGGTACTTGGCAGGTTTTCAGGCTTGACTACAAGATCGACCTCATTGAGCGGGTTGAAAACCGGGTGCATGCTCCACCTGTTGATGCACCGATGGCAGCCGAATGGCCAGCTGTCAGTCGTGATACCCATGAATATCTGAACGTGAAACTGCAAGGTGCCTTGCTGCCTCAGTACACCACGCGTGTGCAAGCCACCACGGTATTGGGGGCCGGGCATTGGTTGCTCACGCCCCTGCGCCAGGCCAACGGCGAGATTGTATGGATTAACCGGGGGTACATTCCGGTGAATGAAGCCGACCCGATGACTGTTGAAAACACCGATGGCCAGTTTGAGGTGCGTGGCTTGCTAAGACTCAGCGAAACGGGTGGCGCATTTTTGCGAGAGAACGACCCGGCGGGCAATCGCTGGTACTCACGTGACATTGAAGCGCTTTCAAAGCATCACAATTTGAAGTCTGTTGCCCCATACTTTATTGATGCGGGCACGCCACGCAACCTTGGAGAAGAAATTACGGGATTTACCCCCAAAACTTATCCAGTGGATGGATTAACCGTCATCAAGTTTCACAACAGCCACTTGGTGTACGCGTTCACTTGGTATGCTTTGGCCTTGATGGTGGCGGGTATCACTGTTTGGCTGAATCGCAAATAAATCGCCAAAGTCAGTTCCCGCTTTTTCAGGTTTCCCAGCAGGATTCGCATTTCAATGGCCATAAATTCCGACATTGTTTCCATTCGGCAAGGTGCCAGTGCGTTTGATGAAACAAACGTGTTGAATGAAACCGGCCACAAAAACATGTTGCATTTGATTCACCTGCGCTGGCTGGCGGTGGGTGGTCAGATTGCCACAATTCTCGTCGCTACCTGGGGATTCGGCATACAGTTGCCAATGTTCAATATGCTGGCGGTGATGGTGTGCCTGATCGCTTTTAACATTGGCAGTCACCTTCGCTGGCACGAAGAACGCGTGGTCAGCAATCGCGAATTGTTTCTAGCCATGTTGGTGGATATTGCAAGCCTGACTGCTCAGCTCTACTTCACAGGCGGTATTAACAATCCTTTTGTGTTTCTGTTTCTGTTGCAGGTCATTTTAAGCGCGGTGCTGTTGCGCGCTGAGTCGACCTGGCTGGTCGTGGCCATTACCACGGTGTGTCTGGCTTTCTTGTCGATTGTTAACAAGCCACTGGTGTGGCCGTTGAACAGCACCTACAAGCTTGCTGACCTGTATGCGACAGGCCTGGTGATTTGTTTTGTACTGAATGCAGCGCTTCTGGTGATCTTCATTACCCGAATCGGACGTAATCTGCGCGCGGGAGATGCGGCGCTGGCCAGTCTGCGCCAACGCGCTGCAGAGGAAGAGCACATTGTGCGAATGGGTCTGTTGGCCAGTGGCGCCGCGCATGAACTGGGTACACCTTTGGCCACCATGTCTGTGGTGTTGGGCGACTGGAAACGGATGCCTCAATTTTCAAACGACCCAGCCATGCTGGAAGAAATCGAGGAAATTGAAGGGCAGTTGATGCGCTGTAAAAGCATTGTCAGTGGCATTTTATTGTCGGCAGGCGAAACGCGTGGGGAGTCTTCCTCTAAAACCAGCCTGAATGAATTCTTTGAAAATTTGGTCGAGGAATGGGAGAGCAGCCGCCCGGCCCAACACTTTGAATACACCAACAGCATTGAGGAGGAATTCACCGTTGCGTTTGATTCGACTGTGAAGCAAATGGTGTTCAATGTGCTGGACAACGCACTGGAAGTGTCACCGAACTGGTTGCGATTTGAAGTGTCCAAAAATCGTGAACAATTGTTTTTAACTGTCGCCGATCAAGGTCCGGGTTTCAGGACTGATATTCTTGAACAGGTGGGTACGCCCTACAATTCGAGCAAGGGTCGCCCGGGTGGCGGTCTTGGTTTGTTTCTGGTCATGAATGTGGCGCGAACACTGGGCGGCACTTTGACCGTGACCAATCGACAAGAGGGTGGGGCGGAAGTGGTGATAGCCCTGCCGCTAAACGCCATGATTTTGCAGGAGAACAAATCGCCATGAGCCAAAGTAGCAGTACGGAAAGGCTTTTGTTGCTGGTTGAAGACGACGAGGCGTTTGCACGTGTTTTAAAACGATCATTTGAGCGACGTGATTACAAGGTGCTTCACGCCAGCAGCCAGGAAGAAATGCAGAGCCTCCTCTTGAAGCAAACTCCAACCCATGCAGTGGTGGACTTGAAGCTCAGTGGGAACTCCTCTGGACTGAATTGCGTTCAGGCCCTGCATGCACACAACCCGTCCATGCTGATCGTGGTGTTAACGGGATTTGCAAGCATCAACACGGCTGTTGAGGCCATTAAACTGGGGGCCTGCCAGTATTTGGCCAAACCCTCGAACACAGACGACATCGAAGCAGCTTTCGGCCATGTGGCAGGCAGTGAACCTGTTGAATTGACGAACAGGACTACGTCGATCAAAAACCTGGAATGGGAGCGAATCCACGAGGTACTTGTGGAAACTGATTTCAATATTTCGGAAACAGCACGCCGTCTGGGCATGCACCGTCGCACGCTGGCTCGCAAGCTTGAGAAAAGGCGCGTCAAATAAGCGGCATCAATGGCCGCTGAGTTCAGTTCAATTCTTCTTCGCTAGGTAGTACAGGCAAGGCGATTACTTCAATGCCCTCATCGCGCAACTCTTCAAATTCCTCGGGACTGGCCTGCCCTCGAATCGCACGAACAGGGGCCTCTTCATAATGAATTTTCCGGGCCTCTTCCGCAAAGCGGTCACCCACATCTTCTGAGTGATTAATCAAGGCCTGAATGGCCTGACGGGCCATGACGAAGGCTGTGGCCACATCCACTGAATTTGGCTTTTGTACTGCGGGTGCCGCTGGTGAATCAGAGCTTCTCGCGTCGCCCTTCTTGTGCTCCAGCGGGGCCTTGCCGCCGATGTTGATTTTGGACGGTACTTTGCGAATTGCCGAGGTGCCGCACTCGGGGCAGGTCAGCAGTTTTTGTTCACGTTGGTCGTCAAAATCCTCGTTGGATCGAAACCAGCCTTCGAAGCGGTGGGAGTATTCACACTCCAGGTCGTAAATGATGATTGCCACAATGTTTGAATCTGTCTCTGAATTTCGGTATTTTACAGTGGAATGGTTTGCCTACCGCTGAATTTGAATCTCTTCTAGAATTCGATCAACAACAATCAAGGCCCAAAGAGGTTTGTATGTCCCGTAAAAAGTCACTTGAACCGCATTTGCGCGGCATCGTTGACTTGGTATCCGCCACGCTCGACCAAGGTACGCGTCAGGTTGAGGGCGTGCATCGTCGAATTGCAGACATCCCGTTTTCAGTGTTGAAAAAGATTCGCCCGATTGCACCAATTTCATCGGCTGTGCACATGGTCGAGAAAAAAATTACCCACTCAGCCTACGATACGGTGCGCCTTGT